>NZ_LT559262.1:1976147-2305505 GCF_900083545.1 Alistipes provencensis | reverse complement strand
TCGGCATGAAGTGGAATGCCGAGAAGTATCTTTTCCTCGCCGCATTCGGCGAGTTTTCGGGCATACTCTTTGTCGGCGAATGCGCGTCCGTTCGTCAGCAGGTGAATTTCGGTTTCCGGCAGTTTCGTACGAATATGGCGAAGCAGCTCGAACAGCCGGTCGCCGAGCAGGGTCGGTTCGCCTCCCGTAATTCCGATCGAACGCAGTTCCCGCGGAGCGGAGTCGATCAGAGCCATGTTTTTCTGAAAATAGCCGTCGAGATCGTTTCGCAGCAAAGGCGGCTGGCAGCACATGACGCAGCGGTTGTTGCACTGTGAAGTGATGAACAGCGCGTTGTCGTTGGAATTTATGTCGATCGTATCTCTCATTATCCCCGTGTTCCCGTGATCCAACTTTTGAAAATCGGCAGCACCTCTTCCCTACGATCCGCCAGCAGGCCGAAGATGTGTTCGATAATCGCCTTGTGTTTCCGGCAGAAGGTCGAGGTCGGCCGGAATCCGTACATATCGCCCTGCGTGGAGTAGTTCCGCACGGGATCGGCCCCGCAAATCGACTGAAAAGCGCAATCGGCACAACCGGCAATGTACTCTGTCGCCCACAGGCGGGAAATCTCCTGCGCTTTGCGGCCGTAGAACAAATCTTCGTACCGATCCGTTACCGATCCCAACCGGAATGTATAATCCCGGAATTCGGCCAGCATTCGGGATTCGTCGGAAGCATAGACATATCCGTCATAGTTATAGACGATTACACCGTTGATAATTCCTGCCGGAGATTGCAGGTCGACGAACCCGATCGGAAAAGGTGTCAGAATTTTGCGCAAAATAAGTGTCGCAAACTCTTCGACGAACACCTCTTCCGATTTATTGAGTTCGATGATATAATCCAGTGCCTGCTTGTAAAACTCAACGAAGCGATCGTAATAAGCAGTCCAATCGGCATTGTCTTTCGCCAGTCCGTAAGGATTGAGCGCCCGGATGAAGATACTGTGAAATCCGTTTTCCCGATAAGCATCGATAATCTCCCGCGGAAAGCCGAGCGAATACTCCGAGGTCGTCATCAATGCGGAAACCCGGCCTTCGCCCAATTCTTCGCGAGCCTTCGCAATTCCGGCAACAACGCGCTGATAGCTGTCCGTTTTTCCCCGGTTGTGGTTGTGCAGGTACAGCGGGCCATCAAGCGAAGTCGAGATAACCGCGCCATATTGTCTGCACAAATTGAGCAATTCGTCCGTCAGATTGACGCTATTGGTACAAATTACATAGGTAAGTTTGCGGTTTTCGGTCAGATTCTTCTCTTCGGCATATTCAATGGCCCGGCGGATGAGATGCGGGACCAACGTAGGCTCGCCTCCCTGAAACTCCATTGTCAGGCAAGGGGACGGAGAACGAAACATCAGATCGACGGCATGCAGGAGCGTCTGTTCGCTCATATCATATTCATCCCGGCAACTTTCCTGACTGGATGCCTGACAATAAATACAGTTCTGGTTGCAGCGAAGTGTCAGCACAAAGATATGCAGCGCAGTAAAATGATCGAGAAATGCCTTGCGGGTAGCCAAACGGATCGCCATCGTGTCAATCAGCCGGGGCAACGGTTTTTCGCAAATAAAGAATGAAGCTGTCAGATTCTTGTACAATTCCTCTTCCGGGAGCACTTTCCGATCGACGATGCGTTGTACGCTGCCACGGGGCAACAGCAGGTAGTCCCCAAGGTCATTGGTCAGCAACTCCTGATTGCGGAAAACATGAAACCGGAACGGCAGCAGGTAATACATCGTCAATCTTTGAATTCGAACTCGACAAAATCGTCGCTGTTGGCGAAAGCCTTGGCATAAAGAATGTTCCGCAGGTCTCGGGTTTCCGAAGCGATGAGCGCCCTGTTTTTATAATCGACAAAATCTGCGCTCAGTTTCTTTCGCATCCTATCGAATGCCTCCTGTGTGATCGGATTCGAAGCCGAGACGATAATCGTCTGTACGCTCGTCCCCGGGGTGTTTCGCCGGGTGATTACATAATCGCCCGCCCACCAATACAGGACTTTATCGATGACGGATTCGTCGTAAATCGACTTGTCGACGTTAAGTATAACGTCGCCTTGTGGATTCAATTCAATGTCGATCATTTTGCTTTTTCAGAAAATAAAACGTTTGTGCATCGACTTTTCCCGTCGTATCGATACCGATACTATCCTGAAATCTCTTCAACGCCGTTTCAATCGCTGTGTCGAACAGTGTTTCACCCTTGACAAACGGTTTTTCGAGGAATCCCTTGTCGATCAAGATATTTTTCAGTTGGGTTACATCTGCGCCCCGCATCTCTTTTTTCAATACCCGGTCTCCCAGATTGTAAACCTTGGGAACCCACGTTTGCAATTTAGCAATCGTGGCATTTCCGGCAATACCGTCCTGCGACAAACCCGCATCTTTCTGAAAAGCCCTAACGGCATTTCTGACATCCGCATCATAGACTACATAACCTAGATAATTCGTACCGACAGCCGATCGTGCAATATATTTGTGCTTAACCAATAAATCGGTCAGTGCTTTGACATCCGCCCCGTAGGTGTTCATTGAGAGGGTTCTCGATCCGAGGGTATAATTGGCTGGCGATACGGAGGAGGATGACGTATTTCCGGATGTAGTAGCGGACGAATAATGGGAATAATGGGACGATCCCGACCGATGAGAACTGTGTGATCTGTGCGAACTATGACTGCGATGTGAACTGTGGCTTCGGTGTCCTGACAACGCATAGGTATCGTCCGAATTCAGATGCAGCAACATCTTGATGCTTCCGTTTTTAGACGATTCTCCGTATTCATCCGTGGCATCATCGGACGGATTGTCCGAAAACTGGTAGGTCGGCATTGCTTCGGCTCCGTAAGTGTTCGCCAAAGTCGCCATGGACGAAACAATAACTCCTTTAAGGAGTTTTTTGAGGCGCGATTTCATGGAGTAAAAATAGTAGTTATACTGCAAATGTACAATAAATTATTTATTATAGGCCGTTTACGTCTTGTAAAATGAATCATTTTCACTATATTTGGATAAACTTGCGTTTTTACTTTTCGTAGGACGGGCAGGATATCACAAAATTCATAAAATGAAATACCCGATTGCATTTATCGATACCGAGATCGAGCCGAAGAGCCGACAAATACTCGATATCGGCGGTGTTAGAAGCGACGGATGCGAATTCCACAAAAAATCTTTTTCGGAGTTCGTAGCGTTTCTCAGCGGCACCCAATTCGTTTGTGGGCATAATATCCTCAATCATGATATAAAATATATCGGCAGCGCTTTACAGGACGCAGGAATAAATCCGGCCGATGTCATCGACACCTTGCCTCTCTCCCCGTTGCTTTTTCCGACGAAACCTTACCATGCACTCCTGAAAGACGACAAACTGCAAACGGACGAGGTGAATAACCCGTTGAACGATTCAGCCAAAGCCCGGTATTTATTCCACGACGAAATTGCGGCTTTTCAGCGGAAAGACGATCTTCTTAAACAGATATTTTTCGGATTGCTGGGGGATACACCGGAGTTTCAGGCTTTTTTCCGTTTTATTTCTTATGCCTCTGAAAAAAAAGATCTCGAAAATTTGATCCGTCAGAAATTCGAAGCGGAAATCTGCATACATGCCGACTTGGCAGGAATGATCGCAAAACATCCGATTGAATTGGCTTATTGCCTGTCATTGATTGATTCTCTGGTGCGTCATCGGAAAACGCATTCCATTACTCCGCCTTGGGTCTTGAAAAATTATCCGCATGTCGAGCGCATCATGTTCCGGCTGCGCAATACTCCTTGTGTCGAAGGTTGCCCGTACTGCAATAGCGCACTGGATATTCATAAAGGACTGAAACACTGGTTCGGATTCGATTCTTTCCGATGTTATGCCGGCGAACCTTTGCAGGAGAATGCGGTTCGAGCTGCTGTGGATAACAAATCCCTGCTGGCTGTTTTTCCGACCGGCGGCGGAAAGTCGATTACGTTTCAACTCCCGGCCCTGATGAGCGGAGAAAACGCCAAGGGTTTGACGATCGTAATATCGCCGTTACAATCGCTTATGAAAGATCAGGTCGATAACTTGGAAAAAGTCGAGATTACCGATGCTGTTACTATCAACGGGTTGCTCGATCCGATCGAAAGGGCGAAGTCATTCGAACGGGTGGAAGACGGATCGGCATCCATTCTTTACATTTCTCCCGAATCGCTGCGTTCGCGAACGATCGAACGGTTGATTCTGGGGCGGAATGTCGTGCGATTCGTGATCGACGAGGCGCACTGTTTTTCTGCGTGGGGACAAGATTTCCGCGTCGATTATCTATATATCGGCGATTTTATCCGATCGATTCAAGAAAAGAAGAATATGGCCGAGCCGATTCCCGTTTCCTGTTTTACAGCTACGGCGAAACAAAAGGTCATCGAGGACATCCGAAGTTATTTTCGGGAGAAACTTTCGCTCGAATTCGAAGTGTTCGCTTCGAAAGCCTCCCGGACGAATCTGCACTTCAAAGTATTGGCCCAGACGGATGCGGCGCAGAAATATCAGACTTTGAGGTGCTTGCTCGAAGCTAAGAGTTGCCCGACGATCGTCTATGTATCGCGGACGCATCGGGCGACGGAGTTGGCGAGATGTTTGACCCGGGACGGATTCCCGGCCCGGGCCTATCATGGCAGGATGGACACCCGGGAGAAAACGGCGAATCAAAATGCCTTTATAGCCGGTGAATTTCAGATTATGGTCGCGACTTCGGCTTTCGGAATGGGCGTCGATAAAAAGGATGTCGGTATGGTCATTCATTACGACATATCCGACTCTTTGGAAAATTACATTCAGGAAGCAGGCCGGGCCGGACGTAATGAACGCATCGAGGCGGAATGTTATGTCCTGTTCAACGAAGACGATTTGAATAAACACTTTGTTCTTCTCAATCAGACCAAACTCTCTTTCAAAGAGATTCAGCAGGTTTGGAAAGCGATTAAGGAGCTCGCCCGATTCCGTTCCACGGTATCGAATTCGGCATTGGAGATTGCACGCAAAGCGGGGTGGGATGACAGCGTTCCGGAAATCGAAACTCGGGTAACCACCGCAATCTCGGCCTTGGAAGATGCCGGCTATCTGAAACGCGGCCAGAACATGCCGCGAGTTTTTGCCAACAGCATTCGCTCGAAAACAGCGCAGGAGGCGATTGAGAAAATACGGGCATCCGCACGTTTCGACGGGAAACGGCAGGAATATGCTGTGCGGATTATCAAAAAGCTCTTTTCGAGCAGAAGCCGCAAGCAATCCGATGACGAGGTAGCGGAATCGCGGATCGATTATATCAGCGACCATCTGGGAATTAAGAAAGAAGAGGTGATAAGCGCAGTGAATCTGATGCGTGAAGAGGAGATTTTGGCCGATGCAAAAGACCTGACGGCATTCATCAAAAGAAGCGAGTCCCGCAATCGGTCTCTTCTGATCGTAAAGGAGGCTTGTTGGATCGAGAGTTTCCTGCTCGACATGTTCGACAATCCGGAGAAAGTCTTTTACCTGAAAGAAATCAACGAAAAAGCCGTGGCTGCGATACACGATGCGGCTCTGAAAGAGATAAATATCACCCTGAACAAGATAAAAGTCATACTCAATTTTTGGGCGATAAAGAACTGGATCAAGCGTAAAAGTCCGGCGTTTTCCAAGGATCAAGTACTGATTACATGGATGCAGCCGAAAGAGACTTTCCGGGACAAAATGAAGTTGCGCCATGATTTGGCGAAATTCATCGTCGGATTTCTTTATGACAGAAGCACTGAAAATACAGGGGCAGACAAGGAGGAGGCTCTCATAGAATTTTCTGTTCTCGAACTCAAAGAGGCTTTCGAAAGATCGATCGAAGCTTTCGGGCGAAAAATCTCTCTGGAAGAGGTCGAAGACGCGTTATTCTATCTTTCCCGAATCGAAGCGCTCAAAATCGAGGGCGGCTTCTTGGTCGTCTACAACAGACTGACGATCGAACGGCTTGAAAAAGACAACAAGAAACGCTACAAACTCGAAGATTACCAGAAGCTCCTGCGGTTCTATGAAAACAAAATTCAGCAAATTCATATCGTCGGGGAATATGCCCAAAAGATGATTGCCGGTTCGGAGGATGCGCTTAAATTTGTGGACGATTATTTCGCATTGAATTATGCATCGTTTCTCAATTTGTATTTCAAAGGCAGTCGGCAATCTGAGATAAAACGGAATATCACTCCTGCCAAATACAGGCAACTTTTCGGCGAACTCTCTCCCGCGCAATTACAAATTATTCGGGATCAGGAATCGAAATATATCGTAGTTGCAGCCGGCCCCGGAAGCGGTAAGACCCGGGTTTTGGTACATAAATTGGCATCCCTGATGCTCATGGAGGATGTCAAGCACGAGCAGTTGCTTATGCTTACTTTTTCACGGGCAGCGGCCACCGAATTCAAGAAACGGTTGCTCAAACTGATCGGCAACGCCGCCAATTTCATCGAGATAAAGACCTTCCATTCCTATTGCTTCGATCTGCTGGGGCAGATCGGCAGTCTGGAAAAAGTAGACAATGTTTTGAAATGTGCCGTCGAACGCATCGGAAAAGGGGATGTGGAATTGAGTCGCATTACAAAAAATGTATTGGTCATCGACGAAGCGCAGGACATGAATGAAGACGAGTTCTCGCTGATTGAGGCTCTTATAAAGCATAACGACGATATGCGGATTATTGCAGTCGGGGATGATGACCAAAGTATCTATGAATTCCGGCATGCGAGCGCCCAATATTTCAAAAGGCTTATTCGGGAATACGGAGCCACGAAATACGAACTGGTTGAGAATTTTCGTAGCAAAAGCAATCTCGTCGATTTTACGAATCAATTCGTTACACGCATTCGTCATCGACTGAAAGAAAATTCGATTATCGCCAAACAGACTGATAACGGAAAAATTAAAGTGGTTCGTTATAAGAGTGAAAATCTTATTGAGCCGTTGGTGAAAGATATTCTATCCACCGAACTTCGCGGAAGCGTTTGTGTGCTTACACATACGAATGACGAGGCTTTGCAGGTGTCAGGGCTTCTGCTTAAAAACGGGATGCCGGCACGGTTGATTCAGAATAACAGCGAATTCTGCTTGTTGAAACTTGATGAAATCAATTTTTTTCTTTCTCGGTTGCATTCAGTGGAAGATATTTTCCTGATTGACGATGATGTATGGGATCAGGCGAAGAGGGAGTTGCAGTCCGTATTTCAAAACAGTAGTAACATAGAAAGTTGTTTAAACTTAATTCGGGATTTTGAAACGATTAATCCTAAAAGAAGATACAAGTCCGATTTGGAGCTTTTTATCAGAGAGTCTAAACTGAATGATTTCTTTGGTGAAAGCGGAGAGACAATATTCGTTTCGACGATCCACAAGGTAAAAGGCAAAGAGTTCGATCATGTTTTTTTGATGCTGAACAACTTCAATTTGTCTTCTGACGAAAGAACCCGACAACTGTATGTTGCCATGACAAGGGCACGACGGGAACTGACAATTCACCTGAATTCTGATTTCCTCGACGGCCTATCCTCAGAAGATGTCGAGCATATTGAAGATATAAATGACTATCTGCCGCCGGAAGAATTGGCAATACACTTGACTCACCGTAATATATGGCTGGATTATTTCATTGATCGACAGCCGCAGATCGCTCGACTCAGAAGCGGTGATACTTTGTATGTCAGGGGAGACGAATGCTTGGATGGAAACGGACAATCCGTGTTGAAATTTTCTCGAAATTTCATGTCAGAACATTATGAAAGGCTGCACAGACAAGGCTACGAATTAAAACGTGCAATGGTAAATTTCATTGTCTATTGGCAGAGCGAGAAAGCTGCAAAAGAGATAAAGATCATATTGCCCGAACTCTTCTTTGAGAGGAAGAAAATAAGTGAATGATTGTACAAAAATGCGGTATTTTAGTGGCCGAAACTGAAAATAAACCATTGCCCAAAAGAGCCCCCCCCTTCGATAAATATTCCCGAAAAATTTGATTTGAACTTTTTATTTGCTTGTGGTAAGAATATTTATCATTGTCCCTTTGTTGTTAATGTAATGATGAAATATGCATCCCACCCGGTAACCGGCAGTCGGAAGAACATGCGACATCCAACAGTCACGATAAATTGCAGACATACTATAAAAAGAGTCGCGGTTTTACCCCGATCTTCGGATCCGACATATAGTGTATCCGGGTTGCAGCATATCGTTTCTCATATCGAAAAATCTCCTTTTTACAGGTTTCATTCTTCGCCGGATTCTTTGCGGCAGATTCGGATACCCTCTTCACGTTCCTCTATCACATATATAAACAGGGTTTTCATGTCGGTCATTTCGTAGCATCCTTTTCCGGTCTTTCGGGGCTGGCTCCATTCGATCGGCCGCTCGTCGTAGAACTTTCGCAGCATCGTGAACATATAATCCCGAGCCATATCCTGAAACGACCGAATCGTATGGTGCGCCTGCAACGAGTCCAGCGCGGCACGATAAGTCGCCGCCCCGTAACGATCGCCCGTCAACAGCTCCTTACGGAGCTCCTCGTACCGGGTACGGCCGACAATCACGCCTTTGTCTTTAGGAGAGGTCACCAGCCGGGTACCGTGAGACATCGCCGCGTCGAACGTATTGAGCAGTTTCGCATAGTCGTCGATTACGGACCGATCTTTGCCCCGACCGCACGATAAGGGTGCGTCCGGCTGCGCCGTGACAGCCGCAACTTCGCCGCTCCATGCCGCAAGTCTCTCCTGCGCTCCGGCATGTCCTTGTCCGGCCGCCCTGCGGAACCAATGCAGGGCGTTCCGAAGATCATCCGGCCGCGGTTCCTCCAAATCCTCGCATAGGTTCAGGTAGCTGCATGCGAGCAGATATTCTGCTTCGGAATCCCCCGAATCTGCCGCCTTGCGGTACCAGTTCTGTGCGGCGTAAAGATTCCGCGGCTGGATGGATTCATCTTTCGGGTTTTCGTAATATTCTCCCAGAGTCCTGCATGCAGCGACGTCGCCCTCGCCGGCCGCCTTGCGGCACTCTTCGATGTCGAACGGCTCGTCCGATGCGGTTTCCGCAGGTTGCTCCGCCTTCGTATCCGGGACTTCGGGCGTTTCGGGACGCATGACGAGGTTCACGAGGTTGCCGTCGGCGAGGATCTTCTTTGCCAGACGCTGCACGTCGGACGAAGAAACGGCTTCGAGTGCCGGCAGATAATCGCTCACATAGTCGAGATTCTCGAATTTCCAGTCGCTGATGAAAGAGAGCCAGTTGCCGTTCTGTTCCAGTCCGCTTTCCCAGTTCTTCCGCAAGTAGCCGCGGATTTTCTCCATCGTTTCGCCGTCGGGCCCCTTGTCGGCCATCTCCCGTATTTCCTGCCGGACTATGTCCCGCAGTTCTTCGACCATCTCCTCGTTGGTGTCGAAACTGATTTGCAGACCGTATCTGTCGACCGGAGTATGCGAAACCGAACCGGAAACGCTTACACCGTAGGTTCCGCCCTTCTCCTCACGAATCGACTCCCGGTAGCGGGCGGTGAGTGCCTGCGAAAGAAACGATAAGGTCAGCCGGTTTTCGAGCGTATTGGCAATCTTGCCGGAGAAGCGACAGGCTACGGAGACTTTCGGCTGCTGCATGGGCATCCCGAACTCTTCCGTGTGCATGCCCGACACGGGACGGACTTTGTCGTCGGCATATTTCAACGCCTTTTTCTGATCGGGAATCGATCCGATATATTTCTCGGCCAATGGGCGCAACACCGCGAGGTCGATATTGCCGACGAAAATGAAGGTGAACCCGCGGGCTCCCGGATAAAGCTTATGGTAAGAGGCCGGGAGCGCCGCGAAGCTCACCTTTTCGAGAACCTCGGGCGAGAGCGTCTGCCGCCGGGGATGATTGCCGTAAACAAGCTTCAGCATGCGTTTTTGGTATTCGGATCCGGGGTCGGACTGTGCATTTTCCAGACGGGTTCGCAGCATCGACATCAGGGTATCGAAATCCTCCTCGTCGAAACGCGGCTGCGTGAAATTCAGATAGACGAGTTGCAGCATCGTTTCCAAATCCTGCGGCGAGCAGAAGCCGCCCACGCCGTTCGAATAATCGCCGATGGAAACGCCCACCGAGGCGACTTTCCCGGTGAGAACTTTCTGCAGTTCCGTAGCCGAAAAGTCGCCTGCTCCGGAGAATGAAACGACGGATTCGAGCAGCTGCCCGGTCCAATACTCTTCGTCGGAGAGCAGGGAGAGGCCGCCGTCGGACACCACTGCCATCTGAATCTCATCGGTCTTGAACGTCGTGGGCTTCGCGACGATGCGGGCTCCGTTGGCAAGCGTCCATTCCGTCGTGCCGTATGTCTTGTCGAACGAGCTCTTCCGAACGGGTGCGCCTTTCAGGTCGGTTCCTTCGGGGATCAACGGCCGGTCGATCGCCGTATCCTCGAACGGAGCGATTTCAGCCTCGGCGACCCGGTTGCGAATCGCAAGCAGTTCCCCGGCAGTCGGGACGGGAACACCCCCCTTTTCGGGCGCAGCCACGACGATCACCTGATTAGCGGGCGTAATGCAACGCGCTGCGTATTCGTTGACCGCTTTCAGGTCGATGTGCTGCAACAACGTGCTGTCCATTTTCCATTCCGTTTCGGCATCGGGCATCATGCGGTTATGCTGATAGTGTGCCAGACAAGCCTGGACGAATTCCGAGTTGTAGCGCTCCCCGCGGGTGGCGTACCTGCGCTCACAGGAGCGCATGAGTTCCTGTTTCGCACGCTCGAATTCACCCTGTGTAAACCCGTAGCGGCGCATCCGTTCCATTTCGGTGAGTAGCGCTTCGAACCCTCCGGCCAGTTCCCCGTCACGGGTCGCTGCGCTGAACGCCACGGCATCGAGCGTCGGGATGAGCCCGATGCCGCCGGTGCCCACGTCGGCTGCCAGAAACGGTGCGGCGGGGTGCATGGCTATTTCCTGCAGACGGGCATTCTCCATTGCAGTGACATAATATTCGATAATCGACTTCATTTCGGCTTTTACGCGTTCATTCTGCTCTCTGGGGAGTCTCGGATGCTTGATGAATAATTGGATGCGGGACCCTTGCATCTCCCTGTCGGTGAAAATACTGATGATCGGCTCTTCGTTGTCGGGAACGACGATGACATCCTTTTTCGGAGCGTCGGCCGCCGGTCCCGGAATGTCGCTCATCAGCTTGCGGATTTTGGCTTCCACGATGTCCGTGTCCAGATCTCCGACGACCACTACAGCCTGATAATCGGGACGATACCATGTATGATAGAAATCCCGTAAGGCCTGATGATCGAAACTCCCGAGAAAATCGAGGTAGCCGATCAGATTGCGGTGCTCGTAGCGGGTTCCGCGTCCGACGGCCTTGAGCATTTCGAGCGACGAACGCCATGCGGCACCGTCGCGCGAGCGCAGCTCCTCCATGATGACGCCCCGTTCGGAATCGATCTCCTCGGACTCCAATGCGATGAAATGCGACCAGTCGTGCAGGATCAGAAGGCACGAATCGATGATTCCTTCACGGGATGTGGGCACTTCGGCGATGTTATAGACCGTCTGATCCCAGCTCGTCGCCGCATTGAGGTTGGCACCGAACTTCACGCCGATTTTCTCCAGATACTCGATGAGCGTCTTGTCGGGAAGGTTCTTCGTGCCGTTGAAAGCCATATGCTCCAGAAAATGCGCCAGCCCCTGCTGGAAGTCGTTTTCCTGAATGGCTCCGACATTGTGTATGATGTAGAAATCGGCTTGTCCTTTGGGATTTTCGTTATGGCGGATATAATAGGTCAGCCCGTTATCCAGCCGTCCCGTGCGGACATCCGGATCGACGGGGATTCGGGTTTCCGGATTCGTAAAGTCGGGCTGGGGCCGGTTCTGCCGGGCCGAGACCGGCAATATCGTCAGAAGCAGGCAGAAAAACAAGAGATTCCTTTTCATGACAGCAGTCGGTTTGGATAAACAAGTGTTCGGATTTTCTTTCGGTGAGCCGGTTATTTGATGTACTCCAGCGCTTTCTGAACGACGAGCCGTTCGTTGCCGGGCGTATATCCCGTATGGGAATAGAGCGTTTCGCCGTTTTTGACGATCATCACGAAAGGAATGGACGCCAGATTGAGGGCCTTGAACAGCGTTTTGTTCGTGTCGAGCAGCACCTCGTAAGGCCAGCGTTTCCCCGTTACCAACGAGCGTACCTTGGCCGTGGTGCGGGCATCGTCGGTCGATATGGCGACGATACGCACTTTGTCGCGCCACATCTCTTCGATGTCGTACAAGGCGTCCAGCTCGGCATGGCACGGCTTGCACCATGTGGCCCAGAAAGAGATGATCACCACGTCGTCCTTCAGTACGTCTTTCATCTTCACTTCGGAACCGTCGAGGCGCTTGAGTACGGTATTTTCGGGAATGTTCTGACTAAAAGTCTGACCGGCGAACAGCAAGGCTGCGCAGACAAGAAGCAATTTTTTCATAATCGGTCGAATTGTTTTTGGTTTTATCGGTTTCGTATTTCGTTCAGTCGTTGTATTTGGAGTTTCGCGAATGTCTTTCTCCGCAAATCGGGACTCTCCGTTTCCCGGACATAGAAATCGGCGAGTGCCGCGGCGAATTCCGCGAATTCGGGCCGCTCCCCTATAATTCCGTTCAGTGCATGGACGCAGGCATCCTGTACTGCAAACGCCGCCTCGGATGCCGAGTGCGCCTCCGTCATGCCTGCGAATGTTTCCGTCACGGCGGTAAATGCTGCGGGCGGTACGGTTTCGAAGAGCCTGCGCCAGATCTTCCGGACATGGCTTTCCGCCGTTGCGACTTGTGTCCGTTGCGGATAACCGGTATCGAAGCGTCCTGAAGCGTCGGCGGTCAGGTTGGCGGCGATCCATTGCAAGACCTCCCGTTTCCCGGATACGCCGACCGCTCTGTCCAGAATCTCCGCGTAATATTCCTCTGCGAGCGAGTAGATCAGGGGGCTGGTTCGGGCCAGCTTTTCCCGTCTCTCCTTGGTGGCGCCCTGCTGCACGAACTCCGCCCAAAGAGCCATTTGCCGATCGGCTTCCTGCATGGCGGTCGTGATCTGCACTCCGGAACCGACGGCCGGATCCGGTTGCCGCACTCCGTCGAATATCTCCTGCAAAGTCCGGTCGAGCCGTTCGCCGAGGTATGCTTCCCGGCATCCGATTTCGTCGGACAGAAGCTCCCACAGCCCGGATGCCGAGGTGGCCGTACGCAGCGCATGCCGCAACACGTCCTGTGCGTCGTCGCATGCTCCGAACCCGATGCGCGCAAACGATGTTTTCCCGCCGTTTTCGCTGCCGGAAATCTCTGTCCGCAGCAATTTGTCGCAGAGATCGTAGGAGGCGGCGTAAGGGTGACGGGCATCCACGATTTCCTTGCCTTGCGCCAGACGGACGCGATTCTTGCGATGCGCCCGGTTGTAGCGTTTCACGGCGAGATTCAGCAGCCGGGCATACGTTTCGGGAAGTGTCGAACCCGCAATCAGTATTCGGGGGCGAACTTTGCCGCGCAAGGTCAGGGCCACGGAGAATTCCACCGGCTGCACCCCCGACGGCAATGCCATCGTCACCATGGTTTCGCCGTTCGTATATTTGTAACGGTTGCGAAGCCGGAACAACACTCCTTCCCCGAAAGGTTCGACGCCGAGCAGCTCGTTCCGTCCGGTATCGGGAGTCCCTACTTCACCCGCAGGGTTTGCCCAGCCGTCAACAGAGAGCAGAGGGTCGGTAATATCGACCAGCGGACGGTCGGATGTTCCGGCATGTATCGTCCGCATTTTGTCCGGTTCGGTAAAACACGAGAGAGTCGAATCCACCGGCAATGCGCGGTTTCGAATCCCCTGTCCGCGGTCGATCTGCGCCGTAACCTCGACACCCTCTCGGGGCAGTTCCAGATAGATCCGGCCGTTGCATTCGTAAACCGGGAGCCGGCCTTCGGCGCGTAACACCAATGAATCTCCGTGTACCGTCTGCCGGACACATCGGGTGTCTGCTTCCGCAGCTGCCCGCACGGCTGTGCATGCAAAGAAAACGGGCAACAGTGCAGTCAAAACCCCCATGTATCCTGTTGGAATGGATCTTTTCATTTTGTTCCGTTTTTGATTCCGAGCGTTTCGTTCATCCGTTCCCGCCAGCGGACCCAGTATTCGTCGTCGTATTCCGCAACGGCATGATAGAGCGCTTCGAGCCGCAAGCGAACGGCGATCCGGATACCGACCGTTCCCGGTTCGTCGTCGTGCATCCGCCGCACGAGCGCCCCGGTGTAGCTGTCGATCAGCTTCCGACGCTCCGGCGAAGGACAAGAATCTGTCGTATCGCCGAGGAAAATCCGCTGCATGTCGTCAAGATACGCTTCTACGGAATAATCGCTTCCGCCGCGCAATTCGGCCGCATGGACGAACGGGAGCCGTTCCGTCATCCGTTCGGCAATCCGGGTTCCGTTTCGGCGGAGAAGCGCATCCGCGAGCCATGCGGGAGGCTCCACGACGTAGCATCGCAGGAACTCCAGCGCCCGGCGCTGTTCGTCCGCCCCGATCGCCCGGACAGACGGCATGGAACCGTCGAAGTCATGGCAGATTCCCCCGACATAGGTCATGGCATGTTCCGTATAATATCCCAGTTGCGTGGCAACGGCCCGTTGCAACTGCTCCGTATCCGTGCCGGCGGCGTTCGGTGCCGCAATTCTTTCACATACTCTTTTCAGGTGATTCATTCCCAAAAGGGCGCTTTCCAGCGGTTCGCGGCCGATGTCTTCGCGCTGAGCCTGGGGATCGACGTTCGAAAGCGTCATGAACCGGGTTTCCCGGCGGGAGGCCATTGCCCGGGCCTTCCGGAAGACCGAGTCGCATTCCGTCCGGAAATCCAGTCCGGGATACTCATGGTAGGCCCAGTCGATGGCGGCATAATCGTAAGCACCGATATGCGGCACGAGGTCGGCCGGTGCGAATCCGTCTTCGGGTTGCGCCGCATAGTTCAGACGCATATAGTCCATGATCGACGTGCCGGCTCCCGTACACCGCATCGATTCCGCATCGCGCAGTTGCGCCGTGTCGTAGAGCGAACTGCCGTAATAATTGTGTTCCAATCCCAGCACATGTCCGATTTCGTGGGTCAGTACCGTTTCGAACAGCGCCTCCGTCATGTCGTCGGGAATGGGGTTCGTATTTCCTGTCTGGGATATATACCATTCCTGCAACAGGTTGAAAACCGAACTGAATACGGAAATGTGGGCGCTTACGATCTCTCCGCTTCGCAAGTCCGCAAGCGGACTTCCGTAGGCGTTTTCCATCGGGGATTCCTTGTAGCAAATCCATGTGTAACGGACATTGTCGAGCGTACAGTCGGGATCGTTTTCCGCATCGCGGATTTCGAGGGCGTTGCGGAATCCGCACGCTTCGAAAACAGGCAGCCAGTTATGTACGGCGCGGATCATCGGGACCTTCCAGCGTTCGGGGAACGCCGTATCGAGACGGAATCGGATCGGCCGGACAGGCTCGACGGCCTCGCCGCGCAGATAACGGGCCGAATCTTCGGGTGCGACCTCCAGCCGCCAGCGTTTGATAACCCGGGCCGGAAGCGCCGTCGTTCCCCCGGAATCGGCACGGACTGCGGGAATGGAATAAAATCCGACGTGCGGGTCGTCGTAGCGGGGACGCCGGGGCTCGACAGGCAACAGAGCCAGCGTTGTACCGACTTTCCAGCGCGTAGTGTCGCGTCGCGCTCCCGGAATGGGAAACGGCGACGGCATACAGGTAATTTCCGAACGGACGATCACTTGATCCTTCAGCGTTCGGATTTCGGACAGACACGAACGGCTCTCGACGCCGACCAGCCGAAACAGGAATGAAACGGGATCCAGTCCGAAGAACCGGCTGTCACCGAGCCATTCCGTGACGTCGATCGTAAAGCGGCCGCGTTCGGCTTCGTTTCCGACGACGGGAAAATCCCGCACGATGCTCCAACCCTCCCGTTCGTTGTGCAAAGACGCAAAATCCGCGTCATCGTCCGCCAACCGATGCCCGACGGCGCTCTCCAGATGCACGTCCTGCCCGCTGCGGACGAACCGCAGGATCATCGGACCGTAGCGGTCGCCCCGATAGCCGTATTTGTTCTCCCGGTCGGTTTGCAGGGGAGCATCCAGCAGCGTGACGAAAAGGCCCATTTCACGGCCGGAGAGTGTATCGGGCAGAGTCCACAGAATCCGGTCCCCGTCCGTATGCACCGAGATCATCCCGTTCGGCACCCCGGACAGATTCACCCCGGACTCTGCCGCTGTCGCCGTTTCTTTCAGCGACAGCAGCAAAACCGCGGCAAAAAGTATGACCTCAAATCGTTTCACGGAACGAGAAGGTGAAATCCACGACATGCTTGAAATCCCCGTCGAACGTATAGACGATGGGTTGATCCGTCTGTCTGTCGCGTTCGATCTCTCCGGCGACGGTCAGAAGAAGCTCCACCAGGCAGGCATTTCCCCCGGCATCCTCGACGATAAGGCCCAAGTGACGTTGAATCTCCTTGTTAGTGCCGTTTTCTATGATGTCATAGCAATCGGATTTGAATTTCATATGGGTGATTTTCGAATCGGCATCGGGATATTCATAGACCAGCGACACGGTCGGTATCTGCTCCGAGAATGACATATCCACGCGATATACCTTGTTGCCGGCGGCATAGAAAAATATCCGGTTGAAGAAGAGAGAGCTCGCCACGGGCAGCTCTCCTGCTTGGAGGGCGGAGACATCGCCCTCGGCCCGGATGTTCCAGTAAGCATTGCAGAAAGGAAGATCGCTCATGGAACCCGATAGTACGTCCTGATTGAACTCGTAAACGTGGAGCTCGTTCGAGGAGTTGTGCCCCACGGCCAGCGTCGCGTTGTAGGTGAGCTGACTGTTCATCAGCCCCATATAATCCATTCGGATATCGCCCGGCAGATGATCCGGGTCGAATGCGGAGCTTACTTTGGCCTCTTCCGACATGGTGGCCAGCGATACGAGCGTTCCACCGGCATTATACCGGTCTTCCGTATAGAGGTTGTCCCGATCTCCGTTGCCGTTGGCGATGGCTTGACGGTCGTGAATTCCCATCGAGAAAGCATCGGTCATTTGGTGAAAGAGGAAACGGTTGCCCCTGCTATCGTAGATGACATTCGAGGGGCCTAATGTTAAGACCCCGTATCCCAGTAATGCTGCCTGATAATCGAATTCGCCGCCCAGCGCAGGATCGAGTTTGGCCGTATAGCAGAGGCCGAACGAATCGCAGAACGCCATCCACAGTTTTCCATCATCGACGATAGAAAGATTGTTCCGACAGCCGATCATCGACCAAGGGGCGAAAGTCGCATCTCCTTTGATCCGTTTTTCATAGAGCAGACGCTGGTAGTTCCACTTGAAATTCTCAAGCGTCGAGCCGTTGAGTATGTAGGGCTCTGTGTCCGTGAATACCCCGAGTAAGACCGCATAGGTCGGAGTGCCCGGATCTGTAAGGAAATCGTTCAGTCGCATGAACGGATGGAGCTCCAGTCCGGTCGGCTTTCCCGAGAACGATCGTCCGGTTTCCTGCTTATAGATATCGTGCGTGACGACACGGACGGCACCTTCGCCATCGACGCTTCCCAATACGGCTTGATCGTTCTCGTTCTGCAAGACGAACCAGCATTGATTGAATGCGAATATCGGCCGTACGACGATCTCTTCGTAGGTGATGATGTCCTGATCGGTATCCGTCACAGCAAAGCGCAGGTAGATATCCTGCGTATCATTCGATGTGACGACCAGTCTGTAGGTCGCCTCGTGTCCCACGACACTCCAGGAGAGACCGTCTACACGGCGTTTCCACTCGTAAGCGAGATTTTCACTCCCGGAGGTCATCGTCTGTGTGATGGTCGGCTCGATCAAGATCTCGCGCGTCATACCTTCCGGAGGCGTGGTATATACATACGAGGAACTTACGATCTCGATGTCGTTGATCTCGTGGTAGTCGTAGTTGCTTTTGTCTTCGTAACAGGACGCTAACCACAATGAACTCGTGACACACAAAAATTTAAATAACTGTTTCATGTCTTCTCACATTAACTGTTCAGCGGGAATGAAATTTCGGTACTGCTCTCGTCATCATCGCCGTAGAGCGGGCCGTGTTCTCGCTTGTACTGTGTATAATAGGTCCTGATTTTGACTTGGTTTGCCTGTGTTTTCGCAATGGCGTCGTGCGTGGTCTTGAAACACTCCATCATCAGGATGTATTTCGAATTGCTGTACGAACCCCACCATTCGTTGCTCCATGTCGAGGGCTGGATACTTAGGGTCGCATGAACCTCCCCCGTGAGGTTCTCCTCACGGCCCAGACCGAACTGGTGTGCGGAATTTTCCGCATCGAAAGTTATCGAAGCACGCCCTTGGCGCGGAGATTTGGCCGTCGAGATGCAATTTCTGTCAGGACATGCGACACTAATTTTTGCTGACGTCGTTTCTGTACTCACAGGAAACGTATAGGGATTCTCCAATGCAATCGCTATGTCGTAATCCGTTTTTTCGTCCTGGCTCCATTGCAGGCAAAAAGTACGCTCCCCGGTCAACAGCTGCCCGATGAGGTTGACCTTGACCGGAAAATCGACGTTTGTAATCTTCTCGTCCGCAATGAAGGCATCGAAATAATTTTGGTCGTTGAACGCGCACGAAATGTAGGTCGAGAACTCCAGACGGGATTCTTCACCGTAGTATGCGATGTCGTTTTCCTTGCAACCGGAGATGAGGATCGTGCCGATACACAGTGCCGTTATGATCGTTTTGTTCATGGTCGTTTAGTTATTGTTTCCGAATGTGTATTCATCGTCCGGCAGCGGCATCTGATAATGCGATGTCATGTCGGTGTTGGTCAGTGGACAGTTCGAGAATGTTGTAAAATTATGGCGCTTGTAGAAATAGAAGAGTTGTCCTTCGCCGTAGAACTCTTTGAGATACTCTTTCATCAATTCGTTCGTGCGTACGGTCTGACCGGTAGTGATGCCGTAGATCTGACGGGTATCCCGCTGGTCGAATCCTTGAGTCAGTGTCACATCGTACCTTCCCGTGCGCAGGGAGATCACCTCGTCCAAATAGTCGGCGGCAGTTTCCGGATCGGATTCGCACTCGGCGGCGATATAGTACATTTCCGACAGCCGGATCAGCGGCTGCGCATCGTAACCGGAATAGTTGTCGCGTGCGGAACTGTATTTGCCTTGATCGTATTTCGTCAGCACCACCATATCCTGTCCTCCCTGATCGAGCCTCGGAGCCATGACCTGACGGCGACTGTCGACGCTCCCTTCGTACCATGTCTCGACCTGGGTTTTCGTTGCGGAAAGGATGGTCGAAACATCCGGGTCGACGAAGATCGGGTCGACGATGGAATAATAATCGAAGATCGAGAGCGCGAAAATATGCTCCGAAGGCATGTTCGGGTAGGCTCCGATCATGCTTCGGTCGGCCAATGTGAACTTGCCGCTTTCGATAACCTGCAAAGCGTAGTCGAGCGCCAGTTCCTTGCTGCCGGCATCTCCCTTGTAGAGATATGTGCGGGCGAGCATTGCTTTCACGGCCCAGATGTTCATGCGCATCTGCCGCATCTCGGTGAACGGATCGGCCGTATCGTCGTAGTTGAAAATCTGGCTGTCGTGCTCTTCGAGCAGCTCTTCGGCCTCGAGCAGGTCGGCGATGCAGAGATCGAGCACCTCACGCGCCGAAAGAATCGGAGTGGCTTCATGGTTGAACTGCGTGCGGTAAGGAACGGCTTTGCTTTCGGGATGTACGGCATAGACGGGTCCGAACATGCGCAACAGGTCGAAATGGAGAAACGCTCTCAACCCCAGCGCTTCGCCCTTCATCGTTTCATAATAGTCAGGGGTCGTGATGACATCGCGCTTGACATCGATGAAGTGGAGGAAGTTGTTGATGTTGGCGATGATGTTGTACATCTCGGCGTAGATCTGGTTCACGGTGCTTTGGTAGGCGCCGTCGAAAGCATAGAGCGTCGACATGTCGTAAATCCCCAGAATCGAGGCTCTGGTGTAAAGGCCGGCCAGCAAATCGAGGTAGCCGTAGGTGAGATTCTGGGCATAAAGACCCGTTTCCCCCATTTTGATATAGAAACCCGTCAATGCGTCCTTGAAGCCGTATTCCTGGGAGAAGAGGTCGTCCTGCTCGATTGAGGTTTTGGGCTGCACATCGAGCCACTCTCCGCAGGAAGAAAGTGTGCCTGCAAGCCCCAGAAACAATATGGTGCGGTAAAATATCTTTTTCATACGGTATTTGTCAGAAGACGAGATTGAGCGAAAGAGCGAACTGGCGCGAGAAAGGATAGATCGTACCGCGCTCACGTTTAATGGTCGAAGCGTAGAAGACATCCTCCATGGTAAAGCCCCACTTCATAGACGAAATACGGAGTTTCTTGAGCCAGGGAGCATTGTTACTGTCCATACGGTAGGTCAGCGACAGCGAACCCATCTGAAGCGTGTTTTCATCCATCACGAAGCGTGATGTCTGCTGTGTATTGGCTCCGTCCGCGGAGTTCGTCAGGCGTTTGTACTGCGCACGGTCGCCGGGTTTCTGCCAACGTTCGGTCAGTACGCGGCGATCGGCATTGTAACGCAAATCGGCGTTCTCGACCTTCGACACGAGCGTTTCGTTATACATCTGGCCGCCGAAACGGTAGGTGAACGAGAGATTAGCGCCGAAACCTTTGTACTGGAAAGCCGTGTTGATCGTTCCCTGCCATTTAGGTTCCGTGTCGCCGCATACCACGGCATCGACGACATCGTATTCGGAGGTGATGGCTCCGTTGCGTTTAAGCAATATCTCATCGCCTGTCGCAGGGTCGATACCCAATGATTTTACGGCCCAGATCGCTGTCGTGGACATGCCTTCGACGTAGCGCGGCAACGGAGAGATCGACTCCGCCGAGGCATTCAGTTCGTTCTGACGGCGCAGCGCATCGGAGATTTTCGTCAGTTTGTTCGTATTATGCGAACCGTTGACCGAGACGACCCAATAGGATTGTGCAGCATCGTTGCGGTAGGGAATCACCGCAAGGTTCAGTTCGACACCCCGGTTTTCGAGCGTGCCCATGTTCTCCGGGAACGAGGAGAAGCCCAGCGACGGAGCCAGCGTGATCTGCGTCACGGAGTTTTTCGTGTTTTTGATATAGTACTCGGCGCGTGCGGTCAGCCGGCCTTTGAACAACGAAGCTTCGAGGCGCGTGTTCCACGTCGCGGTCTGCTGCCATTTCAGGTGGTCGTTGCCCAAGGCTACCAGCTCGACGCCCGTGGCGTCGGACGAGAGGTAGTAACGCATCAGGTTCGAATAGGAATATACATGCCGCGACTGGTACGGAGCGAAACCTTGCGTACCAGTAATGCCGTAAGTGACCGAAAGCACCAGATCGTCGAGCCAGGTTTTCTGACCTTTCATGAACTCCTCGTTCATGATATTCCATTTGACGCCCGCCGACCAGAAAGGCGCGAACCGGTTGTCCTTGCCGAACTGCGACGAACCGTCGACGCGGATATTGGCGTCGAACGAATAACGGTATTTGTAGGAGTAACCTACGGCCAGCACACCGCCGATACTGCGCGACGTGTTCTCCGAGCCGGACATGTTCTCGCTGTATTTCTGACCGAAAAGGATGTGGTCCATGGCATCGTTGGGGAATCCGGTGACTTTGGCCCCGTAGGCTTCATTCCGGGTCTGGTCGACCGAATAGCGGAGATTCGCCGTGATGAAATGCGTATTGCGGATCGCCTTGTTGTACATCACCGTGAAATCCACGGCATAGTTGAACGCTTCGGACTGCGTGCGCGTGAAGTCGCCTTTGAGCGACGGGTCGGTCACGTTGTTGAAAGCCGTGTGATAGCCCGGACGGAAAACCTCGGCTTTGCCCGTGTTTTTGCTGATGGAAACGTTCCCCTGAAGAATCCACGCCTCCGAGGGACGGTATTCGAGTTTGAAAAGGTTGCGCACGGTAAAGTCCGTATCGCGATCGAGACTATGAAATGTCGTATTGTAGAGCGGATTGGCCACTTCATATCGGTTTCCGGCACCACCGCTGTAGGACATGTTCCATGTTTGCATGATCTTGTTGATGTTGCCGTTTTCGTCGTAAGGCCGCAGGTAGGGATTCAGCGAAGCATAATCGCTGAATGAACCGTAGGGGCTCTCGGTACCTACGGCATTGTCGGCCGTGACGCTGTTCTTGAGCAGGAATTTTTTGAACCGGTAACTCAGATCGAGCGATACGGTCTGCGTGCTGCGCTTCGAGCCTTTCATTACGCCGGGCGTTTCGTTCAGACCCGCATAGAGCTTGTAGCGCAGTTCGTTCGAGCCGCCTTCGAGCGTCAGTGCGTGACGATGCTGCACCGAAGTACGCAACGGCTTCGAAAGCCAGTAGGTATCCACACCCCGTTTCACCTCGCGCAGACGCGACTGATAGTCGCGCTGGGCGTCGAGGTCGTTCTCGGCATAGAGCCCTGCGAGTTTTTCCACATAGATCTTCTCCGCGGAGTTCATCAGATTGTACGACGAGAGATCGGGCATTTCGACGCGCACGTTGCCGCTGTATGTGACATTGATCGTACCGGGCTTCGGGGCCAGCGTTTCGATCACGATGACGCCGTTCGAGGCTTTCGAGCCATAGATCGCCGTTGCCGAGGCGTCCTTCAGAATGGTGATAGATGCCACGCGGTCGGGATCGAGGTCGGCCATCGTCTGCACGTCGATCTCGAAGCCGTCCAAAAGCAGCAGCGGCTGGTTGGGATAGGTGTCGTACTCGCCCTGCAACGAGATCAGCCCGTCGCCCGAGGCGGCGCCTCCGGGAAGCGTCGACGTGCCGCGCATGCGCATGTCGGGCAGCGCATTGGGGTTCGAACCCATCTCGAAATTGTCCATGATACGGAAACTCGGTTCCACGGCACTGATCGCCTTGGCGATATTCGTCGTGGAGTATTTCTTGATGTCCTCGCCTTTGATCGTCGATACGGAACCCGTATATCCTTCCTTTTTCCGGGTGAAGATACCCGTCACGACGACCTCTTCGATGTTGGTGTCGCTTTCGAGAATGACCTTGATGTCAGCTTTGCCGCCGCGAAGTTTGACGGGGATTTCCTGTTTCTTCATGCCGATGAACGACACGTCGATGATGATGTTGGGACGTTCTTCGAATTCGAGCCTGAATTTTCCGTTCGCATCGGTCGAGATGCCGATCGTGGTTCCATGAAGGACGACCGAGGCGCCCGGAACGGGCAGCCCGCCCGTATCGGTGACGGTTCCCGTAACTGTTACACGCGGTTTGCTTTGCTGGGCCTTCGCCGCGAAGGGAGCAGCGCACAGGCCGACCAGCAGACACAACAGGAAAAATCCTTTGCAGATCTTCCCGTTATTCTGGCAAAAAAATGCCGTGTTCATATAAAAGTTATACCTTACTATTAAATAAATTTGAGTTAGAAAAATCCCTTGTTCAGGCACGAGACCGTACCTGAACAAGGGATTGAGAGTCATTTAGAATTGCATGATCGGATGGATGCTGCCGAAGGCCGAGTAATACCACTCATCCTCCCAGTCGCTGCTGAGCGACCATGTGTCTACGATAGAGACACTGTTGATGTAGGATTGAAGCATTGTTGTCTCTCGTCCGTCGCTCGTGAAGGTGGACGAGTACCATGTGGTGCCGAAGTCGTCGCCATGGGAGAGAAGAACCGGCGGGAAATCATCGTTCCATTGACAATTTTCACGCTCGTCGCCCTGAATGATCTCTTCAGTCTCGCCCACACCTTCAACCATCGCATATTGGGAGAGGAAGAACATGCAATAGTACTTGTCGTCAGTGTACTGCTTATAGAGGTCGCGGATCTTCTGCTGTTGGGCCGTAACGGTCGCCTCGTCCACAGCGGGGTTGGGGTTCTTCGTCCATGTTTTCTCGCCCTCTTCGAAGCCTATGCCCGTCGAACTCTCACGCCAGAAGTACCACCAGATCGAGTTGGCGAATTCGTCGTCGGTGACGAACGGATAGCCGCCGCACATGTAACTCATGAGCTCTTTCAACTCCTCGATGGCGGGGATATACCAGTTCACGCCGTCCTCTGTCGAGATGTCGTAGATATACTTCTCGGCAGTGCAGATCGTTTCCCAATCAGTGTTGCTGCGAATGGCCTGCTGGTTGGCCAGACCGTCGGTCGTGCTGGTGGGAGCGGGGTTGAATGCGGCCGACTTGTAGGTCTTTATGACCTTATCGGTTTTGTTATAGACCTTGAAGCTGAACACCTTACCGTGCATACCACCATCGCTCACCGCGTAGACGACGCCCAGAGCCTTGCCGTCCTTCATGTAGATGTCACCCACTTTGTAGGTGAGAGCCTGAACGACCGTCAGCTCTGCCGTCAGATCGCCGGCCTTGACCGTCAGCTTAAAGTCCCGCGAACCCGTCTCGTCGAAGGGCTGTGCCGATACGGTGATGGTATTCTTCACAGCATCGGTCGTTACGGTAGCCCACGAGGGAACCGTGCTCTGCTCGATCGACCACGAATCCTGGTTGGTCAGCACCGTCACTACCTGTGCCGTACCGTTCTGGTCGATTCCGAGGTTTGCGGGATCGAGTACCAGCGTCGGTTCCGTACCCAGTTGGGTGACGGTAGCCGTAGCCGTGGCGGTATTGTCGCCTGCGCCGCAAGAAACCTTCAGCGTGGCCGTACGGTTCTGGGACGGAAGTGCGCCCACGGGTTTGAGCGTCACGAACTGTGCGTCGGCGTTGTATTCGGCCGTCATCCAATCTACGGGCTGGCCGTCCTCACCGACTACCTCGCACTCGGTGGAGGCACCGAAGGTAGAGGTGACCTCCACGAGTTTCTCCTTGTCCTCAGCTGCGAAAATAATGTTCTTCTGCGCGATGGAAACCTGTGCGTTCGGAGCGGCGGCCTGAGTGATCTGCACATTCGCTCGAAGCGGTTCGCCCGAAGCGTTCTGTTGGATCGCATAGAAGCCGCCCGCGCGGGAACGCGTGTCGTAGTTGGGGGCTACGGTCACCTTGTAGGTCTTCACCTTGCCGTTGGCCGAGGTTTCGACGTTCTCGGTGTCGACCGTAATCCACTCTCTGCTCGTTTCCGGGTAAATCGCGATGCTATAATCCACATTGGCGGCTACCGAAACCGTCTGGGGCTGTGCAGGATCGAAATCGTATTGCAATCCGTCCGTAGGATTGATGATGATCGTCGGGGTGTCGGCCATCTGGACGACGCTCAGACTTACCGTTGCGGTGGAGTTGCCCTCGCCGGAAGCGTTGGCGACGATGTCGATGTTGACATGGCGCTGTTCGGATTGGTTGTCATAATAATTGTAACGGAGCACGAGCGTCGTCACGGGTCCCTCCTCGGTGATCTCCTGATTCAGATCGTAGGTCAGCCAGTCGACGCCCTCGATCGCATTCGTACGGGTCGATGCCGCCTGTTGCGCATCGGTCGCGGGCAGGGTCTGATCCGTCGATTTACGGATCGAGATCGTGTGGTTGGTCAGGAGCGGAATTTCGTAGGTGCCCTCGTCGTCGCTCACGCCGGTTTCCACGATCAGAATCGGATGGTCGCCGGTCAGTTCCGCATCGTTGAGCCGCAGGAACGTGGCGGCGTTGGCGGACTGTTTGAGCGCGATGTAGGCCGTCTGAGAACCGGCCTTCACGGCCACCGTAGCCGTGGCCTCGGTATTGTCGTAGTTGGGAGCCACGGGACTTACCGACAACGTTTTATTGTCATCGGAGCGCGTCACCTCGAAAATGCCTTCGGGGGACACTTCGAAAGTCCAGTCCGTACTCGCATCGACGGTGATCGTCTGCGGCGTCAGCGAAAAAGTGCCGAACGTCAGGCCGCCGTCGGGAGCCTTGACTGCAAGCGACGGCTCGGTATCGTCCGACGAACATGCGCCCAGTCCGGCTATCAGTGCGACGGCCGCGAGCCATCGCCAAGTTGGGGTAAAGATACTCTTCATAGCGATTGTTTTTTAGTTAATAAAAATGGGTATCAATATTTAGAGAATGATGGATACCTCGATGTTGAATCCCGTGTATTCGGGAACGTAGCGACAGATGCCGCCCGAGCAGGTTTCACCGGCACGGTGGCGGCCGTAGGAAAGCTGCGCCCGCAGGAACTTGCGGGCATAGCTTACGCCGGCATCGTAGTAATGGATGTTGTCGCCGTAGCTCTTGTAGTTGCACATGTCGCTTATGTAGACCATCCACGAGGGGGCGAATCCCAGCTCCACGAGACCCATTGCCCAGCGCTGGTCGTCTTTCGAATCGCTCCAGGCGTGCTGCAGCTCCACGCGCAGCGAAGTCTTGGGCGTCATCTGCCAAAGGACATCTCCGACGACGATCTGCGTGTTCATCTCCATCGTGCCGAATCCGTAACGGCTGGTCTCGGGGTGTCGCTGCCACGTCCCTGCGACGATCGTTTTCCAGTCCGGGCCCCACTTCTTTTCCAGTTCGAGTCCCGCTTCGGCGAAAAGGAGATCTCCGCCGAAACCCATGAACCGGTAGGTGTCGCCGTTGCGCTCCATGTTGCGGTACATCGAGGCGTTGACGGCGAAACGCAGAGGCCGCCGCGGGCTGCCGCCGACGGGAATTTCTCCGAATACGTCGATCTGGCCGCCCGTCTCGCCGCCGAAATCGTGAACCTCGTGGGGAAAGAGCGAACAGAGGGCGTATTTGTGCTGCTTGGTGAGCGCCGGAATGTAGTTCAGGTTCATGGACGGATCCGAGGAGTCGTCCTGACGCCACGACATATTCTCGATAGAGCGCCATGTCGCGGAGATGCCGAAGCCCGGCAGGTCGAGACCGGCATTGAGCAGCAGGGCGCGTCCCGTACCCGTGTCGACGATCCCCGCCTCGGGGTCAAGGCGCATCGATTCGCCCTTGCTCACCCATTCGCCGCCGAGCGAAAAGGCCCCTTTGGTGAAGTCCAGACGTCCGCTGAACGCACTGACGGCAGCCGGAGCATCCGTTTTGCGGTTGTCGCTGCGGTCGTCGCGCAGCACCCACGAACCCCCGATCTGCAACGCAGCATCGCTCGACGGCACCAGTGCCTGAAGCAACGCGAGTTCGACATCGACGCCGTAGACCCAGCTGTCGGCAAAGGTCATGAACCGGCGCGGCATGCCGGCCAATATTTTGGTCGAGAGCCAGTCCGTAGGTTGCCAATGGATATTGGCTCCTGCCAGCGAGGTGTTGATGCCCATTTCGCGCTCCTCGTAAGCGCGGAAGATGAGGCCGCTGCCGAACTGGTCGTAGAATGTTCCCAGCGTAATATCCCACCGGGAGTTCGACCATGCGGCGAAGCCGCCGCGCAGACCGTTGCCCTCGAGATTGGCATCGAAACCCAACATCGGCTTTTCATAGATGTCGTACTGAAGGCCGAAGCGGAAGCCCTTGATGGCGTAATTCAGATTGATATAAGTATTGGTGCCGTAGCTTTGTTCCACCTCGTCGATTCCCAGGACTTTGTCCTTCATGTAGACGCCCCACGACGACTCGACACTGCCGCTGAGTTTCCCCCAATCGCGTTTGGGTTTGTCGTCCTGCTGTTGTGCGACGACAGGCAGTACCGCGCACAGCAGCAGGACGGAAAGAAATGAGGATACCGGATACCGCAACATATCAATAGCTTTTTGCCTCTCCGACTCCGGCGTATTGCACGCTTTGGCAAATACCCTCGGCATTCAGTACGAAAACGATGATCTCGCATTCGTCGGGATTGACTGAACCGAGCTTCGTCAGGTCGAACGTAACATTGAACGAGGCGGCTTTCCCGGCTTCGAACGAGAGCTCCTGTCCCTCGACCGAAGGAGCATAGGCAAGCATCACGCGATATTTGTAGGAATCGCTTTCCCAAGACATCCGTTTCGTGAGAACCGCGACGGCCCGACCCGAAAAACTCTGCTTGGTGCCGATACTGGCATGTACCGTCACTTCGGAAGCCGTATATGCGCTTTCGATGGCGATACCCACGTTCTTGGGTTGCTGGCGAGCCAAAGTGCGCAGATTGTCGGGTTGGATGTATTTGCTATCATACGAATGATTCTCTTTGTTTCGGCTCACGAACGACTTGGGCGCAGCCCTCCGGCGGTCGGACTCGCCGGGCAACATGAAGTCGCAATAGACGTTGGCATAATCCAGCGTGGTCTGGGAGAGCTGGGACGATTGGTAGAGGGTGCTGACACTGTTATGGATGCAATAGCAGATCACTTGTGCAGGATCGTCTTTTTCGACATCTCGGATGATCGTCTTGACGAAAGGACAGTACTGGCACCCTGTCATGGTAATGTTTTCGAACAACAACCGGCTGGTGAAATTGATATTGCTCGTAGCGATGATTTCCGCCGTATTTTCCACGTCGTGACCACCGATCGTGGCCGAGATCGTAATCGGTACCGCCGAACCGCTCGTAGTCGAAAAGCGTCGTCCTTCGAGCGCCTTTCCGTCGGCATAGAACTCGCCTAGATCCGAAACGTCCGCACCGTCGGCGTCCGTCAGCGTGAGCACGGCGAAATCGCCTCCGTCGGGGAAGACCATCTCTTTCGATACGGAAAGCGTGATTCCTTCGGCATCGATGTCACCCGATACGGCTTTGATTTCCACCGTATTGGACGTAATATCTCCGAAGACGGCCTTGAGCGTATAGGTTCCCGGAACCTCGGTCGTGAACGACGTGCCGTTCAACAACTGCTCGCCGGCATAGAACGAGGCCTTCGACGTAATATCTTCATGGGTGACATTATCGATAAGAGTCAAGACAGCGGCATCCTGACCGTCGGCGAGAATCGAACTTCTGTCGGCAGACAACGTAATTGTCTTTCCCGTGGAAGGAGGAGTGTCGTCACCACCACCCGATGAACACGACGCTGCAAACAAGACGGCACAGCCGAACAGAAAAACAGAGTAGATGCTTTTCATACCATAAGCGTTTTAATTAATAGTATTTTTCCTTGCACAAGAATTCCGAAACGATCGGAACAGTCTTTGAATTCTTTTTATTCCAAAAAGAATTTAAATGGTGAAAAACGGATAAACAATTTATTATCAACGAATGGAAGAAATAAGAGGGATTATGCACATAAAAACTCCTATTTCATTGATTCCAAGTGCATAGTGCATGCAAATAGACTTGTGACCGCCAATCGCACGTTTCCAAGTCATAACCTTGATTATGGTGCTAATCATTTAATGCCATGATACTTGGCTGGATTAGCATGTTTTTGACCATTACTTAATCGTTACCGTAAGGTCAATCTATTCATTTGTATCGAAATGTCGTAAAAGGTTATGATGGGTATGAGAAACACATTCAAGGTATTGTTTTACATCAAGAAAACGGCTCCGTTGCGAAACGGGAATGTTCCGATCATGGGGCGGATTACAATCAACGGGCAGTGCACGCAGTTCGCTACACAACTTTCCGTGCAGCCTGAATTATGGAATGTATCATTCAGCTGCGTTATGGGGCGCAGCGCCCTTGCAACGCGCATCAACGAACAACTCACACGAATTCGGCTGCGGATCGAACTATGTTATAATCGGCTTTCGTTCGAACACGGAGCCATTACTCCGGTAATGGTCAAAGAGGCATACCGCGGGTTGAATTTCGACCAAGAAATGGTCGTGGCATTTTTCAAACGCCATAACGAGGAATTCGAACAGATGATCGGAATCAGCCGCAGCAAAAGCACCCTGTATAAATATCAGTGCGTTTGCCGACACCTCGAATCCTATATTATGCACCGATACGGATGCCGGGATTTGCCGTTCCGGAAGCTCGACGAAAAGTTTGTTCCGGGATTCCACACTTTCATTTTGCAGGAGCAGTGTCGGAAAAACAATACCGGATGGGTCTATATGATTGCGTTAAAGCATATTTTGTCATTGGCCCGAAGCCGGGGCTACATGGCCAAGGATCTCTTTGCCGGCTACCGGTTGAAAAGCGAAAGTGTGTTTCGGAATTATCTCACCATCGAAGAGTTGAATCGGCTGATACGATTCCAGCCCCGGAACAGAACCATGCAAATCGTGCGGGATGCTTTTCTGTTCAGTTGCCTGACGGGACTGTCCTATATCGACATATGCGGCCTTACGGCGGATAATGTACTGAAAGAAACGAACCGGACATGGATTCGCACCAAACGCCGAAAGACGGGGGCTATAGTCCTCATCCGACTTTTTGCATTGCCGGAAGCCATTCTGACACGTTATGCGACGGTCTCCGCACGGATACAAATATTCGAACTGCCGACGAACTGTTGGTGCAACAAGTGCCTGAATAAGATCATGTTGCTTGCGGGTATCGACAAACGGGTATCATTCCACACCGCACGCCATACTTTCGCCACGACGATCACTTTATCGCAAGGGGCTGCCATGGAGACGATCAGCCGTTTGCTGGGGCATACCAATATCCGTACGACACAAATCTATGCTACGGTCACCCGTCCCAGACTCGATTCTGAAATGGAGCATTTATCCAAACGTATCGATACGCTGTGCAGCGATAAAGCATGGCTTTCGACACAGCATTCCGGAACGAAAAAATGCCGCAATAGCTTGTAATCCTTTTGTCGAATAGATATTGAAATCGCAAGCAAAATAGCTGGATTTGCTATCAATCATTAATAATAAGCGGGGATTTTCTAACAAAAAAGTCGGACGATAAAAAAATCTCCGCTATTTTTTGGGACTTATTAGGAAATAGTTATTTTTGCGTGAAGTCTTTTTGGAATAAAAAGACGATCGAAAAATTCTCAAGCAATATTTCTATATAACAAGGCTATTGGATTTTATCGTATTTTCATGTTATAATGAAATGCTGAAAAGTTCCGTCCTGCGAATGTAGTCTATTTATTTTATTATTCTGTCTTTTTGGGAAACAATTTTGTGCCGATCTGGTTGTTTAAATAATTTATGTTATAACATGACAGATCTTTTAAAACCGGAATATTCCGGTTCTCTGATATTACAACACATGTCCCGATCAAGGTATTTTATCCGGAATCCGTTATCTTTGCGGCATCGGATTAAAGAATGCTAGAAAAGGCGTGTCCCTATCTCACATCGAAGTACTATTTCGATGTTCATGTTTTGATATTTCATTCGTTTTATGATAGATAAATCGAGACTGAAAACAATTCGGTTATGAAACACAAATGTAAGATTACAGTCCTGAAACGGGAGTGTTACGGGGATTTGCAGGAAAAGTATCTGGCAGATCCGAAATCGGGCCCCTGTCCGTTTTTCCATGAGGGACAGGAGATCATGGTGGACGGCGATAATTTCTTTCACATGCTCGACGGAAAGTTCTGTTCCGAGGCATGGGACTGCATCAGCCGCTATGTCTATACGGCCTTGCAGGGTGGTTCCATTATGCGCGGATGGACGAATGACGAGAAAATGATGATAACGTGTTGCAATGACGGCACGCGTCCTGTCATCTTCAAGTTGGAAAGAATAGACGAGGAAGAGTAAACGATATTATAGGCGAAAAGAGAAGGCAAGCAGTTTTCGGATAACCGGAAATCAAACTTGCCTTCTTCGTTTGCGTTCAATCCAAGACGAAAATGATGCGTTCGCAGATATGATGCTTCACTGTTCGAGTTTTATTACTTCTCGGTCGGTATTTGCAGGCATGGGTACAACCCGCATACGGGGGTTGACCGAATAGTCGCAGACCGGCAGGTTCGACTTGGCGAACACGCTTTCGACATCGATGTCGCGAATGGTTACCATTTGTTCCATCTGACCCTGTTTTCTACGGCGGCAGGAACCTGACGGGGAACCGATGCACCCTCTTTGGCATAACCGAGCATCACCAAGGCGGGCAGCACGTAGCCGTCGGGAACCTGAAGAAGTTCCTTTATCTGTTCCAGCTCCTTCTTGACCGGAAAATGAACTACGGACGCCAACCCCTCGGCTGTGGCTTAACAAAAATTTTCATCTTGCTTTTCAGCATAAAAACCTTCCGTTTCTCCCCCTCCCTCGCAAAAAAACGGAAGGGGCCGACGACTGCCCCTTCCTCCTGCAATGAGTCGCGTCACTGCCCCTCCCTTGACAAAGGAGGATTCTTCATGGCAAAATGCAGGTTAGGCGGATGTAAGGTGGATAACCGGGTATGACACTCATTATAAATCAATCCCGATATATAATCGCGTAACTCATGCTGACTGGCACGTCGGCAATAACGATACTCTTCCGGTACAATATGCCAGTGGCGGAAAGTGCGAAGATCCCGACTGCTCGATTCCAAAAACAATCGACCTTCTTTATAGTCATTGAAAATTCCCCACAAAGAAGAAATAGCGGGACAACGATAATTTGTACGATGGAATAGATATAACTCTCCGAATCGAAACCGGCATTCCGGCTCTAATCGAGTGTTCGAGAAAGGTTGCTTATATTTGGTGATGGGCAGTACTCTTAATTGTCGTTTCATAATCCGGCATTTATTTTGAATAATACATTTTCAAAAAAATGCGCGGATCTTAATGCGATTAGCAAGGGACACCATTCTTGTACTAATTTGCAATAACCATCTTGGCCAAGGTCCGCGCACCATGTGCACATAGCCTTGACTGCTTATCGATGATTATTGCTTTTGAAGGTCCCTCGCTAAGATAAACAGTTTAGACTGCGTATCTTTCGTTTATCGAATATAGTATATTTTATTTGATCTGACAACTTTTATCCGAAAAATTTACAAAAAATCTTCTGAAATATTCGAATGACCCGAATTCGCATGAAAAAGAGGCGCTCTAAAACTTGTTAGACTGCCCCTATTATAAACGAATAGGACAGGCTATCCGGAAACAGTCGGAGTAATGAAAGCAAGGGTAAGTTGTAAAATCAACTCTGGCGTTCAGAAATTATGCCGGGAGTAAATCACTCCAATACTAAAAGATTTTTGCCTATTTTCTGCATATTTCCTATCTTTGTATCGGAGTCTTTGACAAGTTAGAATGGAATGCAAAGGATACAGCCCTCAGAATTGACAAATCATTACCTCGACTTTTGTCATATACTGTCTATCATATAGTTAGATTTGATTAGTACTTTTGCATCCAAAAGTACAAGAAATCACTTATGGAGCGTTGCGAACGAAAGGATGTGCCATGTGACGCCGACGGCCACGGCCAGCAGCGCCAACTGCGCCCACCACCATTCGCCCAGTATCCCGAAGATGCAGTAGAGCATCGCCGCCCACATCAGGGAGATGGAAAAGACCTTGGCGCGCAGGGGTATGGCGCGGTTTTCGCGGAAGTTGCGGATGTACTCGCCGAAACAGCGGTGCGACAGGAGCCACGCGTAAAGCCGCGGCGACGAACGCACCCAGAGGGCCGCCGCCAGCAGCAGGAACGGCGTGGTGGGCAGCAGCGGCAGGAAGATGCCGACGATGCCCAGCGCAAGGGCGATGCCCCCGAGTATGGCGAGGAAGATTTTCACGATGCAAAAATAGCATAAATCCGGGGTCGGGAATGCCGTGTAACGCCAAATTTATATATATTTGTACGATAGAACACAAATAAACCGATATACGATGAAAAAAATAGGTATCGCCAGCGACCATGCCGGCTACGAAATGAAAGAATTTCTGGTGGGTTACCTCGACGCCATGGGCTACGAAGTGCTCGATTTCGGTACGCACTCGCCCGAAAGCGTCGACTACGCCGACTTCGCACACCCGCTGGCCGAGGCTATCGAGAAGGGTGAACTGGAACGCGGCATCGCGCTCTGCGGCTCGGGCGAAGGCATGGCCATGACGCTCAACAAACATCAGGGCATCCGCGCAGGTCTCTGCTGGGAGCCCGAGATCGCCTCGCTGATCCGCCGCCACAACAACGCCAACATTATCGTCTTCCCGGCGCGTTTCATCACCAACGACGAGGCCGTCAAGATGCTCGACGCCTACTTCGCCGCCGAGTTCGAGGGCGGACGCCACGAGGCCCGTCTGGCCAAGATGCCCGTCGCAGGCTGCAAATAAGCGGGATTCACAATTCGAAAACAAAGGGCGAGAGGGCTTTCAGCCGCTCGCCTTTTTCGTGCCCCGCGAAAAGCCCGAAGACCGCCGAGCCGCTGCCCGACATCGAGGCGTAAACGGCCCCGGCTTCCAGCAGACGCTCCTTGGCCGCACGGATGGCCGGACGGGCCGCGAGGATATGCCGTTCGAAATCGTTGGTCACCAATCCCTGCCACTCCGCGACGGGCCGTGCAAGACGCTCCGCCAACGGCACCTCCGGCAGCCGGGGCCGCACCCCGGCATAAGCCTCGCGGGTCGAGACGCCCTCGCCGGGCTTGACGACGACGAGCGTCATTCCGCTCAGGTCCAGCGGGTAAGGCTCCATCACCTCACCTCTTCCTTTACATAACTGCGGGGTGTTGCGCACGAAAAAGGCCGTGTCGCTGCCCAGCTCGGCGGCGCACGCGATCAGCTCCGCTTCGGACAGCCCGAGCGCAAACAGCTCATCGACAGCCAGCAGCACCGCCGTGCCGTCCGACGAACCGCCTCCCAGCCCGGCGCCGAACGGCACGCGCTTGTCGAGACGAATAGCGACCCCGTCCACGCCGTAACGCCGCTGCATCAGGCGGAATGCCTTCACACAGATGTTGTCTTCGGAGGCGCAGTCCACGGCCAGCCCTTCGGCGCGGAACGTCACCCCGGGCGCATCGGTGCACACCACCTCCACTTCGTCGTAAAGCCCCACGACGGGAAACATCACGGTTTCGAGGTCGTGATAGCCGTCCGCGCGGCGGCGCAGGATGTCGAGGCCCAGATTTATTTTGCAGTTTGCTCGCAGGATCATGCAACAAAGGTAAGAATTTTCTATTTTTGCCGTATGAAATTCCGCACCGAAATCGAAATATCACCTCTCGGGGTGCAGATCGGCTACGACAGCCGTGTGCTGACGCTCGGGTCGTGCTTCGCCGCACATATCGCCCGGAAGCTCGCCGCCGCCAAATTCCGTGTCACGGAAAACCCCTCGGGCATCCTTTTCAACCCGCTGTCGATCGCCGCGGCGATCCGCAGTTACGCCTCCCCAGCCGCCGTGACGCGCGACGAACTGGGGTTCGACGGCGACGTGTGGTACCACTTCGGATTCCACGGCGACTTCTCGGCCCCGACGGCCGAAGAGGCCCTCGCGCGGATGAACGCCGCGCGGCGGGCCGGGGCCGAAGCGCTCCGCACGGCCGACCGGGTGATCCTCACGTTCGGCACCGCGTGGGTATATGAACGTGACGGTGAGGTCGTTGCCAACTGCCACCGGCGTCCTGCCGCGGAGTTCTCCAGACGGCGGCTGTCGGTGGAGGAGATCGTGAAAACGTTCGCGGAGCTGATCGAGGGGCCGCTTGCCGGGAAGCAGATCATCCTGACCGTCAGCCCGGTGCGGCATCTGAACGACGGACTGGCGGGCAATGCCGTGAGCAAGGCCACACTGCGGCTGGCCGCGGAGGAGCTGACGCAAAGGTTCAAGTGTACGGCGTATTTCCCTGCCTATGAAATCGTTACCGATGACCTGCGCGACTACCGGTTCTATGCCGACGACCTCGTACACCCTGCGCCGCAGGCCATCGCGTATGTCTGGGAGAAATTCACCGCCGCGGCCCTCTCGGACCGCGCCCGGAGCCTGCTTCCGGAGGCCGAAGCCATCGTCGCCGCGGCGGCCCACCGCCCCCGCAATCCGCAGGGCGAGGCGCACCGGGCTTTCTGCCGCCGTCAACTGGAACGCATCGCCGCACTTCCGGAGATCGATTTTCAGTCGGAAGCGGCCTGTTTCCGCCGATGTATCGAAATAAATTCGTAAATTTGCGGCCAATTCCATTACGCAGATGACAAAAAAACTCTTCCTATACGCCATAGCCGCTGCGGCGGCTCTCCAGAGCGTCGCGGCGCAGCCCCGGCTGATCGTCCAGATCGTCGTCGGCTCGATGCGCGGCGAGGACCTCGACCGTTATGCCGAAAACTTCGGCGAAGGGGGCTTCCGCCGTCTCACCGAGGGCGGCACGGTCTATGCCGACAGCCGCTACGACTACCTGCAGACCACCACGCCCGTATCGCTGGCCACGCTCACCACGGGAGCCATGCCCTCGACCCACGGCGTGATCGGATCGCGCTGGGTGGACTACACGACCAACCGGGTCGTCGAACTGACCGCCGGACGCCGCGGCCCCGGGGCCTACAACCTGATCGCCCCGACGCTCTCGGAGACGTTGCTGCAACACGCTCCCAGCAGCCGCTCGGTGACCGTCGCCGCCGAAGCCGTGTCGGCCGTGGTGATGGCCGGACGCGCCGGAGAGGTCTTCTGGCTCGACTCGGCGCGCTGCGACTGGGTGACCTCGCCCTACTATGCGTCCGCGGTTCCCGAGTGGATCGACCGCAGCAACCGCGAGCGGTACAACCTTTCGTACATCTCGACCGAGTGGCGCACGCTGCTCGAACGCGGCCGTTACCTCAACACCCGCAACTACGACATCGCGCTGGCGGGCAAGAGCCGGAAAGAGAAAGACCTGAACGGCTCGGGACGCCTGAAACTGACCGACGACTACGAGCGCCTGCTCTACACCCCCGCGGGCAACACCGCGGTGCTGGGACTGGCCAAGCAGGCCATCGCGCAATACAAGCTCGGCGACGACAAGATCCCCGACCTGCTGAACATCTGTCTCGACACGCCGCGCCGCATCAGCGAAGCCTACGGCCCCGAGTCAATCGAGGTCGAGGACATGTACTACCGGCTGGACCGCGATCTGGCGGATTTCCTGACCTTCGTATTCGCGCAGGTCAAGGACGGCAACGCGATGGTGGTGCTCACCTCCGACCACGGAACGAGCCCCTCCTACGACGCGGGACCGGACGAGGCCGACCGCTTCAACCCACGGCAGTTCGAGGTGATCGTCAACGGATTCCTCAACGTCCGCTACGGCGTGGGCGACTGGGTGGTGGAGTACAGCGACCGGAGCGTATGGCTCAACCACAACCTCATCTACGAGCGGGGGTTGAACCTCGCCGAAGTGCAGAACGAGGTGGCCATCTTCGCCATGCAGTTCAGCGGCATCTCCCACGCGCTGGCCGCCACGGCCATGCGCACGAGCTATTTCGGCAGCGGGTATGCCCGGCGGATGCAGAACAGTTTCTACCCCCGGCGTTCGGGCGACGTGATCCTGAACCTGATGCCCGGATGGATCGAGGAGCAGGAGCGCTGCTGGTCGATGTCGGGCTCGATGTACGGCTACGACACCGAGGTGCCGCTGGTCTTCTACGGCAAGGGTGCCGGCATGCAGCGGGTGAACCGCCGCGTGGACATGACCGCCGTGGCCCCGACGCTGGCGCGGCTGGCGGGCATCCGCGAACCGGCGGCCTCGGAAGGCGGGGTTTTAGAGGAAATTGCAGAATAAAGGAGGAGTAATTTCGACCGAAACCCGGTCGCATGCGATAAGCCCCTCCCGAGGGAGGGGTTTGGGGTGGGGTCAGACTTGCAAACGACGCCACGGGCGGCGACAACGACGAACGGAAGAGAAACGACCATAAAAAACGTTATACCATGGATAGCATACAAGAGGACATCATCGAGGAATTTTCCGTCTTCGACGACTGGCTGGACAAATACGACTACCTGATCGGACTGAGCGAAACGCTCCCCCCGATCTCTCCCGAACACCGCACGGGGCAGTACCTCATCGAGGGGTGCCAGTCGCGGGTATGGGTCGACGCACGGCTCGAAGACGGCAAGGTTTACTACACGGCGGACAGCGACGCCATAATAACCAAGGGCATTATCGCGTTATTGATCCGCGTACTGAACGGCCGCACGCCGCAGGAGATACTCGACACGGAGCTCTACTTCATCGACGCCATCGGGCTTTCGGCCAACCTCTCGCCCACGCGGGCCAACGGGCTGGTGTCGATGGTCAAGCAGATGCGGCTGTACGCACTGGCATACGCAAGCAAAAACAAGTAAAAAGGCAATGACACCCGAAGAGATCCTGCAGGTGGAAAAAGACATAGTCGCCACCCTCAAGAACATATACGACCCCGAAATCCCGGTCAACATCTACGATCTGGGGCTGATCTACGAGATCGACTACACGCCTGACGGCGTGGCTACGATACGCATGACCCTCACCGCCCCCAACTGCCCGATGGCTGACATGCTCGTCGAGGACGTGAACATTCAGGTCGGAAAGGTCAAAGGCGTGAAATCGGTGAACGTCATTCTCACGTTCGACCCCGTGTGGGACAAGAGCATGATGACTGAAGAAGCGCTGCTGGAACTCAATATGTTCTGAGATGGCGGGCACGGCGGAACGCACGGTGGAACGGCTGCAGGCCGGAGCCAGAGAGTACGCCTGCGGCGGTTACCTCGGCGGGCTCGGCACGCTCCAGCGCACCGAGATCTGCACGGCGCTGATTTTCGACCGCCTCAGCCGCAAGATGCGCATGGTCGGGGAGCTCCGCAGCGAGGCCGCCGACAACTGGAACCAGACCTTCTACCTGCTCTATTTCCGCACGCTGGGCGACCGCCGCAATCAGGAGGCTTACCTCGAACTGGCGCGGCGCGTGCCCTACAAGACCGTGCTGCGCGAACGGCTGGCCCCGCATGCCGTCGAGGCGATGCTGTTCGGCGCTTCGGGGTTGCTGGAGCTCTACCGCAACGACACCTACACGCTCGATCTGAAACGCAGTTTCGAATACCTCGCAGCCAAATACGGCATCGAGCCGATGGAGGCTTCGGCATGGACGCTGACCGAGATACGCCCGGCCAACCACCCGGTGCTGCGGCTGGCGCAGGCCGCGGAGTTCTTCTCGCAGGACGAGTTCGTGATGGAGCGCGCCATGTCCTGCCGCACGGAGGAGGATATTCGGGAGCTGTTCTGCATCGAGGCGTCGCCCTACTGGCGCACGCACCACATCCCCGGCGCCGAGAGCGACGAAAGTCCCAAGCGCATCGGGGCGTTCAAGGCCAACATCATCGGCATCAATCTGGTCGCGGTGCTGCAATTCGCCTACGGCAGTTACACGGCCAACGAGCGGCTGCGCGACAGCGCCCTGACGCTCATGGAGCGGCTGCCGGCCGAGGACAACCGCTACATGCGCGACTGGATGTCGGCAGGCGTCCGGCCCCGCAACGCCTTCGAATCGCAGGCCCTGCTGCAACTGGCCACCGAGTACTGCGCCGGAAAACGCTGTGCGGCGTGTCCCGTCGGACGACGGATCGTGCGGCAAACGACCATGGCAGAAGACTGAACGGCGGACATTTGGGCTTTTCCGGAAAAATAATTACTTTTGTGCAGTTTCACGCTCCCGACGGCAGACCCGAAGTCCGGCATCTGCCGTAAATCGTGTTTACACCCATGCTTTTCAATTCATTCGAGTTCGCACTGTTTCTTCCGGTCGTCTTCCTGCTCTACTGGTTCGTGTTCAACCGCAGCCTGCGGGCGCAGAACCTCTTCGTCGTAGGGGCCAGCTACCTCTTCTACGGCTGGTGGGACTGGCGGTTTCTGATACTGATCGCCTTCACGTCGCTGTGCAGCTACGCCAGCGGGCTCCTGATCGAACGCTTCCGCGGAAAGCCGCTGGGCAGCATCGTCAGCGTGGGGAACATCCTGCTCAACCTCGGCATCCTCGGCATCTTCAAATACTACGACTTCTTCGTCGCCTCGTTCGCCGAACTCTTCCACATCGCCGCCTACGACAACCTCCTGCTGCAGATCATCCTGCCGGTCGGCATCTCGTTCTATACCTTTCAGGCCCTGAGCTACTCGATCGACGTGCATCGCGGGAAACTCGCTCCGACGCGCGACGTCGTCGCCTTCTTCGCCTTCATCTCCTTTTTTCCACAACTGGTGGCCGGACCCATCGAGCGGGCCACCAACCTGCTGCCGCAGTTCCTGCGGCCGCGGGCGTTCGACACGGCGCAGGCCGTGGACGGACTGCGGCAGGCGCTGTGGGGATTCTTCAAGAAGATCGTCGTGGCGGACAACTGCGCCATTCTGGCCAACGGCATCTTCGACAACTACGAGACCCTCTCGGGAGGGGCGCTCGTCATCGGGGCCGTGGCCTTCTCGTTCCAGATATACGGCGATTTCTCGGGCTACTCGGACATCGCCATCGGCATCTCGCGGCTGTTCGGATTCAGCCTCATGCGCAATTTCAACTACCCCTACTTCTCGCGCGACATCGCCGAATTCTGGCGCCGCTGGCACATCTCGCTCACCACATGGTTCCGCGACTACGTCTACATCCCGCTGGGCGGCAGCCGGGGTTCGAAATGGACGGTATTCCGCAACACGCTGGTCATCTTCCTCGTCAGCGGATTCTGGCACGGCGCCAACTGGACCTTCATCGCATGGGGCGGTTACCACGCACTGCTTTTCCTGCCGCTGATCCTCTCGGGACGCAACCGCAAATACACCGGGGACGTCGCCGCAGGACGCACCCTGCCGACGGCACGGGAGGCCCTGCAAATCGCATCGACCTTTGCGCTGGCGGCCGTGGGCTGGATCATCTTCCGCGCCGAAAGCATCGGCGACGCATGGCACTACATCCGGCGCATCTTTTCCCCGGCGCTCTTCGACCGCGTGGCGCTCGGCGGCAGCTACGAATCGCCCGGCATCAACGCCATCATCGGCGTGGTGATCCTGATCGCGGTCGAATGGAGCCAGCGGACCCGCCAGCACGGGCTGCAACTGACCGGACGGGCCCGCATCCGCCGCCAGAGCGTGCGCTATGCCGTTTATTACCTGCTGATACTGGGCATCTACATCATGCACGCCCAGCAGCAGACGTTCATCTATTTCCAATTCTGATCCTGCCATGAACCGATTCCTGCGACGCATATTCTGGTTCGTACTGCCCGTAGCCGCCGCGGCCGCCGGCGCGGAATGGGGACTGCGCAGCATTCCCCACCAGCTCGGATACAAGGCCGCCTACATGGAACGGCACGCCCCGCAGATAGAGGTACTCTCGCTGGGGCTCTCGCACGCCTTCTACGGGCTCGATTTCCACGCCTCGAAATTCCGGGGATTCAACCTCGCCTATCACGGACAGCCGCTCGACCGCGATCTGGAGCTGTGGGAAAAGTATGCCGGCCGGCTCACGTCGCTGCGCGGCGTGGTGATCTCGCTCTCGTGCTGGAGCATCCACCACCGGCTCCGCAAGGACGGCGAACAGTGGCGCGTCCCGTTCTACACGATCAATTACGACCTGCCGGGACCGTGGTACGCCTTCAAGGAGCGTTACATCATCGCCTACCCCTCGCCGGCGTTCCGCTACCTGAAACATGCGCTGTCGCCCGGCGACATCCGCGCCGAAGGCAACACCCCGCAGGACGAATTCGGCTCCTACATGGTCCTGCGCGACAACCGGCGCCCCGACTGGGACCAGCGCACGGCCGAAGGCGTCGCCCGGAACCATTCGGCGTTCGATCCCGAAGACGTGGCCCACAACCGCGAGGTGCTGCGCCGCATCGCCGCCGACTGTGCGGCGCGCGGCGTCCGGATGGTGCTCTACACCCCACCGACATGGCCCACCTACTACGAACACCTTTCGGACGAAGTCGTGGCCCTCACGCGGCAGATCGGCACGTCGCTGGCCCGGGAATTCCCCAACGTCCGCTATGTGGACCTGCTGAAAGACAGGCGGTTCACGGCCGACGATTTCTTCGACGCCTCGCACCTCAACTACGACCACGGAGGCCCGAAGCTCATCCGCATCCTCGACGACGAGATCGCCGAGGACCCTTTCCCGGCAAAATAATTCGCAGAAAACCCATTCTGAGGCGGCTGCCCGGATGGATTTCGAAAAATTATTCTTATTTTTGTAGGATTTAGAACCGTAACTCCGAAAACAACAACAACATTATGGATATTCTTGCAAGTATAATCAAAGTCCTTTTCGGTTCGAAAGCCGACAAGGACCGCAAACAGATCGAGCCTTATCTGGAGAAGATCAAGGCCGTCTATCCCTCGATCGAGAAGCTCTCGAACGACGAACTGCGCGCCCGCAGCGAGGCGCTGAAGAAGCAGATCGCCGACTTCATCGCCGCGGACGAGGCGCACATCGTCGAACTGAAAACCATCCTCGAGAAGCCCGAGACGCAGTTAGAAGAGAAGGAGAAGGTCTCGAAGGAGATCGACGAGACGACCAAGCGCATCGACGAGAAGATCGAGGAGGTACTCGACAAAATCCTCCCCGAGGCGTTCGCCATCATGAAGGACACGGCGCGCCGCTTCGCCCAGAACGACACGGTCGTGGTGACGGCCAACGATTTCGACCGCAACCTCGCCGCGACGAAGGATTTCGTCACCATCGAGGGCGACAAGGCCGTCTACGCCACCCACTGGCTGGCCGGCGGCAACGACATGAAGTGGGACATGATCCACTACGACGTACAGTTGTTCGGCGGCGTGGTGCTCCATCAGGGCAAGATCGCCGAGATGGCGACGGGTGAGGGAAAGACCCTCGTGGCGACGCTCCCCGTATTCCTCAACGCACTGGCCAAGAAGGGCGTGCACATGGTGACGGTGAACAACTACCTCGCCAAGCGTGACTCCGAGTGGATGGGTCCGATGTACCAGTTCCACGGCCTTTCGGTAGCCTGCATCGACGACACGCAGCCCAACTCCGACGAGCGCCGCGCGGCCTACATGGCCGACATCACGTTCGGAACCAACAACGAATACGGCTTCGACTACCTGCGCGACAACATGGCTTCGTCGCCCAAGGACCTCGTGCAGCGCAAGCACCACTACGCCATCGTCGACGAGGTCGACTCGGTGCTGATCGACGACGCCCGGACGCCGCTCATCATCTCGGGTCCCGTGCCCAAGGGCGACGACCAGATGTTCGAGCAGTACCGCCCAGCGATCGAGAATCTCTACAACCTGCAGAAGAACCTCGTGACGGCCCTGCTGGCCGAGGCGCGCCAGCTCATCACGGCCGGCAAGACCGAAGAGGGCGGTGTGAAGCTCTACCGCGCCCACAAGGGTCTGCCGAAATACAAGCCGCTGATCAAATACCTCTCGGAGCAGGGCGTGAAGGCGCTGATGCAGAAGACCGAGAACACCTACATGCAGGACAACAACCGCCGCATGCCCGAGATCACCGACGACCTGTTCTTCGTCATCGATGAGAAACTCAACTCGGTGGAGCTCACGGACAAGGGCCACGAGGTGCTGTCGAAATACTTCAACGAGGACGGATTCTTCGTCATGCCCGACATCGGCGCCGAAGTCGCCGAGCTGGAGAAAGCCGGACTGACGCCCGAGGAGAAGGCGCAGAAGCGCGACGAGGTGATCAACGACTACTCGATCAAGTCGGAGCGCGTACACACGGTGATCCAGTTGCTGAAGGCCTTCGCCATGTTCGAGAAGGACATCGAATATGTGGTGATGGACAACAAGGTGAAGATCGTCGACGAGCAGACGGGCCGTATCCTCGAAGGCCGCCGCTACTCGGACGGACTCCATCAGGCCATCGAAGCCAAGGAGCATGTGAAGGTCGAGGCCGCGACGCAGACGTTCGCCACCATCACGCTGCAGAACTACTTCCGCATGTATCACAAGCTGGGCGGTATGACCGGTACGGCCGAGACGGAGGCTTCGGAATTCTGGAGCATCTACAAACTGGACGTCGTGGTGATCCCGACCAACCGCAAGGTCGTCCGCGACGACCGTCAGGACCTGATCTACAAGACCAAACGCGAGAAATACAACGCCGTGATCGAGGAGATCGTCAAGCTCGTCGAGGCGGGCCGCCCGGTACTGGTCGGCACCACGTCGGTCGAGATTTCGGAGCTGCTGAGCCGCATGCTCAAGCTCCGCGGCATCAAGCACAACGTCCTGAATGCCAAACAGCATGCGCTGGAGGCACAGGTCGTGGCCGAGGCCGGACGTTCGGGGCAGGTGACCATCGCCACCAACATGGCGGGCCGCGGTACCGACATCAAGCTGGCGCCCGAGGTGAAGGAAGCCGGCGGTCTGGCGATCATCGGTACGGAGCGCCATGAAAGCCGCCGCGTCGACCGCCAGTTGCGCGGACGTGCCGGACGTCAGGGAGACCCCGGATCGTCGCAGTTCTTCGTGTCGCTCGAGGACGACCTGATGCGCCTGTTCGGATCGGGCCGCATCGCCGCGATGATGGACCGCATGGGTCTGAAGGAGGGCGAGGTGATTCAGGCCGGGATGATGACCAAGGCCATCGAACGCGCCCAGAAGAAGGTCGAGGAGAACAACTTCGGCATCCGCAAGCGGCTGCTGGAGTACGACGACGTGATGAACTCGCAGCGCGAGGTGATCTACACCCGCCGCCGCCACGCCCTCTACGGAGAGCGCATCGAGATCGACCTGAATAACATCATGTACGACTACGCCGACAACTTCGTGGAGGAGAACCGCGGCATCGACCTCGAGGATTTCCGCATGGAGCTGATCCGCGAGGTGGCCGTGGAGCCCCAGATCGACGAAAAGACCTATGAGGACGCCAAGCCCGCGGAGCTGGTCGAAGTGATCGTCAAGGCGCTGAAGGAGGCTTACGCCCGCCGCGCGAAGGCCGTGGCCGACACGGTGCGCCCGGTGATGGAGCGCATCTACGAGGACAAAAAAGACCAGTTGGATTCGAACATCTACTTCCCGCTGACGGACGGGCATCTGGGTTACAACGTGCCGGTGAACCTGCAGAAATGCAAGAACACGGACGGCGCGGAGATTTACAAGGTATTCTCGAAAGTGGTGATGTTCACCACCATCGACGACGCATGGCGCGAGCACCTGCGCGAGATGGACGACCTGCGCCAGAGCGTGCAGAACGCCACTTACGAGCAGAAGGACCCGCTGCTGATCTACAAGTTCGAGTCGTTCGGGCTGTTCTCGAAGATGATCGTCAAGGTCAACCGCGACGTGCTGGCCATTCTCAACAAAGCCTACATCCCCGTGCGCGACCAGAACGCCGAGGCGGTGCAGCGTCAGCAGCAGGAGCGCGCCAAGGTCGACGTCAACAAGCTGCAGGCTTCGCGCATGCAGGCTGCGGCGCAGGCCGGGCAGGGGGAGCGTCAGAAGCCGATGCCGATGCACGTCGAGAAAAAGGCCGGACGCAACGACCCGTGTCCCTGCGGTTCGGGCAAGAAGTACAAGAACTGCCACGGCAAGGGCATGTAAGACATGCCTTTGAGAGGGAATCTGCGTAACAATATAGAGATATGGCTTATCAGGAGGAGAAACAGCGCCAACTGGACCTGCGTTACCTGCGCATGGCGAGCATCTGGGCCGAAAATTCATACTGCGTACGCCGCAAGGTCGGGGCGCTGATCGTCAAGGACAAGATGATCATCTCCGACGGCTACAACGGCACCCCCTCGGGCTTCGAGAACATCTGCGAAGACGAGAACGGCCGCACGAAGCCCTATGTGCTCCACGCCGAGGCCAACGCCATCACCAAGGTCGCCAAGTCAGCCAACAACTGCGACGGGTCGACGCTCTACATCACCGCCGCGCCCTGCATCGAGTGCTCGAAGCTGATTATTCAGGCGGGCATCAGGCGGGTGGTCTATGCGGAGGATTACCGTTCGGAGGAGGGATTGGACCTGCTGCGCCGCGTCGGCATCGAGTGCGTGCAGTGCCAGCTATGAAACGTATCGTCATCGTGGGCGCCACATCGGGCATCGGGCTCGAAGTTGCACGGCTCTGCATCCGCGCGGGATGGCGCGTCGGAGCGGCGGGACGCCGTCAGGAAGCCCTCGACGCCCTCCGGGCCGAGGCCCCCGCGCAGGTCGAGGTCGAAGCGCTGGATGTCAACCGCGACGACGCTCCGGAGCGCCTCGCACGGCTGATCGAACGGCTCGGCGGCATGGACACCTACCTCCACTCGTCGGGGATCGGCAGCCGCAACACCGACCTGCGTCCCGACATCGAGATCGCTACCCTGCGCACCAACGGCGAAGGATTCGTAAGGATGGTGACGGCGGCTTTCGGTTACTTTCGCGCCCACGGCGGCGGGCATCTGGCCGTCATCAGCTCGATCGCCGGCACCCGGGGCCTCGGATCGGCGCCCGCCTATTCTGCGACCAAGCGGATGCAGAACACCTACATCGACGCACTGGCCCAGCTCTCCCGGATGGAGGGGTATGGCATCCGGTTCACGGACATCCGCCCGGGATTCGTGGCTACCCCGCTGCTGGCCGGGGACGGGAATTACCCGATGCTGATGCCGGCCGGAAAGGTCGCGGCGCGGATCATGCGCATCCTCCGCCGGCCCCGCCGCCGGGTGGTGATCGACCGCCGCTATGCCGTGATGGTCTTTTGCTGGCGGCTGATCCCCCAGTGGCTCTGGGAACGGCTGAAGGTGCGGACAAAAGGATAAGGGAGAACCCTGCGGGACGATTTCCGCAGGGTTTTTCGTCGCAGGGCCGAAAAAATTCACTACATTTGCCCCGAATGGCACGACAGCGGCACACACCCAAAGGGCGGCTTCTGATGACGGGAACGATTCTGTTGATCCTGTTGGTGGCGGGTGTGCTCGTCACCGGCCGCATCATCAACGGAATGGCCGTGCAGATGAGCGAACGGGTCATCACGCAGATCAGCCAGTATCACTACCGGCTCCTGCAGGCCGAATTCGGACGTTCGGAGGAGGTGCTCACGGTGGCGGCGCAGTTCATGCGCACGCATCCCGCGGCCTCGGAGACCGAACTGCAGGTGCTGGCCTCGACGCTGACGGAGATGGACCCCAAGGTCGGCCGCATCTGGTTCATGGAGGAGAGCCGGCATATCCTCCGCAGCTACGCCCGCGGCGGGGAATTGCAGGTCTCGGCGGCCGGTGAAGAATTGCGGCGGCAGGCGGCCCGGATGCAGGACGATTCGGTCCGGAGCCGCGTGAACGAGCAGGTGTGGAGCATGTCCTGCCGGGTTCGGGACAGCCGGGGCAAGGGACACATTTGCGGCATCGACCTGCCGTTGCAGGCGATATACGACCACATGGCCGAGCAGAATCCCCACAGCCGCAGTTACGCCATCCTGCTGGACCCCGAGGGGATGACCGTCTACCACCCCAACCCGCAGATACTGGGACATCCGGCGAGCGAATCGACCGCATCCGAAGCATTCCGGGAGGTGTTGGCCACGGGGCAGCAGACCATTACCTACTCCGTTTCGGAGTATCTCGGCGTCGAGGAGGAGCGCATCTACTATCCCCTCCAGCTCGGAGGCCGCCGCTGGGTGGCGGGCATCGGCATTCCCCGGCTGGCCATCGAGCAGGACATCGACGATTTCCACTTCTACACGATTTTCACGGCCGTCATTTCGGTGCTGTTCTTCGCAACGCTGCTCATCGTGGCGCAGCGCCGCTGGCGGCGCGAATACGACCTGCGGCGCCTTTCGGAGCAGGAGTCGGCGCAGTTGCATCTGCAACAGGTGCTCGAACAGATCGACCCCCATTTCCTGTTCAACTCGCTCAATTCGCTCTACGCCCTGATCCGCTGCAACCCCGAACAGGCCCGGGAGTTCACCCTCACGCTCTCGAAGGTCTACCGCCATGTGCTCGAACGCCGCAAGCAGATACTCTCGACTCTCTCGGACGAGATCGACTTCACATGGCAGTACTACTCGCTGCAGAAAATCCGCTTCGGCGACCGCATCGAACTCACCACGGCCATCGACCCCGCGCTGCGCAACTGGCGCATCCCGGCGATGAGTCTCCAGACGCTCGTCGAGAACGCCCTCAAGCACAACCGCATCACGGGCCGCAACCCGCTGCATATCCGCATCCGCACCGAGGACGAGAGCCTCCTGATCGAGAATAACTTCACCCCGCGCAGCGAAGGCAACACGGAGTCGCTGGGCGTGGGGCTGGAGCGCATCCGCTCGGTATACCGGTTCTACACCGAGGAGAACATCTCCATCTCGTCCGACGCCGAGTCGTTCCGCTGCCGGCTGCCGCTGCTGCCGCCGGAAAAGCAGAATTAGTCCGAAACTCCGATTTTCGGGTCGGGCCGACCCGTCTAATTGCGGCATTCACTCCCCCAAACCGGGCATTCGTCCCGATTCGCTTTTCTTTAAAAAATTTAAATTTTATTATTGCATCGTGCGGATCAAGTATCCGAAAGAAACCGAGCAATAATAAAACATGAACACACGACGATTTACCCTGATGGCAGCAGCCCTGGCAACGCTCTTCCTGCTGGCAGCCGCTCCTGCGGAGGCCAAGAAGAAGCCGGGCCGCAAATCGAAGAAAACCGAAGCCGCAGCCCCCAAGGCCGACTCGCTCAAGAAAGACAAGAAGAAAGGTTACGAGGAGCTGCTCAAAGGCGCCGTGACCGACAAGGGACTGTTCGACGTCCACCGCAAGGGTACGGATTTCCTGTTCGAGATTCCCGACTCGCTGATGGGCCGCGACATCCTGATCGTCAACAAGATATCGGGCGTACCCTACGCCCTGAACGACAACGGCATCAACAAGGGCATGGGCTACGGCGAAAAGATCGTCCGTTTCCGCAAGGACACCCTTTATAAAAAGGTCTGGGTCATGACCTACGACCCGCGCATCACCTCGCCCGAGGGCGACCGCATCACCCGTTCGGTGAAGGACAACTACCGCGAGACGGCGATCGAGCAGTTCCCGATCGAGGCCTACAACCAAGACTCCACGACGGTGGTCATCAAGGTCAACAAGGTCTTCGACGGCAGCGAAAAGAGTTTCAACAACGTCTTCGGGGCACTCCGCATCAGCGGCTCCCCGAAAAAGGAGCTCTCGAAGATCGAGTCCGTGAAGTCGTTCCCCGAAAACATCATCGTCAAATCGACCCTCTCGGGTTCGCACTCCGGCGAGGGCGGCTCGACAGCCGTCACCGTGGACATCACCTCGAATCTCGTGCTGCTGGCCAAGGAGCCGATGGTGGCCCGTTTCTCCGACGAGCGCGTGGGCTACTTCGAAATCGGGCACCTCTATTTCAACGACAAGCAGCAGAAAGCCGAGGAGCGGGCGTTCATCAACCGCTGGCGGCTGGAGCCCAAGCCCGAGGACGTGGAGCGTTACAAGCGCGGCGAACTCGTGGAGCCCCAAAAGCCGATCGTGCTTTACATCGACCCGGCGACGCCGCCCGTATGGGTACCCTACATCAAGAAGGGCATCGTCGAGTGGCAGGAGGCTTTCGAAGCCGCCGGATTCAAGAACGCCATCATCGCCAAAGAGGTCGATCCCGACGACAAGGAGTTCGACATCGACGACGTGCGCTACTCGGTGGTGACCTATGCCGCCTCGGAAACGGCCAACGCCATGGGGCCCTCGGTGATCGACCCCCGCAGCGGCGAGATCATCGAAGCCGACATCATCTGGTGGCACAACGTAATGAGCATCCTTCAGGCGTGGATCCGCCTGCAGACCGGCGCCGTAGACCCTCAGGCCCGCGGCAACGAGCTGCCCACGGAGCTGATGGGCAACGCCGTGCGCTTCGTTTCGTCGCACGAACTGGGGCACAGCCTCGGGCTGAAGCACAACTTCGGCGCCTCGTATTCGGTACCGGTGGATTCGCTCCGCTCGAAGACCTACACGGCATCGCACGGCACGGCCAGCTCGATCATGGACTACGCCCGATTCAACTATGTGGCCCAGCCCGAAGACGGCATCACACAACTGACGCCCAAGATCGGGACCTATGACAAACACGCCATCAACTGGGGTTACCGCTGGCTCGGCGCCAAAGACCCCCACGAGGAGCTGCCGACGCTCAACGCTTGGCTGCGCGAGCATGAGAACGATCCGGAATACTGGTACGGCGAGCAGCGGTTCCAGAACAACGAAGACCCCCGTTCGCAGTCGGAGGACCTGAGCGACGACGCCGTGGCGGCCAGCCTCTACGGACTGAAGAACCTCCAGCGCATCATCCCCCACGTCACGGACTGGGCCTCGGAGGAGGGCGAACTCCAATATGAAAGCGGACGGTTCCTGCTCTCGATCGTCTTCCAGTGGATGGCCTATGCCGACCATGTGAAGACCAACGTCGGCGGATTCTACCTCAACAACGTCGTGGCGGGACATGACATCGACCGTTACGTCCCGGTTCCGGCCGACTACCAGCGCAAGAGCGTCAAATACCTGATCGATCAGGTGTTCACCACTCCCGAATGGCTGTTCAACGCCAAGGCATGGAACAAGGCTTACGCCCAGCGGCTGTCGCCCGTGGGGATGATGGAGTACGCTCCCTACAACTTAGCGCGCGAACTACAGTACACGGTCTATTACGGACTGCTGGCCGACGAACGGCTGGTGCGCATGTACGAGGTCGAGGCACGGCAGGGACGCGGGGCAAAGACCTACACTCCCGAGCAGATGCTGGACGACATCACCCGCGCCGTCTTCATCCGCCCCGGAAACCGCACCCTCTCGATCTGGGAGCGCATGAGCCAGAAGAACTACCTCGACGCGCTGATCGTCTCGTCGAACATCACGATGGTCAAGACCACCAAACTGGGTTCGACGCTCCACGACCACGACGGACGCGGATGCTGTTCGCTGATGCACGAGGCTCCGGAGCTGAAGCTCGAACCGCTGCCGAGGCCCGAGGACATCGAGTTCCGCACGACGCGCAACTACGACCTGATGAAGCGCGTCAGCGAGACGACCTCGGCCAAGCGGGCCGAGATGCGCAGGCTGCTGACCCTTGTGCAGAGCCGCAGCGGAAGCGGCGACCAAGCGACCCGGAACCATTACCGGGACCTCGAACTGAGGCTGAAAGAAGCCCTGCGCATGTTATAAGGCAAAATCCCCGAGCTGCAAAGCCGTCTTCCTCCCGGAAAGACGGCTTTGCGGCTCCTAAAGGGAAACCGAAACAGGTTACAGATTAAAACATATTTGCAATATATAACTCCGATTTGACACAAAAAATAACTCAAACACATTTACTTTCACAGCATGAAAAAACTCTTTACGCTATTCGTTCTGATCTGTCCGCTGCTCGCACTGGCGCAGCAGACCCGGCAGATCACCGGCCAGGTCCTCGACCGCGCCGACGGTGCGCCGCTGGTAGGCGCCACCGTCTTCATTGCGCCCGAAGAGACTCAGGCCAAGGATTACAACCCGCAGGGAACCATCGCCTACGAGCAGGGGCGTTTTGCCTTCAAGCTGCCCGTAAGCGTCAAGAAAGTCGTGGTCAGCTACCTCGGTTACGAGGCGCAGACCCTCGATATCTCGGGAAAAAGCAACTTCACGATCTACCTCTCGGCCTCGGAAAGCAAGCTGGACGCCGTGGTGGTGACCGGTTACCAGCGCATCGAGAAGCGCAAGCTGACCTCGTCGATCTCCAACGTCAAGATGTCGGACATCGCACGCGACGGCGTGGCGAGCGTCGACGAGATGCTTTCGGGCTCGATCGCCGGTCTTACGTCGACCCCCACGACGGGTGCGCCGGGCGGAGCCAGCAAGGTCAAAATCCGCAGTACGGTGACGCTGAACGGCAACACCGACCCGCTGTGGGTGCTGGACGGCATGCCGCTCGAGGGTAACGACATTCCCTCGGACTGGTCGTCGAAGGAGAACGTCGACAACCTCTACAACATGTCGATCGCCGGTCTCAACCCGGCCGACATCGAGGACATCACCGTCCTGAAGGATGCCGCGGCAACGGCCATCTACGGCGCCCGCGCAGCCAACGGCGTCATCATCATCACCACCAAGAAGGGCCGCCGCAACCAAGCTACGCGCGTCAACCTTTCGGCGTCGCTCTTCGTGACCGACCGTCCCAATCTGGACAAACTCAACCTGATGAACGCCTCGCAGAAGGTCGATTTCGAATTGGGGCTGGCTTCCAACGGACGGCTCAACTACCTTTCGGGCATGGGCGGCGTAGCCCGCGCACTGGATCAGGCAGGCGAACGCGCAGCGCTCATCGCAGGCGGCTTTTCGTCACTTTCGCCCGAAACGCAAGCAGCAATCAACGCCCTGCGTAAGGACGGGACCGACTGGGGCAAGGAAATTTATCAGGTGGCGCTCAACCAGCAGTACAGTTTCAGCATCTCGGGCGGCGGCAACAAGGCCAGCTACTACTTCTCGGGCGGCTACTACAATGAGCAGGGAACGACTGTCGGCACGGGCTTCGAGCGTCTGAACCTCACGCTGAAGACCGATTACGACCTGCTGAAAAACCTCCGCTTCGGCGCATCGGTATTCGTGGGACAGAACAAGAACGACTCCTACGTTTCGGACACGGACGTCTTTACCAACCCCTCGCGCTACACCCGCGTGGTGAACCCCTACCTGTCGGCCTACAACCCCGACGGCAGCTATCTCTACGATCCCGACATGACGGCCCGGCAGCGGGACAGCGACGTGCTGGACTACAACTACTTCGAGGAGCTGAACAACACGGAGTACACGCTCAAGACACGGTCGATCAAGACGATCTTCGACCTCGACTACCAGCCGGTGAAGGGGCTGCGCCTCTACACCCAGTTCGGATTGCAGGTCGATAACTCGATGACCGAGAAGATGGCTCAGGAGAACTCCTATTTCACCCGTAAATACGCCCGCAACTCCGTTGTCGATGGCATACGCTACATGCCCGAAGGCGGCGTGATCCAGAACTGGAACAGCGATATGTCGCAGTACAACTGGAAAGCGCAGGCCGAGTATTCGGGGACCTTCGCCCAAAAGCACGAACTCGACCTGATGGCCGGTCTGGAGATGCGCGGAACGACCAACACCAGCATCCATACCAAAGGCTTCGGCTACGACCACAAGACGATGGTCACCGAACCGATGCCCATTCCGTCGGGTGACGCCGGAGAACGCCTCGCCAACAGTTCCTATTTCAAGCAATACCAGAAATCGTTCTACGAAAACCGCTATCTCTCGTACTTCTTCACCGGATCGTACACCTACGACAACCGCTACACGATCTTCGGCTCGATGCGCTACGACGGTACGAACCTCTTCGGCGTCGATCCCAAGTACAAGTTCAACCCCATGTGGTCGATCTCGGGTGCGTGGAGCGTCAACCGCGAAAAGTTCCTGCGCAACGCCAAATGGCTCGACAACCTGCGTCTGAGGGCTTCCTACGGCGCTCAGGGAAATATCGACCGCTCGACGTCGCCCTACATTCTCGGAACATGGACCACCCGAAACGTCGGAGGCAGTTTCGAGGATGCCATTTTCGTATCCTCGCCGCCCAACCAGAACCTGCGCTGGGAGACCACCTACACATGGAACACAGCTCTCGACTTCGCAGCACTCGACAACCGGATCGGTTTCACATTCGAGATTTACGGCCGTCGCAGCGAAAACCTCATCACGACACGCTCGGTTCCGCAGGAGACCGGATTCACCTCCACGTCGAGCAACTTCGGCGAAATATCGAGTAAAGGTATCGAGTTCACCCTCAATACGGTAAACGTGCGCACGCGCAACTTCCGCTGGGAGACCTCGATCAACATCGCCCACAATACCGACCGGGTGGACAAGGTGCACATCGACGAAAACAGCTACACCCCTTCGAAGGAGGGCTATTCGTCGAGCGCCGTATTCGCCTACAAGACCGCAGGGCTCGACGAGTACGGTATTCCCATGTTCTGGAAAGACGGACAGAAGGTGTCGCTTCGGGAGTTCACCGATTTCCGGCTCGACAAGACCGATTACGGATTTTTCGTCCTGTACGATCCCCGGGTTTCCACTTCGCAGAGCGCCATCCGCAACAATCTCTCCTACATCGGTTCACAGAATCCGAACATTACCGGAGGTTTCAACAACCGGTTCTACTACAAGAACTTCGACCTGTCCGTATCGTGCAACTTCGTCTTCGGCCAGCTTGTGAAACGCACGCCGTTCTACAGTCCGACCCAGACCAGTCCCGGCGAGAACAACACGACCGAAATCAGACAGATCTGGTCCCCGGAGAACACGTCGGGCATCTACCCCGCCCTGACCGGCAGTCGCAAACCGGACGGGACAACATGGGAAGGATGGGACGAATGGGAAGCCAATCCCGATCCGTACTATCTCTACAACTGGATTCTGGAACAATACAATTCGATCAGCGGCGCCAGTCTGTTCGACAACCTCGACATCTGGTACAAGAAGATCAACTACTTCCGCGTGAACAGCATCCGTCTGGGATACGCTTTCCCGGAACGAATCACCCGTAAACTCCACATGGCCGGTCTGCGCATCCATTTCGAAGCCCGCAACCCGTTCGTCATCGCCTCGAACTACGACGGATATTTCGATCCGGAAACCTACGGCAGCATCTATTCGCAACCGATGGCACGCACCTATTCGGTCGGTCTCAACATCACTTTCTAATACGTTCCGAACATGAAAAAAACAATATCTATACTGCTCGCCGCACTCGGGTTCTCGGCATGCAACTACCTAGAAATCGAACCTGTCGGCAAAGTCATCCCCCATAAGTTATCGGAGTTCCGTGCTCTGATTACGGACGGATACTACAATTATGGACTGAACAACATCAGGCTTTATGTAGGTCTACTCTCCGACGAGGTCGGAACGTTCGACACCAGCGAATTTTACGACACCGGTTACGCCGTATCGCTCCCGTACAACTACACATGGCAATACAACAGCCAGATGCAGGAACTCGCCTACCGGGAGTGTTACCGCAGTATCTTCTATGCCAACTCACTGATAGACAGCGTTCCGGAGGCCGACAACGATAGTTCCGGAGAAACCAAGGAGCAGCTTCTCGGCGAAGCTTACGCAATCCGCGCCTATGTCCATTTCGAGCTGGTGAATATCTACGGCAAGCCCTACGATCCCGCCACGGCGGCGACGGACCGCGGCATCGTGCTGTCGACCTACACCGACATCGAGCAGAAATACCGCCCGACGAACGTCGCGGCCGTCTACAAGCAGATTCTCGACGACATCGAGCAGGCCGAGAAACTGCTGACTGTCGAAAACTACCTGACCTTGGAGACATCCGAACGGGCTAAACTCAACTACCGTTTCACCCTCGATGCCGTGCAGGCTTTCAAAGCCCGCGTACTGCTCCACATGCGCGACTGGCAGGGAGCCTACGACACGGCAACCGGTCTGCTGACGAAATACAAACTGGTCGATTTCAACAACCTGAGCGTCACGGAATCGACCGGAAAAGGCGACAACTACGACACGGCCTTGCCTTGGAAACCGACCTCCGAAGAGGCCATTCTGGCTTGGGAGCGCCCGTTCAGCGGAGGAGGAGGCGACTACATGAACGCCTGCCATCTTTCAGACCGGCTCCTCGGGCTGTTCGACATCAAAGAGAAACAAGTCTCCGAAAAAACCGTTCTCTACTCCGAAGACCTCCGATACAACTATATCAAATCGAGAAGTTCCGGCTTCATCGCAGCCCGGGTATCATCGGACCGGACCTCGCTCCGCATTGCCGAAATGTACCTGATCGCCGCCGAAGCCGGATCGTACCTGAACGGAGAATTGGATAATGCCAAGAATTACCTGCTCGGCCTGCAAAAGACGCGGTTCACGGCAGTCGGATACGCCGCCAAGGAGACGGCCGTACGGGCCATGACCGCCGAACAACTGCGCACCGAGGTGGCCGACGACCGCGCCCGCGAATTCCCGCTGGAAGGCCACCGCTGGTTCGACCTGCGGCGCACGGCCCAACCCGCCATCACCAAGACCTACGACGGGCAAACCTACACGCTCAGTCAGAACGATTCCCGTTACACACTGCCGTTCCCGCAGTCGGCCGTCAACGACAACCCCGAACTGAACAACTAAACGGAAAAAGGCCCTTATCTCGGGTCCACGACTGAAAAAACAGTCCGGTTTTTGCACCGGACTGTTTTTTTTGTAATTTTACGCGTCATGAAAGCCATTATCATCGAAGACGAGCCGTTGTCGGCTGCCGAGCTGCGCACGTCGCTGGCCGAGGTGGCACCCCACATCGAGGTCGTAGCCACGGCATCGTCGGTCGCAGAAGCGGTCGAGACGATAGCTCGTGTCGATCACGACCTGATCTTCATGGACATTCATCTCGAAGACGGCAGCGGATTCGATATTTTCGAACGCGCGGACATCTCCGTGCCGGTCATTTTCATCACGGCCTACGACTCCTATGCGCTGAAAGCCTTCGAGAACAAAGGCATCGACTACCTGCTGAAACCCTTCGGCCGCGACGACCTCAGGCGGGCCATAGATAAGCTCGGACTGTTGTCGGGGGGGGGAATTGCGTCTGCGGAGCACAGCGCCCCGACGCAGACGCCTCCGACGTATCAGGAACGATTCCTCGTACACATGGGCGCCCGGATGAAATCGGTCACCACGGCGGAGATCGCCTATTTCATGGCTGACGGCAAATACCTCCACCTGATGACGCACGACGGGAAAGACTACATCCTCGACCGTTCGCTGACCGACGTTGGCGAGAAGCTGCCGCCGAACCTCTTTTTCCGCATCAACCGCCGTTTCATCGTCTCGTTCGACGCCATCCGGGAGATGATTCGCTACTCGGGAAGCCGCATCAAGGTCCTGCTCAACCCGCCCCTCGCCGAAGGCGAAGAGGCGTTCGTCAGCACCGACCGCGTGCAGGATTTCCGGCAGTGGCTGAACCGGTAGCCAAAAAACTTTTTGATTTTAAGCGAGCGAGTTTCGTGCATCGTGAAGAACGGGGCGGATGGATAGTACCTGAGTATTCCATTCGCCCCGCTCAAGGGATGTGCGGAAACAGCCGCTTACGAATCAGAACGGCAGGTCGTCGGGATCGTCCGCCGGAACGGAGGGAGACGCTGCGGGCTGGGGCTGCGGAGCCGCCGCAGGCTGCTGATAGCCGCTTTGCTGGTATCCGCCCTGCTGCTGACCGCCGTAGGCGGGAGCGCCCTCCGAAGCCGGATTGTCCGAACGACGGCCCAGCAGGTTCATCGTGTCGGCCAGAATCTCGGTCGTATAACGTTTGTTGTTGTCCTTGTCCATCCACTCGCGGGTGCGCAGGCGCCCCTCGATGTAGATTTGCGAACCCTTCTTCACATAGCGGTCCACGACGTCGGCCAGACCCCGCCACAGCGTGATCGTATGCCATTCGGTGTGTTCCTTCGTTTCGTTGGCCTGACGGTCGAACAGCCGTTCGGTCGTAGCCAGACGGACGCGGGCGACCTTTGCGCCGCCCTCGAGCGTGCGCACTTCGGGGTCCATGCCCACGTTGCCGATCAGTATTACCTTGTTTACCATTTATTTAAGATTTTTAATCATTTTGCGGAAAAGAACCTCCATGCGCACACCAGCCTTTTTGCCCTGCCGCTGCACGTCCTCGTGGTCGCCCACCTCGTCCGAAAGACCGCAGTTGGTGATAACCGACACGCCGAAGACCGGAACCGACATGTGCCGCGCCACGATCACCTCGGGAACCGTCGACATGCCTGCGGCATCGCCGCCGATGGCTTTGAAATAGCGGTATTCGGCCTGCGTCTCGAACGTCGGGCCCGTGCCGCCAACATAGACGCCGTACTGGAGTTTGATATTCTCCTCCTCGGCGATCTTCGTGGCCGCGGCGATCAGCGACTTGTCGTAGCAATTGTGCATGTCCGGGAAGCGAGGCCCCAGCTCGGCGATGTTGGGACCGATCAGCGGGTTGGGCATCAGGTTGATATGGTCGGTAATGACCATCAGGTCGCCCACGCGGAACGAGGTGTTGATACCCCCCGAGGCGTTCGACACGAAGAGGTATCGGATACCCAACTGCTGCATCACGCGCACGGGGAAGGTCACCTGCTGCATCGTATAACCCTCGTAGTAGTGGAAGCGGCCCTGCATGGCGACGACCCTGCGGCCCTCGATCGTCCCGAAGATCATCCGGCCCTTGTGGCCCTCGACCGTCGAGACGGGGAAACCGGGGATGTTCTTATATTCGATGGCGAATTGCGTGTCGATCCGGTCGGCGAAATCGCCCAGTCCCGTACCGAGAACGATGCCGACTTCGGGAGCGAAATCCCGGGTCTCGGCCTGAATGAAAGCGGCTGTTTTCTTAATTTCCTCTAACATCTTCTTCCAGTTTTTGCAGAAAATCCGTTGCCGAATCCTCTATGAATGAAATATTTATCGGTAGATAATATAAGCTGCGGCGGATCGCTTCGGGAATCTTGTCCCGGTTGGTCATCTTCACCGCATCCTTCTCCGTCGTTACAATCACCGCGCCGGGATGCTCCGCCAGCAGGGCTTTCAAAGCGTTCATGTCGCGGACCTTGTAGACATGGTGGTCGTCGAGCGTCATCTCGGCGACGACCGTATAGCGTTCGCGGAGGGTTTGCAGGAAGGGTTTGGGGTTGCCGATGCCCGAAAGGGCGATCACCGGGCGCCCCTGAACCAGCGGCTCGCCGGGGGCCTCGCCGGCAAAGAGCGGCTGGGGCATGAAACTCTCGAAACGGGTGAAATAGACCCGCTGGTAGGCCACCTGAATCAGCACCTTGCGCAGGATGCGCCGGTCGATGGGCGCCATCCGCTCGGGGCACTTCGTGACCACGAAATAGTGGGCGCGGTGCAGCTCCTCGGGCAGGTCGCGCAGCGTACCCAGCGGCAGCATCCGGTCGTGCTGGACGGGACGCGTGGCGTCGATCATCACGATGTTGATCTTCGGCTCCACATAGCGGTGCTGGAAGCCGTCGTCCATCACGATCAGGTCGACCTCGGGATGCTCGGCGCGGATGCGGCGGATGCCCTCGGAACGCTTCTCGCAGACGGCGACCACCGTGTCGGGGAATTTGAGCTTGATCTGCAGCGGTTCGTCCCCCACGTCGCGGTAATGCGAATCGCAGCGTACCTCCCGGTACCCTTTCGTACGCCGCCCGTAGCCGCGCGAGAGCAGCGCCACGTTGTGCATCTGCGCCATGTAAGCGATCACCATCTCGGCCATCGGGGTCTTGCCCGTGCCGCCGACGGTGATGTTGCCGATGCAGACGATCGGAATGTCGAATTTCTCGCTTTTGAGGATACCCCAGTCGAAGAGACGGTGACGGAACGTCACCCCCGCTTTATAGAGGACAGCCGCAGGTGCGAGCAGGAATTTCAACATCTTTCTTCTTTCTTTTCTACCGCTTCGAACAGATAACTTTCAAAGATAATTATTTTTCCCGGGACCGCCAAACCCAAACCGGCAAATCTCGGCCATTCCCCGCAAATAGCATACTAAATGCAACGGGCGAAGCGTTTTTTTACTATCTTTGCTCTCACCTATGAAAAGTCTGAAAGTTACCATATGCGCCCTGCTGCTGCTGACCGCAGGCGCCTGCAACCGGACGCAGGGTCCGGCGGCCGAAACGGAAGGGACGGAGGAGGCCCGGAATCTGCTCTACGGCATCGATGCCGACAACTACCGCACCGAAACGGGCGAGGTGGGGTCCGGGGAGACGATGGGCAAAATACTCAACGGATTCGGCGTCTCGGCCTACACGATCGACCGGCTGGACAAGGCGTCGAAAGCGGTCTTCCCGCTGCGCAACATCCGCGCGGGGCACAAGTACACCGCCTTCATCCACGAGGACTCGCTCTACGCCCCGCACCTCGATTATCTGGCCTACGAACTCTCGGTGACGGACTATGTGGTCTTCGGGTTCCACGACAACGATTCGGTGTCGGTGCGCCGCGACTGCAAGGACTACACGCTGCGCCGCACGAAGAAAAGCGCCGTCATCAACTCCTCGCTGTGGGGCGCCATCATGGAGCAGGACCTGCCCTATGCGCTGGCCGCCGAGTTGGAGGACATCTACCAGTGGACGGTCGATTTCTTCGGCATCCAGAAGGGCGACGGCTTCACGGTGATCTACGACGAACGCTTCATCGACGATTCGGTGTCGGTGGGCATCGGACGTGTCTGGGGTGCGAAATTCTCGCAGGGCGGCAAGGAGTATTACGCCATTCCGTTCCGTCAGGGCAACAAGATCCAATACTGGGAGGCCGACGGCGCAAGTCTTCGCAAGCAGATGCTCAAGGCGCCGCTGAAATACTCACGCATCAGCTCGAAATTCACCTACGCCCGCAAGCACCCTATTTATAAGGTCTACCGCCCGCACACGGGCGTCGACTACGCCGCGCCGAAAGGCACGCCCGTACACGCCGTGGCCGACGGCACGGTGATCTTCAAAGGCTGGGGCGGCGGTGGCGGCAACACGCTCAAGATCAAACACCCGGGCGGTCTGCAAACGGGTTATCTGCACCTGAGCGGCTACGCCAAGGGCATCACGAAAGGGTCGCGCGTGTCGCAGGGCCAACTGATCGGCTACGTCGGTTCGACGGGCGCCTCGACGGGTCCCCACCTCGACTACCGCGTCTGGAAGAACGGCACGCCGATCGACCCGCTGAAAATCCCGCAGGAACCCGCCGAGCCGATCTCAAAGGAGAACCGTGCGCTGTTCGAATATGTCCGCGACCGCATCACGGCCGAGCTTTGCGGCGACGTGAAGCCCGAGGAGCAGATCACGCAACTGGATTCGCTCGTCCTGCCCGCGGCCGTCGCACAACCCCAGCAGTAAACGCATGGAACGCACGGGAATCATCATCGTAGCCGGAGGCAGCGGACGCCGCGCAGGAGGTGCGCGTCCCAAGCAGTTCGCATTTCTGGCGGGCATGCCCGTACTGGCGCGCACGATCAACAATTTCGCCGCGGCGATGCCCGGGGCGGAGATCGTGGCCGTACTGCCGGAGCAGCACATCGAATTCTGGAACAACCTCGCCGCCCGTTTCGACGTGGCGGCGCACCGCGTCGTCGCGGGCGGCGCGGAGCGTTTCGACTCGGTCAAGAACGGGCTCGCGGCGCTGACGACCGACCCCGAACTGATCGCCGTGCAGGACGGCGTGCGGCCGCTGGGAACGGCCGCCATGATCCGCCGCGTAGCCGCAGCCGCAGCCCGGCGCGTAGCCGCAGCCGCAGCCCGGCACGGGGCCGCCGTACCGGTCGTGGAGGCCGTCGATTCGTTCCGCGAAACGGAGGGGGAACCCGACTCGAAGGGCATCGTCCCCTCGCGGATCGTCGACCGCCGCCGGCTGCGCATCGTGCAGACCCCGCAGTTCTTCCGCGCCGACGTACTGCGCCGCGCTTACGGGGCGGACTACCGCGCGGAGTTCACCGACGACGCTTCGGTGGTCGAGGCCGCCGGGCACCCGGTATGTCTCGCCGAGGGCGAGCGCGGCAACCTGAAACTGACGACCCCGGAAGATTTCATCATCGCCGAGGCCCTGATCGCCGCCCGCGAAGAGGCTGAGGAAGAACCTACGACGACCGATGCAGAGCATCTATAAATACCGTTTCGACCGTCACACGATCTACTGGACGCTGATCTACCTAGTGGTTTTCATCCTTCTGGGCGGACTGCTCTACCATTTGTACGAAGGGGGTTACCTTTCGGCGTGGTTCACGTCGTTCATCGTGGCGCTCATCGCCCTGATGTCGCTGTCGATACCCCGCCGGATCGTCGTGTCGGACAAGACGGTCGAGGTCCGCTGTCTGCTGGACATCACCGAAATCCGCCGCGACGAAATCGCCTCGGTGCGCCGTGTGGACGCCCGGCGGATGCAGTGGTTCGTGCCGATCTTCGGCGGCTGCGGGTTCTTCGGCTACTACGGCCATTTCATCGACCTGCGCCGGCTGGAACGCGTGCGGCTCTACGCTTCGGAGTGGCGCAATTTCGTCGAGATCGTCGACATCTACGAGGACCGGCTCTACGTCTCGTGCGCCGAGGCCGACCGCCTCGTGGCCGAACTCACCCCGCCCGGCGGCAACCGTCCCGACGAGGAGGATGAGGACAACCCAAATGAAGAGGCATAAAGCGGCAGCCAATTTGTATAAACAGTACTCACCCTAATAAAAAACAGCAAAAGATGAAAAAGTATCGTTGTGTAGTCTGCGAATGGGTTTACGACCCCGCAGTCGGCGATCCCGACGGAGGTATCGCCCCCGGAACGCCTTTCGAAGAGATTCCCGACGACTGGGCATGCCCCGTCTGCGGCGTCGACAAGAGCAATTTCGAAGAGGTCGAGGAGTAGACCGCGACCTTCCGGACATCAGGGCGCATCCGAAAGGATGCGCCCTGTGCATTTCGGGACGTTCATAAAAAATCGGAACGCGGCCATCCGATTTTACGGGGAAATTGTTATTTTTGCTGTCGCGCACGGTGCGCAACAAATTCAAATCAATACAATGATGAAAAAAATCCTATTCCTGATGGCCGCAGCGGCCATGATGTGGGGGGGGGTAATGCAGTAACGGCACAGACCCTCGAACCCGAATTCGAGGGAGAGGTCGTCGGCGTATTCCCCGACGGCTCGTCCAAGAAGCTCGAAAAACACAACGTGCGGATGCGAACGGGCGCCGGCGTCTACATCGCCGGATTCGCAGCCAGCAAATCCAAAACAAAAGTACTCGTAGAGGGAGGTTCGGCCGGCGTGCGGTTCGACGGCATGCAGCCGTTCGCGCTCATCGTCCGCGCCAAGGACAACAAGGCCGACCCTATGTCCATCGTGCGCGTCTTCCGCATGAAAAGCTCCAAGAAAAACCGTTCGGCGGTGATTTCGGCCGTCGGGTCGTTCTCGGTAAGTTCCAATACGATGGATTATCTGCAATTCTCGGCCGAGAAATACGGCGAAAGCTCCTATCGCCTGACCTTCGACGAACGTCCCGCGGGCGAATACGGCATCATCGTCTCGAACCCCAACAACGTGGACGAGAAGATGGTGATCGTCTCGGCATTCGCCATCGACGGCGGAGCCGGGGCGAAAGAGTAAGACCGGAACCGCACAGTTCCGAACAGTAACGGTGCAGAGAGACTCTGCACCGTTTTTAATTATCGCGGAGCAGGTAAAGATGCCCGTGAGAATCGAAACGTTTTCGGTCAGTGCGGTGCCGAGTCTATCTGCGCTCGTTTTTGATTATCGCGGAGCAGGTTTTGCCTTAACGCAGTCCGGCCCGGACGGGACATACACGGCGTATTTCCCGTTCGGGCCAGACAAGGCAAGGTGAAAGATGCCCGTGAGAATCGAAACGTTTTCGGTCAGTGCGGTGCAGATGTCGTGCATCGTGAAGAATCCCCGGATGGGTAGTCCTCGGCGGACGTCCCATTCGGGGATTCGAGGGATGTGCGGCAGGTGCGCCGCAATCATCGAAACCTAATTGATGTTGGGCAGGAACGAATACTCCTTCGAATAGCCGAGCATCTGCTCCACATAATTGGCCGGGTAGGAGATCTTCACGTCGACGATCCTGCCGTCCTTCTCCACCAGTTCGAATTCGGGATTCACGAAGCCGCCGTAAGGCTCGATGTTGAGCGCATAGTAGCGGTCGCGGACCTCCTTGTGCAGTTCGGGATCGACCACGACGGCATATTGCTCGACCAGCTTGCGACCGGCCTCGTAATCACCCTCGGACTTGATGCGCTGCACCTCGCGGAGCATCTCGCCGAAGAGCTGGCGCAGTTTCTCGAAATCGTTGACCACCACATAGGTCTTGCCGTTCTCCTTCACCACCTCGATCACGTTGTCGGCCTTGCCGCGCTCGTAGCACCACTCGGCAATCAGCTTGCGGTTGCGCATGTGCGACTCCTCGACGTTCTTGCCCAGCTCGACACGCGCCAACTGGGTCATCATGCCGTTCAGAATGTATTTCGCATAACCGGCCTTGGCCACGTCGAACGACGGCACCAGCCCCAGCTCGACCAGCTTGGGGTCGCCCAGATAGTAGAGGCCGAAGAGGTCGGCGCGGGTCTCTTCGAGCGTCGAGTTGTAACTCTTCAGCTCACCGCCCTTCACACCCGGCGCCAACTGGCCCGAACCGTGGCCCAGACACTCGTGGAGGTCGGTGTGGAGGTCGTCGGCCAGTTTGCCGTATTTGTCCATCCGCTCACGGTCCTCGGCGCGGAGCACGAACTCCTCGTTGAAACCGTTGCCGTGGGCGGCCATATCATAAGCATAGGTGATGTTGTCGATGGTGACCGACTTCGAACCGTACTCCTTGCGAATCCAGTCGGCGTTGGGCAGGTTGATGCCGATGGGCGTCGAGGGATAGCAGTCGCCGCCCAGCATCGCCACGGTGATGACCTTGGCCGAAACGCCCTTGACGACCGGCTTGCGGTAAGCCTCGGCCACGGGCGAATGGTCCTCGAACCACTGGGCGTTCTCGGAAATGACCTCCGTGCGGTGGCAGGCCTCCTTGTCCATGAAGTTGACGTTGCCTTCCCACGCCGCCTTGCGGCCCAGCGGATCGCCGTAGTCCTCGATGAAGCCGTTGATGAAGTCGACGTTCGACACGGTGTCCTTCACCCAGCCGATGTTGTAACGGTCGAACTCCTTCAGGTCGCCCGTCTTATAATAGCTGATGAGCGCCGCGATGTTGCTCTTCTGCGGCTCTTTGGCCACGGCCTGCGCCTTTTCGAGCCAGTAGACGATCCGCTCGATGGCCGGCGAGTACATGCCGCCCACCTTCCAGACTCGCTCGTAGATGCGGCCGGTCTTCTCCTCCTTCACCAACTGCGAATTGAGCCCATAGGAGATCGGTTCGGGGTTGTTCGCATCGGCGGCGGCCATGTCGGCGTAGAATTTTTCGGCCTCGGCCTGACGCACGTTGCTGTAATAGTTGCTCGACGAGGTCCACAGCAGATCGTCGCCGGCCCGCTGGTTCAGCCGCGTCTTGTACATCTCGGGGTTGAAGATCGCGTTGCAGACCACGCCGATCATGTCGCTCAGCTCGCCGAAACGCTCCACGGGGATCGACTCGCAGGCATCGAGGAAATACTGCTCGGTGAATTCGGGCACGAACTTGTCGTTCGAATAGTGGTGATGGATGCCGTTGGCGAACCACACCTTTTTCAGATACTTCTCCAGCGCCTTCCATTCGGGGGTCGTGCGGTCTCCGGCGTAATTCTCATAGACCACCTCCAGCGTGCGGCGCACGGGGAGATTGACGGGGCAGTTCTGGTCGAAGAAGATGTCGCGCCCGCACTTGGCCGCCTCGGCCAGATAATAGACGAGCTCCTTCTCCTCAAGCGGCAGGGAGTCGAAGCCGGGGACTTCGTAACGGATGACCTTGATGTCGTCGAAACGGTCGACGATCCACGGTGCCTCGCCCTTCGGCGACTGGCTGCACGCAGCAAGCGCAATAGCGGTAAAAGACATAGATACGATTTTTTTCATGTCGTTCGGGTTTTTCATAGAACAAAGATAGTGCAAGCCGAGTGCAATGCCAAATTTTTTTGCCGCCAAACCAAAGACAGCCCCGGCTGAACCTTTTATCGCGGTTGTTGCACCTGTTGCAACTATTGTTCTATCGTAAACGGCCGTAATCTTCTATTTTTGCGTTAACGGTTGTTATGCGAAAGTCATTCATTTACAAAAACACGAACCTAAAATTAAAAAACCTAAAAACCCATGAGAAAACCAAGTTTTTCGACCATGTGTGTGCTTGCCCTGCTGGTTGCCGGATGCCAGAATTCCGACGACGACAACCGGGGGCTGGAGTATGACACGCTCCGTGTCAACTTCAAGGGGAGCATGACGAACGGGGCCTGGGAAACGGGCGCCGAAGTCGGCATTTTCGCCTCCTGCACACGCAACGATGCACAGGATACTCCGATGAGCACGAACGCCAACGCCAAATATACGGCGGCGGCAGCCGGTGAGTCGGCGTCGCTCAGCAGCACCACGGAAGCGGACGACATCGTCGCCGACGCCTCGGACCACAACTTCCGCTTCTACGCCTACTACCCCTATTCGGGTGCGGCAGCCGACCGAAAAGCCATCGCAGCGGCGGCCCCGACCGAACAGCCCTACACCGGACGGGCGAACGGCGGTCTTTACACGGCTTCGAAGTCCGTGACGACCGTAGTACCTACCGTGGAGCTGGAGTTCCGCAACATTTTCGCCACGATGGAGCTCTACCTGCCCAACGACCTGCTGGACGAGGACGGCAACTCGGTGGTGAAGACGCTGACGCTGAAACCTGCCGTGGCGGAGAATTTCAGCGGGGCACTGGCCGTGAGCGGAACCTACGACCTCACGACGGGAGCCTTCACCGAAAACCCCGCATCGCGGTCGCAGCAGATTGCCGTGGACTTCGGCGCCCAAGGCCTCACGCTGAGCGAAGCCTACACGAAAGTGCCGCTCGTCGTGGCTCCTTTCACGGTCCCGGAGGGCGGATTCGAGGTGACGTTCACCGACAGGGACGACCGGCAGAGTTCGCTGACGATCCTCGCCAAAGCCGAGGATGCGGGCACCGTGCTGGCCGCCGGCGAGGTGTCAAAGCAGTACCTCAGCGCCAGCGACGACGGCATCATCCCCGTGACGTTCCCCGTGGTCTTCCCGCTGGGATACGAAAACGGAAATTATGTCTTCTCGGCAACGACACAGCCCCAGTGGCTGACCGACGGTCTCTGGATATGTCCCTCGCAGACCCAAGCCTATGCGAAGTGGATCAAGGCATCCGACCCGAGCGAGAGCTACACGCAGAAAATCGAATATGTGAACAGCGCCAGCAAGATCGGGTCCCCGGGCATCAAGGGCGTCTGGACGGGCGATTATTTCGAATTCACGCTGCCGGTCAAGAAATTCGCGGCGGGAACCTCCGTCACGCTCACCTTCCCGATGTACACCCGTCAAGGCCCGGTATTCTGGGATATCGAATACCTCGACGGCGAGGAGTGGAAATGCAACAGGGAGATGGTCACCTGCTACGACCCCAATTACAGCATGGAGTGTACCTATTCGCTGATCCGCGGCGGCAAGGTCATCGAGCACACCATGACCTTCGCAAACGAGGTCAAGAGCGGCGAGCTCAAATTCCGGATCAAATGCGCCGACGGAAGCATTCAGGCGGACACCGATACCAAAGTCGCCGTACGCACGACTCCATGGGTCAGCAGTTCGGCTTATGCCGCCCCGTTCTACCTCTATCTGGAGGGATCGGACATAAAGAGCGTAACATTCTCGACAAACTGAAATATGTGAATAAAAAAACGTAAATTTGTATAGAACCCGATGAAAACTACGAAACTCAAGACAATTTTTATCACAGCACTCTGCGCGGGAGGCTGTTCGGGGCCGGGCGGCCCCCCGGCGGCGGAGTGCGACGTCCGCATAGCATGGGACCGCGGCACATTTCAGGAGATGACCTCCGTACCGGTGGAGAACAAGGGCTACACCGAACAGGAGCTCCACTACCCCCGTATCAAGGCGCTCTCGGACGGGACGCTGCTGATGACCTTCATGAACGACCACTTCGGCTGGGACGCCTTCGTGCGGCACAGCGAGGACGGCGGACGCACATGGAGCGACGCGCAGATGGTGCGCCAGCGCTTCGACGCCCGCTCCTCGGCGGGAGCCGACCAGATGGTCTTCGTGAACCCGGACTTCATCGAGCTGCAGGACGGGCGCATTCTGCTCGCCTACCAGTGGCGTTACAAGAAGGGCTACAACGACATCGCCCACACCAACGAGAACTGCGGCGTCGAAATCATGTTCAGCGACGACAAAGGCCGCACCTTCTCCGAGCCGCGGAACATCTACACGGGCCGCTGCTGGGAGCCGGCGATGCTGCAACTCCCCTCGGGCGAGATACAAATGTACATCACCGACAGCAACGAGACCCTCAACGGCGTTTCGCAGCCCTGCACCATCCTCATCCGCTCATTCGACGGCGGCCGGACGTGGCAGGGCAAGGAGAGCTGCTCGTACCGCGACGGCGAGATCATCTCCCGGACGTTCGACGAACGCTGCACGGCCGACGGCATGCCCTCGGGCGTATGGCTCGACGATGATTACGGAATCGCCGTGCCGCTGGAGGTCTGGAGCGGCAAGTACAAGATGGACCAGACCCCGGTAGTGGTGCGCACCGACGCCGCGACGAACTGGCATTCGGACCAGTCGATCCGCAGCGAGGGAGGTCCCGAATACCCATGGAAGAAACAGTTGAACAAGGATTTCGTGGGATTCGGGCCCTATTCGACCAAGTTGCCGACGGGTGAAATGGTCGTGCTCACGAACGGCGTCTACAAGAACGTTCAGGGCATGTGGGTCTTCATCGGCGACAAACGGGCCGACAACTTCCGCTTCGCCACCTCGCCGTTCGTCGGCCACTGGGGGTCGATCGACTACATCGGCAACGACCGCGTGCTCGGGACCGGGACTTTCCGCCATCAGGACGGGGAGCGTTCGCGCGGCGGCGTGCGGCTGATGGTCGGACGGCTGAACCGCTCCAAGACCGTCGCCAAAGGCGACGTCAGGATGGTCCCCGTCGGAGAGTTCGACCGGGAAAACAACGCGTACTGGTTCCTCGGCAAAGAGACCGCATCGTCCGTCTTCACCGATTTCGGGTACACCGACGACTGCTTCATTGTGGCGACTTACCTCTTCGACGATAATCTCGTGGCCTTCACCCCCGAGAACTCCGACGCCTCGGCCCTGCTGCTGGCGCGTCGGGCGGCCGACGGAGGCTGGGACACCTATAAAATCCTCATCAACGCCGAGGGGCGCTGGCTGGTCTACCGCGAGGAGAACTACTCGTGGCGGCTCGTCGGCAAAGGCCGGACCGGGGTCGACCTCCGGGGCACGGTCAACGACGCCGGCGACACCGACCTCGGGTTCGGGGCCCGGCTGTGCATCGGCTGGGAACTGCTGGGCGGCAAGCCCGCGCCGGGCGAGGAGTTCCGCGCACACCTCCGCCACCACTACAAGGAGGAGGTGAAGGAGGGTCCCGTATTCGCACTCGTCGAGGAGGCCGAGGGCGAGAACAGCGACTACCCCGGAGAGTGGCTGCGCATAACCCTGAAATAGACGACGTGAGACCGAACAGACAGACAGCGACAAGGGCGGCAGGCATATTCCTATGCCTGCTGGCCCTTTTCGCGGCTGTTCCGCAGGCAGGGGCGGTCAACCCCGGTTCGCGCTATTTCACCCACCTGAAAACCACCGACAGCGGACTCTCCTACAACTGCGTACACGCCATCATTCAGGATTCGCGGGGATTCATCTGGCTGGGGACCTCGGACGGGCTCAACCGCTACGACGGCATGCGGTTCCGGACCTTCCACAAGAACGAACTCGGCGGAAATTCCGGGTTCATCGTCTCGCTCTGCGAAGACGACCGGGGCAATATCTGGATCGGCACCGACAGCGGCGTGGTGCTCTACGACGCCGCGACCGACCGTTTCAGGGCGCTCGACACGCCCAGCGACCGGGGCACGGTAATCCACAACAAGGTGACCACCATCAAAAAAGACCGGCAGGGCATGATCTGGATGGCTGTCAACAACCAAGGGCTCTTCTCCTGCGACCCCGAAAGCGGCACATTGAAAAACTACTTCGTGGAAGCGGGGAGGCAGACGCTTCCGGCGAATATCACCTCATTCTGCTTCGACGTGAACAACGAGTGCTGGCTCTCGCTCTACTTCTCGAACCTCTACCACGCCGACAAGACGCTGACCGAGGCGACTCCCGTGGAGTTCGGCGACCGCGGGCAGCTCTTCCGCAACGACAACATCATCGAGATCATCGAAAGCCCCTACAACACGCTCTATGTGGCCAGCGTCGACAAGGGCGTCTGCGAAATCGCGCCCCGGAGCAACAAAATCCGGACGCTGATCCCCAACGCCGAGAACCGCTATGTCCCCGAATCGCTCTTTTCGGGACGCGACGGCGAGCTGTGGGCGGCCACTACCAAGGGCACCTACGTCTACCGCCCCGGCAGCGGCGAGACCCTCCACCTGACGGCCGACCGGCAGGACAAGTTCTCACTCTCGGACAGCCACACGCTTTCGGTGCTGGTCGACGATTCCGACGGCATCTGGATCGGCACCAACGCCGGCGGGGTGAACTACTCGGGGGCTTTTCACCAGAATTTCGACAAATATTACATCGTCGGGGGCGAACCGCTCGCCAACTGTCTCGTGCGTGGATTCGCCGACGACGGCGAGGGACGGCTCTGGATCACCACCGAGAAATCGGGGCTGATGACCTACTCGCTCAAGACCAAAGAACTACGGAAATACCGGAACAAACAGCTTCCCGAAACCCTTTTCGGCATCGACTGCGACGACGGAAAGTTGTGGCTGGGCTCATTCCAAGGACTCTACCGACTGGACCTGAAGACCGGGGCGGTGAAGGTTTACAGCCGCCGGGACGAGTCGTCGAGCCTGCACGACAACAAGATATACAGCATTTACAAGACCACGGAGGGCGACCTGCTCGTGGGCACGACGCTCGGCATGCTGCGCTACGACCGGGCAGGCGACACTTTCTCGTCCATTCCCGTTTTCGAGGGCATGTTCGTCACCGACATCACCGAAGATATCTCCGGCGACCTGTGGGTGGCCACCTATGCCAACGGGCTCATCCGCTACGACCCTGCGGCGGGGACGATCGTGCGCAGCTACACTTACGCGGCAGGCAATCCGCGTTCGCTGCCGAGCAACAAGGTGCTCTCGGTATTCCGGGACAGCATCGGACGTATCTGGGCGACGACCTTCAGCGCGGGATTCTGTCTCTACGACGAACAAAACGACGATTTCGTCGTTTACGACCAAGCCCTGCTCGGGGGGGGGAATCTTCCGAGCGACATCAACTACCGGATCATCGAGGACGACAGCGGCAATCTTTGGATCTCCACCAACAAAGGACTGATCTGCTTCACGCCCGCCACGCTGGAGACCAAGGCCTACACCACCACCGACGGACTGCTCAACAACGAATTCAATTACAACGCCGGATTCAAGACTTCGGACGGCACGCTCTATTTCGGATCGTCCGACGGATTCATCCGCTTCAATCCCCGCACGTTCCACACCGACACGCGCGTCCCGGAGATCGTCATCACGGACCTGCGCATCGGCGAACGGATCGTGAAGGCGGGCGAAGAGGGGTCGCCCCTGACGTGCAACATCGACCGGACGCAGCACATCGCCCTCAACGCGCGTCAGAACTCCTTCGGGTTCGGATTCGCACTGCTCGGGTTCGCCTCGCCGGCGAGCAACACCATCCTCTGCCGGCTCGAAGGTTACGACACCCGCTGGCGGAAGGTCCCGGAAAGCAACCGGATCTTCTATTCGAACATCCCCGCAGGCAGTTACCGCCTGCAGGTCAAGGGCGTCAACAGCAACGGCATCTGGAACGACCGACATCCCGCCGTGGAGATCACGGTGGCCCAGCGTTTCTACAAATCGACGCCGGCGATCCTGCTCTACGTCCTGCTGCTGATCGTTGCGAGCATCCTCGTGTCGCACTACTTCTACCGCAGGGCCATGAAACGCGAGCGGCGGCGGCAGGACGAATACAAGCGGACCCGCGAGATCGAGCTGTTCAACGAGAAAATGTCGTTCTTCTCGAACATCGTCCATGAAATCAAAACCCCGCTCACGCTCATCCGCACGCCGCTGCAAAACATCCTCGCTTCCGGGGAGTGCGGCGGAGAGGTCCGCGAAGACCTGATGGTCATCAACAACAACACCGAATACCTCTCGCAACTGGTGAAGGAACTGCTCGATTTCGTGAAGATCGAGTGCCACGGCTACATGCTCAACTGCGGCAATCTCGACCTGATCGAGAAGATCGGCTTCCTCTGCTTCAACTTCGCGGAGACGGCCAAGGACAGCAACCTCCGGCTGACATTCAGCCACGAGGATGAACAGCTCTTCATCCTCGCCGACGAACCGGGACTGAACAAGATACTCAACAACCTGCTGCACAACGCCCTGAAATACGCCGAGTCGTACATCGAGGTCGAGGCCAAAAGAGTCGGCGACAATGCCGTGGTCTCGATCCGCAACGACGGCCCGATCATCCCCGGAGAGCACCGCAGCCGGATATTCGAACCTTTCGTGCAGTACGGCAACGATGCCAAGGGCGTCGGCATCGGACTCTCGCTGGCCCGCACCCTCGCCGAACTGCACGGCGGACAACTCGTGCTCGACGACAACACGACCTGCACCGATTTCATCCTCACGCTGCCCCTGCGCCGCGCCGCAACGGAGCCCGCCGACGGAGAGGAGCCGACGACGGCATCCGAAGGCGAGCAGGAGAAGCCGGAACTTCCGACACTGCTCATCGTGGAGGACAACACCGACCTCTCGGCCTACCTGAAACGCAAGTTACAGGGCGAATACCGGATATTCACCGCCGCGACCGCCGAGCGGGCGCTGGAACTGCTCCGGCAGCAGGAGGCGGACCTCATTCTCTCGGACATCGCCCTGAACGGCATGAGCGGGCTGGAACTCTGCAAGCGGGTCTGCGCGGATTTCGAAACCTCGCATATCCCGGTGATCCTCCTCTCGGCGCTCTCCTCGACGCGGTCGAAGGTCGTGGGCATGGAGTGCGGCGCGAGCCTCTATATCGAAAAGCCTTTCAACATGGAGTATCTGCAGGCCTGCATCCGGAACATCCTCGACAAGCGGAGCGCCATGAAGAACGCCTTCAGGAGTAAGGTCATGCCCCTCGCGGCACATCTCTACAACCTGCCGCACAGCGACGAGGAGTTTCTCTCGCGGCTTGACGCGATCATTCTGGCCAACATCAGCGACCCCAGCTTCTCGAACGAACAATTGGCCGAGGCTTTTTTCCTGAGCAAGTCGACGCTCAACCGCAAGATCAAAGGCCTGCTCGACACCACGCCCAACGACTATATCCGCACCAAGCGGCTCATCGTGGCCGCGCAGATGCTGACCGAAAACCACTGTCGTATCAACGAAGTGTGCTATTCGGTGGGATTCAACACCCCCTCCTACTTCGCCAAATGTTTCAAAAAGTTTTATGGCATCCTCCCCGCAGAGTACATGAAGGAGCATAATGCCGATTAACGGGGCGTTGTTCCCTGAATTGCATTTTTTGTTCTATTCCGATTCACCTTTAATCGCCAAATTTGTGATACGGCCCGCCAACCCCGGCCGCACATGAAACTACTATGAACCGAACCATCCTTACCTTTCTGCTCGCTGCCGGGAGCATTCTGAACGCCCCGGCGCAGGCGTGGCGCCCCGCAGGCGATAAGCTCAAAACCGCATGGGCCGACGAAGTCAACCCCGCCTGCCCGCTACCCGAATACCCGCGCCCCACGCTGGTGCGTCCCGAGTGGCGGAACCTCAACGGGCTCTGGGATTACGCCATCCTTCCGGCCGACGCCCCGCAGCCGGAGCGCTTCGACGGAAAGATACTCGTCCCCTATCCCGTGGAGTCGTCGCTCTCGGGCGTACAGCGCCGCCTGACCGAAAACGAGGTGCTGTGGTACGAACGCCGCTTCACCGTCCCGGCCGGCTGGCGGCAGGAAGCCCTGCTGCTGCACTTCGGAGCCGTGGACTGGGAGGCCGACATCTACCTGAACGGCATCCGCGTCGGCGGGCACAAAGGCGGGTACACGGCATTTTCCATCGACATCGCACCTTATCTTACACGCGGGGAGCAGACGCTCGCCGTGCGGGTCACGGACCCCACGGACCGCGGAACGCAACCCCGCGGCAAGCAGGTGACCGAAGCCCGGACGATCTGGTACACCCCCGTCACCGGCATCTGGCAGACGGTGTGGCTGGAACCCGTGCCCGAAAGCCGCATCGCCGCGCTGCGCACCACCCCCGACATCGACACGAAGAGCCTGACCGTCGAAGCCGTGACCGTCGGCGCCCGGCCCGGCGACATCGTCGGGGTCACGCCGGCGCCCGGCCCGGCGACATCGTCGGGGTCACGCTCCGCGACAACGGGCGCACGGTCGCCGAAGCCCGCGCTGCGGCCGGGGAACCGCTGCGGCTGACGCTCTCCGACATGAAGCTCTGGACCCCCGACACACCCGTACTCTACGACCTCGAAGCGACGCTCCTCCGCGGCGGAAAGCCGGTCGACCGGGTCGGCAGCTACGCCGCGATGCGCAAGAACTCCACCGTCCGCGGCAAGGAGGGATTTCTGCGCCTGCAGCTCAACGACCGGGAGTGTTTCCAGTTCGGACCGCTCGATCAGGGCTGGTGGCCCGACGGGCTCTACACGGCCCCGACCGACGAGGCGCTCGTGTACGACATCGTAAAAACCAAGGAGCTGGGATTCAACATGATCCGCAAGCATGTGAAGGTCGAACCCGAACGCTGGTACTGGCACTGCGACCGGCTGGGCATCCTCGTCTGGCAGGACATGCCCAACGGAGGCCCCTCGCCCGAGTGGCAGAACAACCGCTATTTCAACGGCGCGGAGGCGGAGCGCACAGCCCGGTCGGAGGAGCAGTTCCGCCGCGAATGGAAGGAGATCATCGACCAGCTCTACAACCACCCTTCGGTGGTGATGTGGGTGCCGTTCAACGAGGCGTGGGGGCAGTTCAAGACCGCGGAGATCGCCCGGTGGACCAAGGACTACGACCCCACGCGCATCGTCAACGCAGCCAGCGGCGGCAACTTCTACCCCGATGCCGGCGAGGTACTGGACATCCACAGCTATCCCCACCCGCGGTTCTACCTCTTCGACATCGGACGGGTGAACGTCATCGGCGAGTACGGCGGCATCGGCCTGCCGCTCGAAGGGCACCTCTGGCAGCCCGACCGGAATTGGGGCTACGTCCGTTTCAAGAATGCCGGCGAGGTGACCGACGAATACATCCGCTACGCCGAAATGCTCGAACGGCTGATCCCGACGGGGTGTTCGGGCGCCGTCTACACCCAGACCACCGATGTCGAGATCGAGGTGAACGGCCTGATGACCTACGACCGCAAACGGATGAAGGTCGACGAACGACGCCTGCGCGAGGTGAACCGGCGGCTCTGCCGCAGCCTCGGGCAATAGACTGCAAAACTTTCGCAACAACCGCATAACCGAATTTACTAACCATCAACCAATGGCCTTATGATTACATCAAAACAACGATTCGTCCTGACCGTGCTCCTGCTCGTGGCGCCTTTCGCCTTCGCGCAGCAGTCCGGCAGGATTACGGGAACTGTCTTTGATGATGCCCGGAAGCCCCTCGTCGGGGCCTCCGTGACTGTCGCCAATACAACCCGCGGCGCGAGCACCTCCTCGGACGGCAAGTTCGAGATCGTCGCTTCGCCGAACGAAACCCTCGTGATAAGTTATCTCGGATATGCCACGCAGGAAATCCGCGTAGGCTCCCGCACCCACATCGAAGTAACCTTGGAACCGCAGGCGAATCTCATCGAAGATCTCGTGGTGGTCGGATACGGCGTACAGAAGCGCGTGAACGTCACCGGCGCCGTGTCGTCGGTCAACTACGCCAAGGAAGCCGAGTCGCGGCCCGTGACCTCGACCGCCCAGCTCTTGCAGGGCATGAACGCCGGCCTGATGGTCTCGCAGACCTCGGGACAGCCCGGACAGGAGGGGATGCTGATGCGCATCCGCGGCATCGGGACGCTCAACGACTCGGCGCCGCTGGTCATCGTCGACGGCTTCGAAGGCTCGATCGGCAACGTCAACCCCGACGACATCGAATCGGTGTCGGTGCTCAAGGACGCCGCTTCGTGCGCCATCTACGGCAACCGGGGCGCCAACGGCGTGGTGCTCATCACCACCAAGACGGGCGGCACGGGTAAATTCAACATCTCGTACAACGGCATGGTGGCCTTCAACCGCCCGGCGAACCACTTCGGAGTGGTGTCGAACTATGCCGACTACATGGAGTTGATAAACGAGTCGGCCGAGAACATCGACGGCACGCTGCCCTTCTCGCAGGCGATGATCGACCTCTGGCGCGAAAAGGAGAAGGACCCCAACGGCATCGCCGACTCGGGCTACCCCAACTACGTCGCCTACCCCAACACCGACTGGATGGAGGCGATGTTCGAAAACAACGTCTACCACAAGCACAACCTCTCGGCCAGCGGCTCGTCGGGCAACACGAAATACCTCATGTCGTTCTCCTACGTCAACAACCCGGGCGTCGTGGCGCGGACCGGCACCGAGCGGTTCCAACTGCGCACCAACGTCTCGTCGCAGGTCACCAAGTGGCTGGAGATCGGCACCAAGCTGTGGGGTTACGAGGGCACGCGCGAACTGAGCGATTTCTCGGGAGCCTCGGGCTACATGTCGCGCGCCACGCCGGGCATCTACCCCTACTACGACGGGAAATACGGCTGGATGGAGAACTCCGAGCAGAGCTCCTCATCGCGCAACAACCTCTACTTCATCAACCGCTTCGGCGGCGAGGAGAAGAGTCACTACGTCAACGCCGCGATCTTCGCCAACGTCAAGCTCCCCTACCGCATCAGGTACAACGTCTCGTTCAACTATGCGCGGTCGAGCTCCGAACACAAGTACTACGGCAAGACCTGCAACGCCTTCTCGTTCTCGAAGAACGACTGGGCCTACCGCTACGAAGACCTATCCAAACTGGCCCTGACGCAGACCGACAAGGGTACCTACCGGTGGACCTTCCAGAACAATTTCTCGTGGGACTACACCTTCGCCGAAAAGCACGACCTCACGGCCCTCGTGGGATTCGAAGCCATGTACAGCAACACGTCGAACCTGAAAGCCAAAAAGACCGGCTTCGCGCAGGACAAACTCGTGGAATTCGACACGGCGACCACCGTGACGAGCATCGACGGTACGCAGAGCGATTTTGCTACGGCCTCGTTCTTCGGCCGTCTGACCTACGCCTACGACAACCGCTATCTCCTCGAAACGAACCTCCGCTACGACGGTTCGTCGCGCTTCGCCCGCAAGTCGCGCTGGGGCCTGTTCCCCTCGGTATCGGCCGGATGGCGCATCTCGCAGGAGGCTTTCATGCAGGATTCGGGCATCGACAACCTCAAGCTGCGCGCCTCGTGGGGCAAGCTGGGCAACCACTCGATCGGCAACTACGAGTATCAGGCGACCTACGCCTCGGGCTACCTCTACTCGTTCGGCGGCAAGCAGTCGCCGGGCATCGTGGCTTCGCTTTCGAACAACCTGCTGGAGTGGGAGACCACCACGTCGACCAACGTCGGACTGGAGCTGGGCGTACTGCACAACCGCCTCACCTTCGAAATGGACTACTATAACAAGGTAACCGACGGCATTCTCTATCAGGCCCCGATCTTCGCCACCATCGGCCAGAAGAGCGCCCCCAACCAGAATCTCTGCGAAGTGACCAACAACGGTCTGGAGCTGACACTCGGCTGGCGCGACCGGGTCAAGGAGTTCTCCTACGGCATCTCGGCCAACTTCACGCGCAACTTCAACGAGGTGACCAAGTACAAGGGACGCCTCAAGGCGGGCTGGGTGACCGGCGAGGACGGCACGCGTGTCTACGACACCAACCTCGGCGACGTCACCACGGCCGTAGGCACCACGCGCCGCGTGATGGAGGGCAAGGCCATCAACGAATTCTACCTGCTCGACACCTACAAGGGCAACGGCAGCTACTTCTTCGGCGACGGCTCGGTCAACCCGCAGGGCGGTCCGCGCGACGGCATGATCCGCACCGAGCAGGACATGGAGTGGGCCCGGGCGATGATCGCCGCCGGCAACACGTTCCTCCCCAGCCAGACCATCGGCAAGAAGGGCATCTGGTACGGCGACTACCTCTATGCCGACACCAACGGCGACGGCATCTACGGCAACGAGAACGACTACACGTTCCAGAACGTCTCGATGACCCCGAAATACTACTACGGATTCCAAGTCGATCTGGCGTGGAAGGGCATCGACTTCTCGATGACGTGGGCCGGGGCCGGAGGCTTCTCGATCTACTGGCGCTACCTCGGGTTCAACTCCTACTCCACGCGCGGCGACACGACCATCTCCAAAGAGATCGCCTACGACCACTACTTCTTCGATCCGGAGAACCCCGCCGACCCGCGCACAAACCTCACGTCGAAGCACGGCCGCCTGACGATGAACTACGGCTCGGAACAGAACGGCGGCACCAACTACTCGTCGCACTGGCTCTACAAGGGCGACTACCTGAAGCTCAAGAACCTGACCGTCGGCTACACGCTGCCGAAGAAGTGGCTGCGGAAGATTCGCCTGCAGGACGTCCGCGTCTACCTCAGCGGCGAGAACCTCTGGACCATCACCGACTATCCGGGCATGGACCCCGAATTCTCGGACACGATGAACTACTACGCCAGCCTGAAGCAATATTCGATCGGCCTCAACATCAAATTCTAAATCCTCCAGCCTACTATGAAGCATTTACATAAGACATTCATCGGGTCGGCCCTGACGCTCGCGCTCGCCGGTTGCAACAACTTTCTGGACCTCTCGTCCTACGACGAGGTCAGCTCCGGCACGGCGTTCTCGACCACCACGCTGGCCGAATCGGTCGTCGTCGGCGCCTACAGCAACCTCCTCTACGACTACATCGACGGCACCCGCTCGCGCCTCAACTGGGACGCCTTCTCTTCGGTCATGGACCCGTCGATGGGCATGGTCTACCTCAACTACTCCTACCTCACGGGGACCATTCAACCCAACGACGCCTCGTTTCTGACCTACTGGAAACGTTTCTACGAGGGCATCAACCGCGCCAACGACGTGATCAACAACATCGCTTCGTGCCCCACGATGAGCGACGCCCTCAAACGCCAGCGCATCGCCGAGTGCAAATTCCTGCGCGCCTTCCACTACTACCGCCTCAACTGCCTCTGGCGGGGCGTTCCGGTCTATCTGGAGAACCTCGCTCCCGGGGAGTACACCCGCGCCCGCTCGTCGGAGGAGCAGGTGTGGGGCGTCATCATCGACGATCTGAACGACTGCATCGCCTGCGAGGAGCTGCCCGGCAAGTACAAATCGAGCGACAGCGGCTACGGTCGCGTGACCAAGGGAGCGGCCTACACGCTGCGCGGGAAGGTCTACCTGTGGCAGAAGAAGTGGGAGGAGGCTGAGAAGGACTTCCTCGAGGTCGGAAAACTGGGCTACGAACTCTATCAGGGCGACTATGCCGACCTGTTCAAGCTGGCCAACGAGAAGTGCGACGAGATGATTTTCAGTGCCCAGATGGAGGATGTCGACGGTTTCGGCAACGTCTTCAGCTACACCTACGGCAACATGGTCACCAAGGGCAACGGCAACTCGTCGTTCTTCATGAACGCCCGCTTCGTCGACTCCTACGAGTGGGCCGACGGCAGGCCCTTCGACTGGGACGACGTGATCGACGGCTACGACGCCATGCAGCCCAAGGCCCGCAGCGTCTATTTCCTGCGCGACAACATGACCTCCACCGAGAGCTCGACGATGCAGACCTACGGAGCCGACCTCTCGAAATACCTCGAGACGGGTAACGAAGCGCGCATCCGGGCAGCCTACACCGACCGCGACCCGCGTCTGGAGGCGACGGTCATCACCCCCTATTCGACCTACAAGGGAGGCGCCTCGGGCGCGGAGCTGACCTACACGCTGCGGTGGCCCTTCCGCTCCAGCGCGGCCCCGTCGCTCGACCTCGAAACCCGTTCGAACAGCTACATGCTCTACTCGATCCGCAAATTCGTGACCTCGGGCAACGAATTTGCACACATCCAGTACAATCCGGTCGATGTGCCGATCTTCCGCTATGCCGACGTGCTGCTCTGCCTCGCAGAGGCTGTCAACGAGCAGGGACGCTACGGCGAGGCCGCGGGCTATGTGAACCAAGTCCGCAAACGCGCGGGCGTCGCGGAGCTCAACACCCCGGGCAACACCCATGTCGCCGTGACCAGTGCCGACGAACTGCGCCCGCGCATCCGCAACGAGAAGAAATGGGAGCTGGCCTGCGAGGAGCAGCTCTACTGCGACGAACTCCGCTGGGGCACATGGCAGACGGACAAATTCGCCGACGGAAACGGTCTGCTGGAGTGCTGGGGAGCCCCCGTATACGAATACAAATGGGGCGGTTCGGCCTACCTCAAATGGCCCGTACCCTCGTCCGAACGGGAAAAGAATCCCAACCTCGTCCAAAACGACAACTGGCATTAATAAAACACATAAACCGAATATCCGATGAAACGAAAAATCCTGATGACACTCGGTCTGCTTGCCGGCATTGCGGTCGGCGCCCGGGCTCAGCAAACCGCAGTTACGGCCCGGGAGGGGACACTCGAACTCCCCACCTATGTGCTCAACGCCGCCGAAACGGCGCCCATCTTCGAACGCGACTGGTCCTACCAGCGGGCACGCCGCTCGGTCTACCCCTATCCGCTCGACGACAACATGACGCGCGACAAAAAGACGGTGAGCTACAAGGCCCTCTATCTCGAGAACGAATACGTCGAACTGTGCGTACTGCCGGAGATCGGCGGACGGCTGTTCTACGCCATCGACAAGACCAACGGCTACGACATCTTCTACCACCAGCATGTGGTCAAGCCGGCGAACGTCGGCATGACGGGCGCTTGGATCTCGGGCGGCGTCGAGTGGAACGTTTTCCACCACCACCGCGCCACGTCGAACATCCCGTGCGACTACCGCATCGTCGAGAACGAGGACGGCAGCAAGACCATCTGGGTCGGCGAAACCGAACTCCGTCACCGCATGTCGTGGGCTATCGGCATCACGCTCCATCCGGGCAAATCCTACATGGAGATCACCGGACGGCTGGTCAACTCGACCGAGAACGACAACTCGATGCTCTACTGGTCGAACGTCTCGACGCTCGTGGACGAGAACTACCAGATCATCTTCCCCCAAAGCACCGAGTTCGTGACCTTCCACTGCAAGAACTGGTTCGCGCACTGGCCCGTTACTCACGAGCCGTTCAACGGCATCGACGAATACGCCAACGGTATCGATGCCTCGTGGTGGAAGAACCACTTCATGTCCAACTCGATGTTCGTGCACGATCTCAAGGAGGACTTCATCGCCGGGTACGACCACGGCCGCAAGGCCGGCACGATGCTGGCGGGCAACCACCACATCGTCAAGGGCGGCAAATTCTGGCTCTGGGGCCCCAACTCGGAGTGGGACACCCGCATCCTGACTGACAACGACGGCCACTACTGCGAGCTGATGGTGGGCGCCTATTCGGACAACCAGCCCGACTACAACTGGAGCGCCCCCTACGAGGTGAAGGAGTTCACCCACTACTGGTACGGACTGCGCGACATCGGCGGCGTGAAGACCGGCAACCGGCAGGCGGCCCTCAACCTCGATCTCGTGGCCCCGGGCAAGGCATTGATAGGCGTCAACGCCACGGAGAAACTGCCGAAGATGACCGTCACGCTCACGGCGGGCGGCCGGACACTCTTCACGCGGCAGACGGATCTCGCACCCGACGCACCGTTCGTGGAGACCGTCGCCATCGACAAGAACATCAAGCCCACCGACCTGCGGATCACGCTCACCGACGCCGCAGGCAAGGAGCTGCTGGCCTACTCGCCCGTGGAGCACGACCCGAACAAGCCGCTGCCGGAGATCGTGGACCGTCCGCTACTCCCCGAACAGATCGAAAACACCGAGGAATGCTACCTTGTCGGCATGCGCAACCTGCAGTTCCACAACCCGTTCATCGACCCCACGGACTATTTCGAGGAGGTCCTGCGCCGCGATCCGGGCGACACACGGGCCAACACGCAGATGGGCGTCTGGTGGCGTCAGCGCGGCGACAACGAAAAGGCCGCCCGCTACCTGCGCACGGCGATCAAGCGCCAGACCAAAGACTACACCCGTCCGAAGGACTGCGAAGCGATGTATAACTTAGGCCTGATCCTCAAGCAGGAGGGCAAGGTCGAGGCGGCGATGGACACGCTCTACCGCGCCGTCTGGAACTACAACTACAACTCGGCAGGCAATTTCCAACTGGCACAGCTCTATGTGGCGCAGGGTGACATCCCGATGGCGCTCGAGCGGCTGGACGAAGCCATCACCTACAACGCCAACAACTTCAGCGCCCTGAACCTGAAAGCCACCCTTCTGCGCTCGCAGGGCGACAAGGCAGGCGCCTCGGCCTGCGTGAAACGCGTATTGGAAGCCGACCCCGTGAACGCCTACGCCACCTGCGAACAGCAGTTGCTGGGCGAAGACGACTATTTCGAAACGCTGATGCGCGACGAGCCCGAATCGTACCTCGAACTGGCCCTCGCCTACCTCCACAACGGATTCCCGGAAACGGCCGTGAAACTGCTCAGACAGATCGACGCCCGGAAAGCCTACCCCACCGTCAAGATGTGGCTGGGTTACCTGACCGGCAAGGCCGGCGACAAAGCCGCGGAGAAGGAGTACTTCACGGCGGCGCTGGCGATCCCGACCGACCGCTGCAACCCGTTCCGGCTGGAGACGGTCGCCGTACTGGAGCGGGCCAAAGAGCTTTGCCCCCAGAGCTACAAGCCCTACTACTATACGGGCAACCTCTACTACAACAAGCAGCCCGACCGCGCGATGGCCGAATGGGAGCAGTGCATCGCCAAAGAGCCCTCGTTCGCCATGGCATGGCGCAACCTCGGATGGGCGCACTGGCTGCACACGAAGAACTACGACCAAGCGGTGAAATACTACCGCAAGGCCATCGAGCTGGCTCCCGAAGAGGCGCTCTTCCTCGAGGAGATCGATCAGGTCTACGAAGCCAAGGGCGAGGACGTGCAGGTGCGCTACGACCTGTTGAAGAGCCACCACGACGTCTGCACGAAGCGTTACTCCCCGCTGGCCGGAGAGGTCTCCGCAGGTATCTTCGTCGGGGATTACGACTATGTGCTCAAGCTGCTGAAAGAGTGCTACTTCCCGACGCGCGAAGGCGTCGCCAACTTCCACGACGTCTATGTCGACGCCCTGTTGCTGGCCGGGGAGGAGAAATTCGCCGCAGGACAGCGGAAAGAGGCCCTCGAGCTCTTCGAAAGCGCCTTCGACTACCCGGAAAACCATCAGGTGTTCCTCGTAGACCAGCGCACGCCCCGCGACGCCCAGATCTACTGGTTCATCGGCAGCGCTTACGAGCGGACGGGCAACCGGTCCAAAGCCATGCTGAACTACAAGAAGGCCGCGGCGGTGAACGTCAAGAAGACCGACTACCGCTACTGGCAGGGCCTCGCGCTCGAAAAACTGGGCAAAAAGGCCGAGGCCAAAGCCCTCTTCGAAGCGCTCACCGAAGCCGGGAAAGCCGGTATCGTCGAAAGCTATGTGAATTTCTACGGCGCCGAGGGCACCACGGGCAAGACCGTGGCAACGATCAACACCAAGGCCTACTACACGCTGGGGCTCGGCGAGCTGGGACTCGGCAACCGGGACGCAGCCCGGAAATGCTTCGCGAAATCCGTGGAGCTGAAGCCCGACAACCTCTGGTCGTCGGTGATGCTCCGGGAGTTGAAACAATAAACGGACTGCAAAAATGAATCTTCAACGAACACTGATGCTCGGAGGCTTCGCGGCCGCTGCCCTGACCGGGCAGCAGGCCGCGGCCCAGAAGCGGCCCAACATGGTCGTCATCCTCGCCGACGATTGCAGTTGGTACGACATCGGCTGCTACGGTGCGGTCAACAACCGCACGCCGCACATCGACTCGCTGGCCCGTGCAGGCATGCGCTTCACGAACGCATGGAATTCCGTATCGACGAGCGTGCCCACACGCCACTGCCTCTATACGGGCATGTATCCGATCCGCAACGGCGGGCACTACAACCTCAGCGCGATCCGCGAAGGGGTCGAGACCATGCCCGTACGTCTTGCGCGGCTCGGCTACCGGGTGGGGCTGGCGGGGAAATGGCATATCCATCCGAAAGAGGCCTTCCCGTTCGAACGGGTCCCCGGATTCGCGGTCAACTGCCTGACGAAAGACCCTTCGCACACGATGAAGGGGGTCGAGGAGTTCATTTCGCGCGACCGTGAAGAACCCTTCTGTCTGGTAGTGGCCTCGGTCAACCCGCACGTTCCGTGGACGGGCGGCGATCCTTCGAAATTCGACCTCGGGAAACTGGTTCTGCCGCCCCATTTCGTCGATACGCCGCAGACGCGCAAAAGCTATGCGGCCTATCTGTCCGAAATCGACCTGCTCGACCGGGAGGTGGGCGACGTCGTGCGGGTACTGCGGGAGCGGGAACTGCTCGACGACACGCTGGTGATCTTCCTCTCGGAACAGGGGACGCAGCTCACGGGCGCCAAGTGGACCAACTGGAACGCCGGGGTGCACGCGGCGATGATCGCCCGCTGGGACGGCCATATCCGCCCGGGCCGCACGACCGACGCCATCGTGCAGTACGAAGACATCCTGCCGACGCTCGTGGCGCTGGCAGGCGGTAATCCCGGCCGCGAGATGGACGGCCGCAGCATCGCGCCGCTCCTCGAAGGGCGCAGCGACCGTCACCGCAAATACGCCTTCCACCTCCACGACAACTACCCGTCGGGACCTCCCTATCCCATCCGCGCAGCGGGCGACGGCCGCTACCGGCTGGTCTGGAACCTGACCCCCGATCAGAGGATGATCGCCAAAAACATGGAAAACGAGCTGTGGCTCAAATCGTGGAAAGCGACCGACACGGAACATGCGAAATTCATCGTCGGGCGGTGGTACCATCGTCCGGAGTTCGAGTTGTACGACACGGAGGCCGACCCATGGGAGCTGACCAACTTAGCCGGTAAAAAGGAGTATGCCCGCATACAGGCCCGGCTGTTCCGGGCGCTGAAGAAATGGATGCACGAGCAGGGCGATCCGGGCATCGGAGCCGATACGGAACAAAACAAACCGGCGAACCGCCCCGCACAAAAAACCGTCCGGCCATGAAACAAATCATCCTTGCGGCTGTTTGCGGTGCAATGGCGGTCCTGACCGCCTGCACCGCAGGCACGCCCTCCGTGGAGAGCATTCCGTTCGGACAGCTCTCGTCCGGCGAAGAGGTCACCCTCTACCGGCTCCAAAGCGGCAACGGCGCCTCGATGGATGTCATCGACTACGGCTGCCGCGTGGTGCGGATCTGCGTTCCCGACCGCAACGGCATGATCGCCGACATCGTGCCGGGATACGACAACATCCGCGACTTCGAGACCGGAAGCGAACGCTTCTTCGGCGCCCTGATCGGCCGCTACGGCAACCGCATCGCCAACGCCTCGTTCCCGCTCGACGGCGACACCGTGCGGCTCACCGCCAACGAGCGTCTGGCCGGATGCCCCGGCCACCTGCACGGCGGCGACAAGGGTTTCGACCGGGTGATGTGGCAGGCCGAGCCGCTCGTGGAGGCGGACCGCGCGGGCGTACGCTTCACGCGTCTCAGCCCCGACGGCGAGGAGGGCTATCCGGGCAACCTCGCCTGCACGGTCACCTACTGGTTCACGAAGGACAACGTCTGGCGGGCCGAGTACACGGCCACGACCGACCGTCCGACCGTCGTCAACCTCTCGAACCACACCTACTTCAACCTCAAGGGCGTGGACGACGGCGGTTATGTGATGGATCACATAATGCAGGTCGAGGCGGACCGCTACCTGCCCAACGACGCGCGCTTCGTGCCGCTGGGACCGTCGGAGCCTGTGGAGGGCACCCCCTTCGACCTCCGGGAGCCTCACCGCGTTGATTACGCCATCGACACCCCCAACGAGCACCTGCGCACGATGCGCGGATTCTCGGTCTGCTGGATGCTCCGCAGCCAGACGGGCGAACTGGCCCGGGCCGCCGACCTGTGGGAGCCGCGCAGCGGCCGCGGAATCGAACTCCGGACCACGGAACCCGGACTGCTGACCTACACCGGACGGCTCTTCTCCCCGAAGGTCGTGGGCAAGGGCGGCCGGGCGGTGGAGAAATTCGGCGGCATGCTGCTCGAAACGCTCCACTATCCCGACTCGCCGAACCACCCCGAATACCCGTCGGCCGTGCTCCGTCCCGGCGAAACCTATCATTCAACCACCGAGTTCCGGTTCTACGCCAAATAGCCCCGGAACCCCAATGAACCGAACATCATGAAACAAACCATCACGAAACTCGCCCTGACGGTGCTCAGTCTCGGCGTACTGGCCTGCAGCGACTCGGACGACGCCCCCGGACCGAACCGGGGAGGAGCCTCCGAACCGCAGGAACTGACCCTGACACCCATCGGACAACTGAACCGGGGCGCAGACGAGATCAACTCCCACGCCGACGTAACCGCACAATCGTCGGTCAAAATGAACTACCGCAGCTACATCAACCTCGGACAGAACGTCACGGGCAACGACAACCCGAACTACGCACGCATCAAAAAGCTGTCCGACGGTTCCTACATCCTGTTCAACCATTACGGCGGTCAGGGGAACGCGAACGGCTTCGACATCTATTATGCCACGAGTCCCGATCTGGAAAACTGGACCGGCCGGGGGCTGTTTCTCGAGCGCTATGTCATCACCAATTCACGCGGCAATCCCGACAAGCGGGTCTTCACCAACCCCAACGCCATCGTGCTGTCGAACGGCGACCTCGTGGCCTTCGCCTCCTACCGGGCCAACATGAGCGTCAAGTACGAGGAGTGCCAATACGACCACGGCATCGTCATGCTCCGCAGCACGGACAACGGCAGGACGTGGAGCGCCCCGCAGGAGATCTACCACGGTCTGAACTGGGAGCCGCACATGATCCAGCTCCCCTCGGGCGAACTGCAATGTTATTTTTCGGAAAGCCGGCAGTGGATTTCCGGCGGACACTCCGGCACAGCCATGGTCGTATCGACGGACAACGGCGTGACTTGGTCCCCGGGGCTCAACCAAACCCCTTACCGGGTCATCCGCCAGCACTGGTACAACAGCGACAAGGGCGCCACCTACTACACCGACCAGATGCCGGTCGTCGTGCGCCTCAACAACAGCGACAAGCTCGCTGCGGCAGTGGAATCGTCCGTGAGCTGCGTCAACGGGAACACCTCCTACGCCATCTCGTTCGCCTATTCCGACAACGAGGGGCAGTGGCCCCGCCTCGAAGGGGACGAAACGGGCCCTGCCGACCGCCAGAGCAACCTTTTCGACGGTGCGGCACCTTTCCTCGTGCAATTCCCGTCGGGCGAAACACTTGTTTCATACGGACTTTCGAGCCACATGAACATGCGTCTCGGCGACGCCGAAGCCCGCACGTTCGGCGAACCGTTCGTCGCCCTGCCGGGCAGGGGTTCGTGGGGCTGCATGGAGCTGAACGGCGGCCACGAGGTGATCGCGGCGATGCGCAACAGCGAAAAGTCCGGCGACATCACGATCGCACTGGCCCGCTTCGAGCTCAACCACCGCATTACGGCAACCCGCCGGAGCGTCAGCGTCGACGGCAGCAATGCGGAGTGGGCGGCGACCGACGACGCGCTGTTCGTCGGCGAGAAGTCGCAGGCACAGGCCACGCTCCGCTGCTCGTGCGACGACAAAAACGTCTATTTCCTCGTAGAGGTGCTCGACGAAGCCATCTCGCGCGACGACTATGTGAACATCCTGCTCTCGCCCGCCAACGAGGGCGACAGGCTCACCTCTGCCGCCCGCCGCATCAAGGTGTCGCACAGCGGCCTGAAAAGTACGGACGTCTACGCCGGAGGCTGGCGCGAAACCGACATGGGCGTCACGGTGCAGGCCGCCTACGACGGCACGATCTCGGACAGCAGCGACACGGACAACGGCTATCTGGTCGAGGTCGCCGTGCCGCGTTCGCAGTTGGACCTCGCATCGGGGGAGATTCTCGTCAACCTCGTGCTGTTCGACAGCCAAGGCGGCGAGGACGCCATCTGCCCCACATCGTCGCGCAGCATCGCAGGCTGGGTACCCATCGCAGGGCTGTAAAAACAGTCGCAATAAAGGTGGCGCGGAACGGCTGTCGTTCCGCGCCACCGCCTTTTCGAAACGCCGCCGAACTATTTTTTACGATTTTCCTTCGTTATGTCTGATGGAATTTCTACCTTTGCCCCGCAACTCGTTTCAAAAGAGATGAAAGTATTTACAAGCGTCAAGGAGCTTCGCTCCGAGTTGGACCGGACGGAGCAGTCGGGCATCGGCTTCGTCCCCACGATGGGCGCCCTGCATGCGGGGCACCGTTCGCTCGTCGAGCGTGCGCGGAAAGAGAACGCCACGGTCGTCGTGAGCGTTTTCGTCAATCCCACGCAGTTCAACGACAAGAACGACCTCTGCCACTACCCCCGCACCCCCGAGGCAGACCGGAAACTGCTGGAGGAGGCCGGAGCGGATTTGGTGCTGATGCCGTCGGTCGAAGAGATCTATCCCGAAGAGGATACCCGGATTTTCGATTTCGGGCAGATCGACAAGGTGATGGAGGGCGCGACGCGTCCCGGCCATTTCAACGGCGTGGCGCAGGTCGTAAGCCGCCTGTTCGACATCGTGCGCCCGGCGCGCGCCTACTTCGGGGAGAAGGATTTCCAACAGATCGCCGTCATCAAGGCGATGGTGGCCCAGTTGAAACTGCCGGTCGAGATCGTGGAGTGCCCGATCGTCCGCGGCGAAGACGGGCTGGCGCTCTCCTCGCGCAACCAGTTGCTCGACGCACCCCACCGTGCCGCCGCGCCGCACATTTACGCCGTGCTGCGCCGGGCCGTGGAGAAGTCCCACGAGCTGACGCCCGCGGAGCTGAAGGCATGGGTCAAGGCTGAAATAGAGAGCGATCCGCTGCTCAATGTGATTTACTACCAGTCGGTCGATGCGCTGACGATGCAGGAGGTTCCGGCATGGGAGGCCTCGGAGCGCATTCAGGGCTGTATCGCCGTACAGGCGGGAGACATTCGTTTAATCGACAACATCCGAATCCGATAAAATGAAATTCCAGATTGAAGTCATCAAATCGAAGATTCACCGCGTAACGGTCACACAGGCCGACCTGAACTACGTGGGGAGCATCACCATCGACGAGGCGCTCATGGAAGCCGCCAACATGATCGAAGGCGAGAAGGTCCAGATCATGGACATCGACAACGGAGAGCGTTTCGAAACCTACATCATCAAGGGCGAGCGCGGCAGCGGCTCGATCTGCCTCAACGGGGCTGCGGCGCGCAAGGTGCAGGTGGGCGACGTCATCATCATCGCCTCCTACGCGCTGATGGATTTCGAGGACGCCAAGCAGTTCCGTCCGTGGGTCATCTTCCCCGACACGGCGACCAACCGGCTCGTCGAGTAACATCCGCAGGCCGGCCCGACAAAGTACAAAATCTCCCCGAAAAAGGGAGATTTTTTCATATTTAAGTTATATTTGCGATTATTAAGCAGCTTTCGATGGACATTACGCTCTCCCTGTTCGCTTTCGTGCTCTCGATACTGGGCATCATCGGCTGCATCGTGCCCGCCCTGCCGGGCGTGGTGCTGAGCTATGCGGGCCTGCTGTGCGCCTATTTCACCTCCTACTCCCAGATGAGCGCCTCGGCGCTGTGGCTCTGGCTCGGGGTGACCGTCGCCGTAAGCATCGCCGACTATTTCCTGCCGGCATGGATGACCCGGCGGTTCGGCGGTTCGCGCGCGGGAGCCATCGGCGCCACGGTGGGCGTCTTCGCGGGATTCTTCCTTTTCCCGCCGGTGGGCATCCTCCTCGGCCCCTTTCTGGGCGCCGTGCTGGGCGAACTGCTCAACGACCGCGGCGACGTGCCGAAGGCATTTCTCATAGGATTCGGGTCGTTCCTCTCGTTCATCGTCGGCACGGGGATCAAGATCGCCGCTTCGGTGGGCATGCTGATCCACGTCGCGGCCGACACATGGCCCGCTCTGAAGGGCTGGTTCGCAGCGACTTTCTAAGAATACGAAAAGGCCCCGGTTCGAGAACCGGGGCCTTTTTCACTATCCGTAACGCATCAATAGCGGTAGTGGTCGGCTTTGTAGGGCCCCTCCTCGGGAACCCCGATATAGTCGGCCTGCTTGGGGGTCAGATGCGTCAGTTCGACACCCAGATTGTCCAGATGCAGGCGCGCGACCTCCTCGTCGAGATGCTTCGGAATGCGGTAAACACCGATTTCGAGATTCTCCTGCCACAGCTCCATCTGCGCGAGGCACTGGTTGGTGAAGGAGTTGGACATCACGAACGAGGGGTGTCCCGTGGCGCATCCGAGATTCACCAGACGGCCTTCGGCCAGAATGAAGATCGAATGTCCGTCGGGAAAGGTGAACTTGTCGACCTGCGGTTTGATGTTCATCCGCACGGCCGCCGATTTCTCGAGGCGCGCCATCTGTATCTCGTTGTCGAAGTGCCCGATGTTGCAGACAATGGCCTGATCGCGCATCTTCTCCATGTGCTCCAGCGTGATGATGTCGCAGTTGCCGGTGCAGGTGACGTAGATGTTGCCCTCGGCGAGCGCACTCTCCACGGTCTTCACCTCGAAGCCCTCCATCGCGGCCTGCAAGGCGCAGATGGGGTCGATCTCCGTAACGATCACCCGGGCGCCGTAGGAGCGCATCGAACGGGCGCAGCCCTTGCCCACGTCGCCGTAACCGCACACGACCACCACCTTGCCGGCGATCATCACGTCCGTGGCGCGCTTGATGCCGTCGGCCAGCGATTCGCGGCAGCCGTAGAGGTTGTCGAACTTCGACTTGGTGCACGAATCGTTGACGTTGATGGCCGGAACGAGCAGTTCGCCCGCTTCCATCATCTGGTAGAGGCGGTGTACGCCCGTGGTGGTCTCCTCGCTCACGCCCTTCCACTCGGCTACCGTGCGGTGCCACTTTTCGGGGTCCTCGGCGAGAATCCGTTTCAGCGTGTCGAGGATCACCTCCTCCTCGTAGGACGAGGGTTCGTAATCGAGCGTCGAGGCGTCGTTCTCGGCCTTATAGCCCTTGTGGATCAGCAGTGTGGCGTCGCCGCCGTCGTCCACGATCAGTTGCGGACCCTTGCCGCCGGGGAACGAAAGCGCCATAGCTGTACACCACCAGTATTCGGGCAGTGTCTCGCCCTTCCACGCAAAGACCGGAACGCCCGTGGCGGCGATGGCCGCTGCCGCGTGGTCCTGCGTCGAGAAGATGTTGCACGAGCACCAGCGCACGTCGGCGCCCAGCTCCACGAGGGTTTCAATCAGCACGGCCGTCTGGATGGTCATGTGCAGCGAACCCATCACCCGCACGCCTTTCAGCGGTTTCCGGGGGCCGTATTTGCGGCGCACGGCCATCAGGCCCGGCATTTCATGCTCGGAAATCTCGATCTCCTTGCGGCCCCACTCGGCCAGCGACATATCGGCGACCTTGTAGGGAAGTGTCAAATCCAAATACATATTCCTATCTGTTTTTTAAAATATATTCCTTGTCCCGTTCGATCTGCGCCCGAAGCTCCTCGATCGAAGCGAATTTGCGCTCGTCGCGGATTTTTTCGAGCAGTTCGACGCGCAGCAGTCGGCCGTACAGTACGCCTTCGAAATCGAAAATATGGGTCTCCAGACGCCGTTCGGTACCTCCGACCGAAGGGTTGCTCCCCAGATTCGACATGGCGTCGTAAGTCCGTCCCCCGACCTCGGCCCGCGAACGGTAGACCCCGTCGGCGGCCGTGACCGTCTCCGGAACGGCCAGATTGGCCGTCGGAAAACCCAGCTCACGTCCCAACCGGCGTCCGTGCTCCACTACGCCTTCGATCAGAATCCGTTCCATCAGATTTTTTCAGTCAGTTTACGCACCAGCCGGAACTGCGAGAAGAACTCCTTGGCAAAGACGCGCAGCACCGTGTAGGACGGAATGGCCAGCAGCATGCCCAGAATCCCGGCCAGCGACCCGGCGATCAGTATCACGATGAAAATCTCAAGCGGATGGGCCTTCACGCGCGCCGAATAGAGCGTCGGCTGGAGGATGAAATCGTCCATGCCCTTCAGAATCAGCAGCGACCCGATAATGATGAAAGCCGTATGTCCCACGCTCATTCCCTCGATCGGCGAGACGATGCCCACGAATACCGAGACGATGCCGCCGATCAGCGGCCCGGCATAGGGCACGACGTTCATCACGCCCATGATGAGACCGATGAACGCGGCGTCGGCGGCCTTCATCCCGAAGGCCATCATCACCAGCGACACGGCGATCGTCAGCAGCAGGCTCTCCGAGAGAATGCCCGTGAAATAGCGCGCCAGCAGCACCGTCACCGAATCCAGCGCCCGGGTGATATTGTCGTGGTAGTGTTCCGGGAAGACCGCCGTGACCATCGCATAGAACAGCCCCTCTTCCTTGAGGAAGAAGAACGTGATGAACGAGATGGAGAAGATGGCGATCACCGACGAAAGCACGAGGTTGATGACCGACGAGAAGATCGTATTGAGCGAATTGATGTCGATAATTTGTTTGAGCGCCAGCGTCAGCTCGTCCGAGAGCGAGAAGGTGCTTTCGGGCAGGGAAAAGAGCGTTTGCAGGTCGTGCTGCATCCGGGCGATGGGTTCGCCGATGCTCCCCACGACCGCGGCGAAATCGACATGCGCGAATTGGTTTATCTTGTTGAAGACCAGCGGCACGAACAGCGAGCAGAGCGTGGCCGCCACGGCCCAGATCACCACGAGGGTCACCAGTGCGGCCAGCCAGCGCGGCACCCGCCACCCTTTGACATGCAGCCCCGCGAGACGCTTGACCAGCGGGCGACCCATGACGGCCAGCACGGCCGAAACGAGGATGTAGACGACGATCGACGAGAAATACCAGACCAGAAAGAGCACGACCGCAGCGATCGCCGCGCCCGCGATGAACCGCAGGAAAGTCTGGGGCGTCGCCTTCATCGTCCTATGCGTTTTCGAGGTTCTTGCGCAGCCGGGCGATCGGGGTCTGCGAACCCACCGTGGGATCGCCGATCTCCACCAGCAGTTCGCTGTCCTTGGGGACGAGCACGTCGACACGCGAGCCGAACTTGATGAATCCGCAGACGCTGTTCTGCTCGACCTGATGACCGACGGTCATGTACGAGATGATGCGCCGGGCGATCAGCCCCGCGATCTGGCGGAAGAGCACCTTCTGCCCCGAGGGCATCCGCACCACAGTCGTCGTGCGTTCGTTCTCGGTCGAGGATTTGGGGTGCCAAGCCACCAGAAAACGCCCCGGATGGTATTTGAAATACTCCACCTCGCCGCCCACGGGAACCCAGTTCATGTGGACGTTGGTGATGGACATGAAGATCGAAATCTGCAGCATCTCCTCCTTGAGATACTCGTTCTCGGAGACGACCTCCGTCACGACCACGCGGCCGTCGCAGGGAGCGAAGACCAGATCGGCGTCGTGGATGCGCACCCGGCGGGGTTCGCGGAAGAACGCCACGATGAAGAACCAGAACAGCAGCAGCACGACGGCGCTGAACCACAGCAGCGAGACATTCGCGTCATGGACCAGCATGTGATAGAACAGCCACCACAGGAGTACGCAGACAACTCCCGAAATGCCGATGATCTTATATCCTTCCTTATTGATTCTCATAAATGTTTGAAGTTTGCAGTTACATCACAAAAAGCATATAGACGAAGACGAAGGGCGCCGACAGCAGCATGGCGTCGAAGCGGTCCAGCACTCCGCCATGGCCGGGGATCAGCGACCCGGAATCCTTCACGTCCGCGGCGCGCTTGAACAGCGACTCCACCAGATCGCCCAGCACGCCCGAAACCGCCGCGACCAGCGCCAGTCCGGCCCATGCCGCATAGCCGCCGTCCAGCACCCGGGCTGCGACGAGCCCCATAGCGACGGCCCCGACGATGCCGCCGAAGAATCCCTCCCACGACTTTTTGGGCGAAAGGCGCTCGAACAGCCGGTGACGGCCGATGGACATACCCACCAGATAGGCGAAGACGTCGTTGCCCCAGATGATGAAGATGTAGAAGAGCATCACCCAAGGGTTCCAGCTATCGCCTCCAATCATCGGGATATAGCACATCACCGAGAGGGGCATCGCCACATAGACCACGCCCATAAGGGTCGTGCCGATGTTGGCGGCGGGATTCCCGTGCCGGCGGTAGAGTTCGCAGATGAACATCGCGGGCAGCAGCAGAAGCAGGAAAGCCAGTCCGCAGGCAAATGTCTGCCGGGCGCTTCCGAGTATCTCGATATCGTCCGAAATAAAGGCGAAGTTGAGTGCGAAAAGCACCAGTCCGGTGACCAGTCCCACGACCCGCTGGGGCTTGCTGCCCTGCTTTTCGGCCAGCGTGTAAAACTCCGACATGCCGACCGCGAGCAACGCCGCCAGCAGCAGGCCGAAACTCCACTGCGACCAGATAACGGCCCCGAGCACCACCGCGGCGAGGATAACCCCGCTCAGCGTGCGCACCCAGAGGTTTTTCATTTTTTCACTCATCGATTTTTAAGGGTGTAGTAGGGTTTCGACGGGAATTTATTTGGTTTCGGGTGAGGCGACGGCCGGGGCTACGGGAGCCGGTTCGGCCGTTTCGGACTTATCGGGTTTGGCCGAAGGATCGGCGACCGCGGCGGCCTGCTTCCCGCTCCCGGGTTCCTCCCCGGCGGGTTTGCCGCCCTCGGCCTTGGCTTTCGCCTCGGCCTCCCTGCGTTCGCGCTCGATGTCCTTCTTGCGCTTGCCGAAGATGCGCTCGACATCCTCCGTGAAGACCACCTCGCGGGAGAGCAGCAACTCGGCCAGCTCCTTCAGGCCGTCGGCATGCTCGCGCAGCACCTGCTCGGCCATCTTGTAGGCCTGCTCGATCACCCGCTTGGCCTCGGAGTCGATCTGCTGGGCCGTCTGCTCCGAATAGGGCTTGGTGAATGCCATGTCGCTCTGCCCCGTGGAGTCGTAGTAGGAGAGCGTTCCGACGTTCTCGCTCATGCCGTAGTAAGCCACCATGGCGTAAGCCTGCTTGGTGACGCGCTCCAGATCGTTCAGGGCGCCCGTCGAAACCTGCCCGAAGGTCAACTGCTCCGACACGCGGCCGCCGAGCGTGGCGGCCAGTTCGTCCATCATCTGTTCGCGCGTGGTGATCTGGCGCTCCTCGGGCAGATACCATGCGGCGCCCAGCGCCTTGCCGCGCGGGATGATCGTCACCTTGATGAGCGGGCTGGCGTTCTCCAGAATCCAGCTCACCGTGGCGTGCCCGGCCTCGTGGAAGGCGATCACGCGCTTCTCCTCGTCGGTGATGATCTTATTCTTGCGCTCCAAGCCGCCCACGATGCGGTCGATGGCGGCGAGGAAGTCCTCTTTCGAGATGAATTTCTTGTTGTGACGGGCGGCGATCAGCGCGGCCTCGTTGCAGACGTTGGCGATGTCGGCACCCGAGAAACCGGGGGTCTGGCGCGCAAGGAACGAACGGTCCAACTGCGGATCGAGCTTCAGCGGACGCAGGTGGACGTTGAAAATCTCCTCGCGCTCCTTCACGTCGGGCAGCCCCACCTCGATCTGGCGGTCGAAACGCCCGGCGCGCATCAGCGCCTTGTCGAGGATGTCGGCGCGGTTCGTGGCCGCAAGGACGATCACGCCCGTGTTGGTCTGGAAGCCGTCCATCTCCGTCAGCAACTGGTTCAGCGTATTTTCGCGCTCGTCGTTGCCCGAGAACCCGGCGTTCTTGCCGCGGGCGCGGCCGATGGCGTCGATCTCGTCGATGAAGACGATGCACGGGGCCTTCTGCTTGGCCTGCTCGAAGAGGTCTCTCACACGCGAGGCACCCACGCCGACGAACATCTCCACGAAATCCGAACCCGAAATCGAAAGGAACGGCACATTGGCTTCGCCCGCAACGGCCTTGGCCAGCAGGGTCTTGCCGGTTCCCGGAGGGCCTACCAGCAGTGCGCCCTTGGGGATTTTGGCGCCCAGTTCCTTGTATTTGTCGGCCTTCTTGAGGAAGTCGACGATCTCCATGATCTCGACCTTGGCCTCCTCCAGACCTGCCACATCCTTGAAAGTCACGCGCTTGGCGTTGTCCTTGTCGAATACCTGCGCCTTGGCCTTGCCCACGTTCATGATGCCCCCGCCGCCTCCGGCGCCGGCACCGCGCGACATGGAGCGCATGACGAAGAACCATGCCCCGATGATGACCACCCACGGAAGCAGGTTGAGCAGGATCGAGGTCCAGTCGTTGGCCTTGTTCTCATAGATCACCGGAACGACCTGTCCCGAGGTCTCCTCGGCGGCCTTCAGGTCCTCGCGGAACGAATCGACCGACCCGATGGTGAAGATCAGTTGCACGCCCGTTTCGGGCAGGCGGCGGAACCGCTTGTCCACCGAGTCGCTGCGGTATTTCTCGGCGGCATCCTTCTTCAGGAAGACCTGCGCCTGATCCCGGTTGACGACCTGAATCTTCTCCACGTCGCCCTTCTCGACCATCTGCTGGACGGTGGTCCAGTCGCTGGGCAGGGGCGTGTCGTTGACGTCGCCGAAGACGTACCAGCCGATGATGAACGCGCCGATCAGCCCGTAGATCCACAGCATCGAAGGCCGCGGCATGTTCATGTTCATTTTATTGTTGTTCTTTCGTTTCTGTGCCATAATTGCGTTCTACTCTTCGTATTCGTACTTCACCATCGGCGCGTCGGCCCACAGCTCCTCGAGCTTGTAGAAGCTGCGCAGTTCGGTCTGGAAGATGTGGACCACGACATCCACATAGTCCATGGCCACCCACACGCCGTTCTGCTGGCCTTCGATGCGCCAGACCTTTTCGCCCAACTTTTGGAACACCTGCTCCTCGACCTCGGCGGCAATGGCGCACACCTGCGTCGTGGAGTCTGCGTTGCAGACGATGAAATGCGAACAGATCGCCCCGTCGAATCCCGAGAGGTCCAACGATACAATATTCTTACCCTTTTTATCTTCAATCGCGCTGACGATCGTTTCGATCAGTTTATCCATAAATATGCAATAGGAGTCTATAACCTTGCAAAGGTACGAAAAGAGAATGAGATTTGAAAGCAACCGCCCAAAAATCACACGCCGTCGGGCATATTGTTCCGGAGGCGATTCATTATTTCGCCCTTTCTGTTGCCGATTTCGTTTTTATCACTACTTTTGAGAACACTCCAACTAACCCATTTTCATTTTATGCGAAAAATCTTCATGCTCTGTCTGGCCGGCGCACTCGCACTGGCGGCAGCGTCCTGCAAGTAGGACGAACAAGTAGTGACCGTACAAACGATCACCGTCAACGGCCAAATATACGAGGTCAAAAGCGCGATCTATGCGGAAGAGCCTGCCGACGCCGAAGACGAGGCGGCATTCGAACTCGGGCTTTTCCCGACGGAATTCACGACGCCTCCGGAGGAGGAACCCGATTTTTACATCGGCATCGACATGTCGGAATCGTTCTGGGGCAAGACCATCGACCTCTCCGAACCCCTCGACCGGAACACACTCCCGTGGCCCTATCTTTTCATCACAGCCAAAAACGGCGGCGAACGCATTACGATCGACTACGACGAAGACCCGATCTCCGAAAAGATCTCGCACGGCTCGCTCTCCGTCACCAAAAACGGCGACCGGTTCGCCGTCAAACTCTCCGTGACGCTTTCCGACGGACAATACATCTCCGCCGACTGGGAAGGAACGGCGACGAAAGTGGAGATACCCGGGTAAGGGATGTCCGATACGAAACATTGCGCCCGGCAGTTTTCCCGCCGGGCGAACTTTTTCACAGGCAATGTGCTGATTTTCCAATCTTTTTGTTGCCGATTTCGTTTTTATCGCTATATTTGGGAACACACTTACTCACTTAATTGCAAATGTTATGAAAAAAATCTTCATGTTCTGCATGGCCGGTGCACTTGCATTGGCTGCTACCTCCTGCGACGACAAGGACGACAAGGGGGGGGGTATTCCGGTAAGATAACCGTCAACGGTCAGACCGAAACCGTCAAAGGCGCATTCTATGCCGAAGATGCCGAGGCATTCGGCGAAGGGGCGCTTATGCTCTTCCTGACTAATGACACCGTGATAGACATCGAAGACGACCCCGATTTCGCCGTTGTTTTCACGATGCAGCATTCGCTCCTCGGCAAGACCTTCGACCTGACCAAACCCCTCGACAAAAATTCCGTTGTTCAGATTTCTGCTATCTCCAAAAATTCCGAAATCCATATCACATACGCCGACGGTAAAATAGACACGACCGACGGCTCCATCACCCAAGGCCCCACGGTCACGGGCGGAACGCTCATCGTCACCAAGGATGGTGATAAATTCACCGTCAAACTCTCCGTGACGCTCTCCGACGGCAGTTCGGTCGCCGCCGACTGGAAAGGAACGGCGACGAAAATGGAAATCCCCGAATAAGATAAAACAGCACGCCCGGCAGGAAGACTGCCGGGCGCGTTCTTTCAGGATTGCGGAGGCTATGCTTTCGCACCCGGGACATTGGCCAGAATGGTTTCGGTCAGGGCCCGGATGATCGAGTTCTTGACGTAGGTGCGGCGCACGGCGACGGCTATTTTACGCGACGTGGCCCCTTTGGAGAGGGTTTTCAGACGGTCGCGGCGATCTGCGGGGATGTATTCGAGAGCCATTTCAGGGACGATCGTCAGGCAGGCCGTGCAGTCGACGATACGCATCAGCGTGTCGAGCGACCCCGATTCGAACGAGTAGCGCGAGGGCATGTTGCGGCGCGCCTGACACAGCTCGATGATCTGGTCGCGCATACAGTTGCCGGGGCTCAGAATCACGAGGTCTTTCAGGTCGATGTCCTCGATGCGGATGTTCTGCCGTTCGTAGAGCGGGTTTTCAGGCGACACATAAGCGTAAAAGCGGTCGTTGAAGAGCTCCTGTTCGAGGATGCCCTCCCCGCAGGTGCCGCTGGCCACCAGCGCCGCGTCGATGCGGTCGCGCTTGAGCGCCTCGACAATGTCCGACGTAATCATCTCGGAAATCTCCAGCTCCACCTTCGGGTAGTCGCGCACGAAAGCGGGGATGAACTTGTGCAGCAAATAGGGCGCGATGGTCGGGATGACCCCCAGCCGCAGTTTGCCCGCCGTCTCCCCTTTCAGCTCCGCGACAGCCTCGCGGATGTAGTTGTAGGCCTTGATCGTCTCGCGCGCCTGCTCCAGCACCACCTCGCCCGCCTCGGTGGGGATGACGGGCTTTTTCGAACGGTCAAGCAGCACCACGCCCAACTCCTCCTCGAGCGACTTAACCTGCATGCTCAGGGAGGGTTGCGTCACAAAACAATGTTCGGCGGCCAGCGAGAAACTGCCGCAGTTGGCCACGGCCAACAGATACTCAAGTTGGATTATCGTCATAGCAGGCGTCTATTTGAGAAAGCGAAGATATAAAAAAAATCTATACCCGACAACTTTTTCGCATTGCCGCATAGTTTTTCGTATCTTCGGGGTCGTAACGACTCTTTTAGGAAGCCGGAAAGTTTTGCCGCACCGGATGCAATTCGGTTTTGGCGTCGTCAGTTCTTTTTCGTATCTTCGCCCGCGAAATGTACTTTCTCTAAAAATATGGCAAAAATCATCCTCACAGGCGACCGTCCCACGGGTCGTCTCCACTTGGGTCACTTCGTAGGTTCGCTGCGCCGCCGCGTCGAATTGCAGAACTCGGGGGAATTCGACAAGATATTCATCATGATCGCCGATGCACAGGCGCTCACCGACAACGCCGACAATCCGGAAAAGGTGCGCCAGAACATCATCGAGGTCGCGCTGGACTACCTTTCGGTAGGTCTCGACCCCGCGCAGTCGACGCTCTTCATCCAGTCGCAGGTCCCCGAACTGTGCGAGCTGGCGTTCTACTACATGAACCTCGTCACCGTGCAGCGTCTCCAGCGCAACCCGACCGTGAAGGCCGAGATCGCCCTGCGCGGATTCGCCGAGGGGGCTGCCGAGGGCGACACCACGCAGCGTCAGGGCATCCCCGTCGGGTTCTTCACCTACCCCATCTCGCAGGCGTCGGACATCACGGCCTTCAAGGCCACGACCGTACCCGTGGGTGAGGATCAGGAGCCGATGATCGAGCAGACGCGCGAGATCGTCCACAAGTTCAACTCGGTCTACGGCCAGACGCTCGTCGAACCCGAAATCCTGCTGCCCGACAACGCCGCCTGCATGCGCCTGCCGGGAACCGACGGCAAAGCCAAGATGTCCAAGTCGCTCAACAACTGCATCTACCTTTCGGACACGGCCGACGAGGTGAAAAAGAAGGTGATGGGCATGTACACCGACCCCGACCACCTGCGCGTGGAGGACCCGGGCAAAGTCGAGGGCAACACGGTCTTCACCTACCTCGACGCCTTCAGCCGCCCCGAACACTTTGCGAAATACCTGCCCGAATACGCTTCGCTCGATGAATTGAAAGCGCACTACCGCCGCGGCGGACTGGGCGACGTGAAGGTGAAACGGCTGCTGATCGCCATCCTCAACGAGATGCTCGACCCGATCCGCGAACGCCGCCACTACTACGAGGCCCGCATCGGCGAGGTGTACGACATCCTGCGCGAAGGCTCGGAGAAGGCCCGCGCCGCGGCTGCCGAGACCCTCGCAGAGGTCCGCGCCGCCATGAAAATCAACTATTTCGACGACAAGGAACTGATCGCCGGACAGTCCGAGCATTTCGCTCAGAACCAGTAGAACGATGTCCTTCCGCACCGACCGCATCTACCTCGAATTCCTCCGGCTGACCCGGAGGCTGTCGAACCAGCAGATCATGATGCTGCTGGCCGTGGTGGTCGGTGTGCTCGCCGGTCTGGGGACCTACCTCTTCGAAATCCTGCTCCACTTCATCAAACAGGGGCTCATCAGTTGGTTCCCGGTGGACAGCGCCCATTTTCTGCTGTTGATCTACCCCGCCGTCGGCATCATTCTGGCGACGCTGTTCGTCAAATACATCGTCCGCGACAACATCTCCGAAGGCGTGACGCGCGTGCTGTACGCCATGTCGAGCCGCAACTCGCGCATCGCCCGCCACAACTGCTGGACCTCGGTCGTGGGCGGCGCCACGACCATCGGATTCGGCGGATCGGTGGGCCCCGAGGCCCCGATCGTGCTGACGGGGGCCGCCATCGGCTCGAACGTCGGACGGCTGGCGCGTCTTAACTACAAACACACGACGCTGCTGCTGTGCTGCGGCGCGGGAGCCGCCCTCGCGGCGATCTTCAAGGCCCCGATCACGGGCGTGGTCTTCGTGCTGGAGATCCTGATGCTCGACATCACCGCCGGGTCGGTCATCCCGCTGCTGATCGCCTCGATCACCGCCACGACGATGGCCTTCATGCTGCGCGGCTTCGACCCGATTCTGGCCATTACGCTGGCTCCGGCCGATGCGTTCGAACTGTGGCAGATACCGCTCTTCATCCTGCTCGGCGTGCTGAGCGGACTGATGTCGTGGTATTTCACCTCGATGAACTCCCGCGTGGGGAATTTCTTCAAGGGCATCGACAAGCAGTACAAAAAGTGGCTGTGGGGCGGCGTGATCCTCGGCGTGCTGATCTTCATCTTCCCGCCGTTGTACGGCGAGGGTTACGAGGGTTTCACCTCGCTCATGCACGGCAACGCGCAGGAGCTGTTCAACAACTCGCTCTTCTACCGCTTCCGCGACATCGACTGGGTCATCATCCTCTTCGTCATCGCCACGATGTTCTTCAAGGTCATCGCCATGGCCTCGACCAATGCCGCGGGCGGCGTGGGCGGAACGTTCGCCCCGTCGCTGTTCGTCGGGGCCTTCACGGGCGCTTCGCTGGCGCTCATCTGCAACACGCTGTTCGGATGGGAGGTCTCGATCGTCTCGTTCACGCTCGTGGGCATGGCGGGCGTCATGTCGGGGGTGATGAAAGCCCCCCTGACGTCGATCTTCCTCATCGCCGAACTCTCGAACGGCTACGGGCTCTTCATCCCGCTGATGATTACGGCCTGCATCTCGTTCGCCGTGGGCTACTACCTCGACCCCGATTCGATCTACACCAAGCAACTGCGTCTGAACGGCGAACTGCTGACCCATGACAAGGACCAGTCGGTGTTCGTCTTCCTGAAACTCGAGGAGCTGATGGAGACCGATTTCCTGCGCATCCGGGAGAACATGACGCTGGGCGACATCGTGCACATCATCTCGACGGCGCGCCGCAACATCTTCCCCGTGATCGACAACTTCGGACGCCTGATCGGCGTGGTGCAGCTCGACGACCTGCGCGAAGACATGTTCAAGCACGAGCGCTACGGCCGGCCGATCTCGGACTACATGATCCCGCCCCCGGACAAGATCATCGAACACGAGTCGATCCTGAGCGTCATGGAGAAATTCGACGACAAGCACACATGGATGCTGCCCGTCGTGGACAAGCAGGGGCGTTACATCGGCTTCATCTCCAAGTCGCGCATACTGAACGCCTACCGCGAACAATTAGTAAAAATCCAGCAATAATAATGGAAAACACCTTCCCTTGGGCCGAGGAGACCGGCTGCGCCGTCACGGTGTGCGACACCGAGGGCACGATCCTCTACATGAACGAAAAGGCGCGGGCCACCTACGCCAAACACGGCGACCTGATCGGCCGGAACCTGTTCGGCTGCCACAGCGAACGTTCGTGCGGAATCATCCGCGAACTGCTTGCGACGGGCGGCACGAACGCCTATACGATCGAAAAGCAGGGCAAGCGCAAGATGATCTACCAGACGGCGTGGAAGGAGCACGGCGAGGTCCGCGGGCTGGTGGAGATATCGATGGAGATACCGCCCGAGATGCCGCACTACATCCGGAAATAAAAAAAGGAGGTTTTTCAAAGCCTCCTTTCGTCTTACAGAAACGCCTCGAATCCGGGCAGGTATTTCGTCGGCGAAAATTCGACGATCTCGTAGTCGGCGACGCCGTGGATGCGGAACGGATCGTCGCACGTCAGGGCCTCGACGGCCGCGCGGTCCGCAGCACGGCAGAGGATGATGCCTCCCGAGCGGGGATTCTGCGGCCCCGAGCAGAGGAACGCCCCGTCGGCATAGTGCCGGTCGAGGTATTCACGATGCGCCGCGAGGTGCCGCTCCACCTCGGCAAGCGGCTTCTTGTAGGTGAGTCGGACGATGAACATAAAGATGTTACAGTTTGATGTCGTAAATCTGAATCACTCCGGACAACTTCCCGGCAGCGTCCGTCACGAGCAGCGAAGTGACCTTGTTGCGGGTCATCATCTTCTCGGCTTCGATCAGCTTCTCATCCGGTGAGATGGTCTTGGGGTTGCGCGTGGCGATGTCGGCGGCCTTGATGTTGAAGAACTCCCCGCGCAGACGCTCCATCGCGCGGCGCACGTCGCCGTCGGTGACGATGCCCTCGATGCGGTCGCCGTCGCAGATCACGATCAGCCCCAGCCCGCCCTTCGAAATGGCGTGGATCATCTCCGCCGCCGGGCAGTCGGGTGCCACGACCGGCAGGTCGTGGTCGCGCATGACGTTGCCCACGGTCATCAGCAGGCGCCGCCCGAGGCTTCCGCCCGGGTGCAGGCGCGCGAAATCGACGCTCGTGAAACCCCGCATCTGCATCAGCGACACAGCCAGCGCATCGCCCATGGCGATCTGGGCCGTGGTCGACGAGGTGGGTGCGAGATGCAGGATGCAGGCCTCTTCGCGGACCCCGACATCCAGATGCACGTCGGAATTCTTGGCCAGCGCCGACTCGGGATTCCCGGTCATCGAAACGATCCTGTTGCCGTTGGAGTGGATGAAGGGGACGATTTTCAGAATCTCGTCCGTCTCGCCCGAATAGGAGAGCGCCACCACGATATCCTCCTTCGAGATCATGCCCAGATCGCCGTGGAAAGCCTCCCCGGGGTGGAGGAAAAAGCTCGGGGTGCCGGTCGAGGCGAGCGTCGCGGCGATCTTGCGCCCCACGAGGCCCGACTTGCCCATGCCCGTGATGATACACTTGCCGCGGCTTTCGAGGATCATCTCCACGGCCGTGGCGAACTCGTCGCCCAAAGTCTCTTCCAAATGCTTGAGCGTCAGCATCTCCGTATGGATCGCCTTGCGGGCCACCGCGAGAATCTGCGCCTTTGTTGTATCGGTCATTTACAGCAGGGATTTAATTAACGCTTCCAGATCATTGAGAGCCAACATGTTCGCGGCATCGCTCAGTCCCTTGTCGGGATCGGGGTGCACCTCGAAGAAGAAGCCGTTGGCTCCGAACGCCTTGGCCGCACGGGCCATGGCGGGCACGAACTCCCGGTTGCCGCCCGTCTTGCCGCCGGCCGCACCGGGACGCTGCACCGAGTGGGTGCAGTCCATGACGACCGTAGGGGCGATTTTCAGCATGTCGGGAATATTGCGGAAATCGACGACCAGATTGTTGTAGCCGAACGAGTTGCCGCGCTCGGTGAGCCAGATGTCGGAGGCTCCGGCCTCGCGGGCCTTTTCGTAGGGATATTGCATATCGGGACCCGACAGGAACTGGGCCTTCTTGATGTTCACCGTCCTGCCGGTCTTCGCCGCGGCGACCACCAGATCGGTCTGGCGGCAGAGGAAAGCCGGAATCTGAATCACGTCGACCACCTCGCCCACGGGCGCGGCCTGCGCCGGTTCGTGAATGTCCGTGAGGAGCTTCAGCCCCCATTTCGTCCGCACGTCGGCAAGCATCTGCAAACCTTTTTCGAGCCCCGGGCCGCGGAACGACGCAATCGACGTGCGGTTGGCCTTGTCGAACGACGCCTTGAAGATGATGTCGGTGCCGAGCGCCCGGTTGATAGCCACCAGCCGTTCGGCCACCGTGTCCAGCAGTTCGGCCGATTCGATCACACACGGACCTGCGATAAATTTCATTGCCATACTATTTAATTAAAAAGGCTTCCGCTTTCTCCAGATCCTCGGGGGTGTCGATACCGATGGTCTCGACCTCCGAAATGCCCACACCTATTTTGTAGCCGTTCTCCAGCCAGCGCAATTGTTCCAGCGACTCGGCCTTTTCGAGCGTCGACTGCGGCAGGGCCGTCACCGCCCGCAGCACGTCGGCGCGGAAGGCGTAAAGCCCGATATGCTTGTAGAACGTATGCCGCGCAAGCCACTCCGCACGCTCCACGCCCCGCAGGTAAGGGATCACCGAACGGGAAAAATAGATGGCCCGCGACTGTGCGTCGAGGACCACCTTGGGGGAGTTGGGATTTTCGAGGGCGGCCAGTCCGTCGGCCTCCGTAAAGGGTTTCACGAGCGTGGCGATGTCGGTCGCCGGGTCGTCGAAGCACCGTTTCACGGCCTCCAGTTGCGAGGGTTGGATAAAGGGTTCGTCGCCCTGCACGTTCACCACCACGTCGTACTCCTTACCCTGCTTGCAATAGGCTTCCCAGCAGCGGTCGGTGCCGCTCCGGTGCTCCGGGGAGGTCATTTCGACCCGCCCCCCGAAGGCCCGCACGGCGTCGTAGATACGCTCGTCGTCGGTAGCCACCACGGCATCGTCCAACACCCCGGCCACCTGCTCGTAAACCCGCTCTATGACGGGTTTTCCGCCCAGCATGGCCAGCGGCTTCCCGGGGAAACGGGTGGACGCATAACGCGCCGGAATTATCGCGATAAATTTCATAGTGTAAAAATACCTTTTTTTCGCACAAAAACAAACGGAACTCCTTTATTGTCAGAAGCCGCCGATTGTGGGGCATCGTGAAATCCGGAGCGGACGGGACATACAAGCCGTATTTCCCGTTCGCCACGGATAAGGGATGTGCCGCAAGGGGCGGTTTATCACAATAAAGCTAACGCCAATACATCACTGTTCGTACGAACATAGTGGAACGTCAGCCCGGCGATGTAGTCCTCCTTGATCTCGGCGATGTCCTTGCGGTTCTCCTCCGAGAGGATCAGCTCGGTGATGCCGGCGCGCTTGGCGGCCAGTATTTTCTCCTTCACGCCGCCCACGGGCATCACCCGTCCGCGGAGGGTCGTCTCGCCCGTCATGGCGATGCGCTCCTTGACCTTGCGGCCCGTATAGGTCGAGACGATCGAGGTGACCATCGTGATACCGGCCGACGGGCCGTCCTTCGGAATGGCGCCCTCCGGAACGTGGATGTTGATATCGTTCTTCTCGAACATCTCCGGGTCGATGCCCAGCTCCTTGTGGTGGGCCATCACCCACTCGTGGGCGATCGTGGCCGACTCCTTCATCACATCGCCCAGATTACCCGTAAGGCTCACCTTGCCCTTGCCGGGCGTCAGCACCGACTCGATGTAGAGGATGTCGCCGCCGACCTCGGTCCATGCCAGACCCGTCACGACGCCCGTCATGCCGCCCACCTCGTACTCTTCGCGCAGGAACTTGGGCATGCCGAGGATCTTCTCGACCTCCTTGGCCGAAACTTCGGGTGCAAAAGCCTCGTCGAAAGCGATCTGCTTGGCGCGGGCACGGGCGATCTTCGCCAGCAGCTTGTCCAGCGAGCGGACGCCCGATTCGCGCGTATAACCCGAGATGATCTGCTCGACGACCTCCGCCGAGAGCGTCATCTCCTGCTCCTTGATGCCGTGGGCCTCGCGCTGCTTGGGCAGCAGATGGTCCAGCGCGATGCGCACCTTCTCCTCCACGAGGTAGCCGGGGATGTTGATCATCTCCATGCGGTCGCGCAGCGCCGGGGCGATGTTGGCGATGTTGTTGGCCGTGGCGATGAACAGCACTTTCGACAGGTCGTACTCCATGTCGATGTAGTTGTCGTGGAACGTGGTGTTCTGCTCCGGGTCGAGGACCTCCAGCAGGGCGCTCGACGGGTCGCCGTGGTTCGAAACCGTCACCTTGTCCACCTCGTCGAGGATGATGACGGGGTTGGACGATCCGCACCGCTTGATGGTCTGGATGATCCGGCCCGGCATGGCGCCGATGTAGGTGCGGCGGTGTCCGCGGATCTCCGACTCGTCGTGCAGTCCGCCCAGCGAGATGCGGCCGAACTTGCGGCCGAGCGCCGCGGCGACCGACTTACCCAGCGAGGTCTTGCCCACGCCCGGAGGGCCGTAGAGGCAGAGGATCGGCGACTTGAGGTCGCCCTTGAGTTTGATGACGGCCAGATGTTCCAGAATGCGCTCCTTCACCTCGTCCAGCCCGAAATGGTCGCGGTCGAGCTGTTCGCGGGCGCAGGTCAGGTCGAGATTGTCCTTCGTCGTGTCGTTCCACGGCAGTTCCAGCAACAGTTGCAGGTAGGTCATCTGCACCGAGTACTCGGCCACGGCGGGATTCAGCCGCTCGACCTTCTGCAACTCCTTCTCGAACGTTTCGCCGACCTCCTTGGGCCAGTTCTTCTTCTTGGCCGCCTCGCGCATCTTCTCGATGTCGGCATCGGCACCGTCGCCCAGCTCGTCCTGAATGGTGCGCATCTGCTGCTGCAGGTAGTAGTCCCTCTGCTGTTTGTCGATCTCCTGCTTGACACGCTCCTGAATCTGGCTTTTCAGCTCGGCCAACTGCTGCTCGCGGATGAGTATTTCGAGCAGCTTGCGGGCGCGGGCCAGCAGGCCGGGGGCCTCCAGCAGCGACTGGCGATCTTCGTCCGTGAGCTCCATATTGGAGCAGATGAAGTTGATGATGCCGCGCTTCGAGTCGATGTTCTTGATGGCGAAGGCCGCCTCCTTGGGCATCGACGGCGAGACGTTGATGATGTTCAGCGCCACGTCGCGGATCGAGTCCACGAGGGCCTCGAACTCGATGCTCTTCAGGTCGGGGGTCGAGTCGCGCAGGGCCGTCACCCGGGCCTTGAAATAGGGCTCGGTGGTAATGTATTCCGTGATCTCGACCTTTTCCAGACCGTTCAGGATCACCGTCAGGTTGCCGTTGGGCATCTCCAGAATCTTGATGATGCGCGCCGCGGTGCCGACCTTGTACATGTCGTCCGGCGCGGGGTCCTCGACGTCGCTTTCGCGCTGAAGCACGGCACCCAGAATGCCGCCCTCGGCATTCACCGCGCGGACGAGGTTGATGCTCTTGTCGCGGCCTACCGTGATGGGGGTTATCGCCCCCGGGAAAAGCACCGAGGAGCGCAGCGTAAGAATGGGTATGATCTCCGGAACCTCGACCTCCTCCACGGGTTCGTCACCGCCTGTCACGATGGGAATCACATGGTGTTTGCCGTCGAGCAGTTCGGGGAGAAGGTTCACGTCGTCTACTTCGAAGGTTTCTATCTTATCTTTTTTGCTCATAGTATACAAATATATAATGTTGCAAAGGTAACGTTTTTTCATGGATTTTATTTTATCTTTGACAGAATGTTAATAACTTTGCATCCCTGAAAACAAAGTAAAACCTACGCGCTATGCAAATCGCCGACAAATACGCACCGCAGCAGATCGAATCCAAGTGGTACGACTACTGGATCGACCGGGGGATTTTCCACTCGGAACCCGACCAGCGGGAACCCTACACGATCGTCATTCCGCCCCCCAACGTGACGGGCATGCTCCACATGGGGCACATGCTCAACAACACGCTGCAGGACGTACTCGTCCGCCGTGCGCGGATGTCCGGGAAGAACGCCTGCTGGGTGCCGGGCATGGACCACGCGTCGATCGCCACGGAGGCCAAGGTGGTGGCGATGCTCCACGAGCAGGGCATCGAAAAGGCGTCGCTCACGCGCGAGGAATTCCTCCGCTACGCTTGGGAATGGAAGGAGAAATACGGCGGCGTGATCCTCAAGCAGTTGCGCAAGCTGGGCGCCTCGTGCGACTGGGACCGCACCTGCTTCACGATGGACGAGGCCCGCACGGAGAGCGTTCTGCGCGTCTTCTGCGACCTCTACGAGAAAGGCAAGATCTACCGCGGCGTGCGGATGGTCAACTGGGACCCCGCGGCGCAGACGGCCCTGTCGGACGAGGAGGTCGTCTTCAAGGAGTCACACGGCAAGCTCTACTACCTGCGCTACAAGGTCGAGGGCACCGACAAGGCGATCATCGTCGCCACGACGCGCCCCGAAACCATACTGGGCGACACGGCGCTGTGCGTCAACCCCAACGACCCGCGCTATGAGTGGCTGGCCGCGGACGCCCGCGTGATCGTGCCGCTGGTGGGCCGTTCGATCCCCGTGATCCGCGACGAGTATGTCGACATCGAGTTCGGAACGGGCGCCCTGAAGGTGACTCCGGCGCACGACGTGAACGACTACATGCTGGGCGAGAAATACGGACTGGAGACCATCGACATCTTCAACGACGACGGCACGGTGAACGACAAGGTGGGTCTCTATGTGGGTCAGGAGCGTTTCGACGTGCGCCGGCAGATCGAGAAGGACCTCGCGGCGGCAGGCCTGCTGGAAAAGACCGAGGACTACACCAACAACGTGGGTTACTCGGAGCGCACGGGCGTAGCCATCGAGCCCAAGCTCTCGATGCAGTGGTTCCTCTCGATGCAGGAGCTGGCCGAGCCCGCGACGAAAGCCGTGATGGAGGACGCGATCCGCTTCGTGCCCGAGAAATACAAGAACACCTACCGCCATTGGATGGAGAACATCAAGGACTGGTGCATCTCGCGCCAGTTGTGGTGGGGCCAGCGCATCCCGGCCTACTACCTCCCCAAAGGCGGCTTCGTGGTGGCCCTGACGGCCGAGGAGGCGTTGGAGAAAGCCCGCGCGAAGACGGGCGACGCGACGTTGCAGATGGCCGACCTGCGGCAGGACGAGGACGTGCTGGACACATGGTTCTCGTCGTGGCTGTGGCCGATTTCGGTCTTCGACGGCATCCGCTTCCCGGACAACAAGGAGATCAACTATTACTACCCCACCAACGACTTGGTGACGGCTCCCGACATCATCTTTTTCTGGGTGGCCCGCATGATTATAACCGGGTACGAATACCGCCACGAAAAGCCCTTCGGCAACGTCTACTTCACGGGCATCGTGCGCGACAAGATCGGCCGCAAGATGTCGAAGCAGTTGGGCAATTCGCCCGATCCGCTGGACCTGATCGCCCAGTACGGCGCCGACGGCGTGCGCATGGCCATGCTCATTTCGTCATCGGCCGGCAACGACGTGATGTTCGACGAGGCGCTGTGCGAGCAGGGCCGCAACTTCGGCAACAAGATATGGAACGCCTACCGCCTCGTCAACGGCTGGCAGGTGGACACCGCGGCGGTGCAGGGAGAGAACAACCGGCTGGCCGTGGCGTGGTTCGGGCAGGCTTTGGGCCGTTCGCTGCGCCAGATCACCGAAGATTTCAAGTCGTACCGCATTTCGGAGGCGTTCAAGGAGGCTTACCGCCTGTTCTGGGACGATTTCAGCGGTCTTTACCTCGAAATGGTGAAACCCGCCTACGGGCAGCCGATCGACGCCCCGACGATGGAGGCGACGAAAGGCTGGTTCGACGCCCTGATGCGCCTGCTGCATCCCTTCATGCCGTTCGTCACGGAAGAGATCTGGCAGGACCTCGCGCCCCGCGCCGAGGGCGACTCGATCTGCGTGGCGCAGAAACCCGAGCCCGTGGCCGAGGACGCCGCGATGCTGGCGCGTTTCGAACTGGCGAAGGAGATTATCACCTCGGTGCGCAACATCCGCAACCAGAAGAATCTGCCGCAGAAAGAGGCGCTGACGCTCCGGGTCATCGCCGACGAGAACTACCCTGCGGAGTTCGCCCCCATACTGGTCAAGATGGCCAACCTCGCGGCGATCGAGACCGTGACGGAGAAGGACCCGGCGGCCGCGGCGTTCATCGTCAAGACGACACAGTATTTCGTGCCGATGGCGGGCAAGATCGACGCCGAAGCCGAGCGCAAAAAACTCGCGGACGACCTGACCTACTACGAGGGATTCCTCGCCTCGGTGATGAAGAAGCTTTCGAACGAACGCTTCGTCTCCTCGGCGCCCGAGAAGGTCGTGGCCAACGAGCGTGCCAAGCAGGCCGACACCGAAGCCAAGATCGCGGCTCTCAAAGAGCAGTTGGCGGCGCTCGGTTAAATCGGGAAACACGAACAAACCTATCTCACGACGGATTTGGCGGCAATTACGATTTACACCGACGGCTCGGCCCTCGGAAACCCCGGCCCGGGCGGTTACGGCGCGGTACTCCTCTCGGGACAGCACCGCAAGGAGCTGTCACAGGGCTTCCGCCTCACGACCAACAACCGCATGGAGCTGATGGGGGTGTGCGTGGCGCTCGAAACGCTCAAGTTCGAGGGTTCGGACGTGGTGATCTACTCCGACTCGAAATACGTCGTCGACGCCGTCACCAAAGGCTGGGTCTTCGGCTGGGTGCGCAAGGGGTTCGCCGGCAAGAAGAACCCCGACCTGTGGATGCGCTTCCTCAGCGTGTACAACCGTCACAACGTCCGTTTCGTCTGGGTCAAGGGACACGCCGACACGGTGGAGAACAACCGATGCGACGTGTTGGCCGTCGCGGCGGCCAACGACCGGGCGCATTGGCTGGAAGATACGGGCTATGAACCTGCGGAGCGGTAAACGGAAACGTCGCCGCTCCGTTTTTTTTGGTCTGCAGGACGCGAACTTTCGCCGAAATTTCACACAGGTTTCGCTTTTCGGGTTATTATTTCTACCTTTGACTGCGTCTTGGATACTCCGCCCCGGCAATTGCAAATAAATTTGCATTGCACTCGGCTTATTCGTATCTTTGGCGCTGCCTTAGATACTCCGCCTCGGAAAAAATGCAAGCGAGTTTGCTTTTTTCTCTCGGCTTATTCGTATCTTTGTTTCGATTATTGCGTAACCACCAAACATACGCCCCGAATGTTCAAAACATACATGCGGCTGTTGGGCTTCGCCCGGCCGATCAAGAAATACGCGGTTCCCTACTTCTTCTACTCCCTGTTCTACGCGCTGTTCAACTCGCTGACGTTCATGCTGATCATCCCGATCCTGAACACCATGTTCGACGCGAACTACTCGTTCGAGTATGTCGAGAAACTGCCGCCCGTGGAGTTCAATCAGGACTATCTGGCCACGCTTTTCAACTTCACCTATTCGCATATTTTCCAAGAATACTCCACGCAGAACGTCCTGATGCTGCTGGCCGTGGTGGCCGTCTGCATCAGCCTGCTGAGCAACCTGTTCCGCTATCTGGGCGCTTGGACCATGGAGAACATGCGCACAAGGACCCTGCAACGCATGCGCAACGAGATGTTCTCGCGCGTGATGGACATGAACGTGGGCTACTTTTCGGACCAGCGCAAGGGCGACATCATTTCGAAGATCACCTCCGACGTGGGCGTGGTGCAGTTCTGCATCACCAACACCCTACAGGTGTCGTTCCGCGAACCGTTCCTCATCGTCGGTTACATCGTGATGATGGTGGCCATCTCGTGGGAGCTCGCCGTCTTCTCGGTGCTGTTCCTTCCGGTGGTGGCGCTGCTCATCGGCAGCATCGTCAAGAAACTCCGCCACCCGGCCCGCACCAACCAGCAGCGCATGGGCGAGATGGTCGCCACGCTCGACGAATCGCTCGCAGGCATCAAGGTCATCAAGAGCTACAACGCCGTCGAATACATTAAACAAAAATACTACGCCATCAGCGCCGACCTCGCACGGCTGACCCTCTCGATGGCCCGCCGCCAGCAGTTGGCCTCGCCGATGAGCGAATTCCTCGGCATCACGGCCGTGGGCGTAATCCTCGTCTTCGGCGGTTCGCTCGTCGCCAAGGGGACGCTCGATCCCGGCGGATTCATCGCTTTCGTGGCTATTTTTTCGCAGATCACGCGCCCCGTGCGCACCTTTATCGACCAGTTCGCCAACATCAACCAAGGCATTGCGGCCGGCGAGCGTATCTTCTCGATCATCGACACGAAACCCGAAATCGAGGACAGCCCCGACGCCAAGGAACTGACGGGGCTGAAGGAGAAGATCGAGTTCCGCGACGTGCACTTCTCCTACGACGGTTCGCGCGAGGTGATCGACGGCGTTTCATTCGAGATACTCCGCGGGCAGACCGTGGCGCTGGTAGGCCCCTCGGGCGGCGGCAAGTCGACCCTGAGCGAACTGCTGCCCCGCTTCTACGACCCCACGTCGGGCGAAATCCTGATCGACGGCGTTTCGCTGCGCGACTACACGCAGGAGAGCGTGCGCGGGCACATGAGCGTCGTGGCGCAGGACACCGTGCTTTTCAACGACACCATCGAGGGCAATATCGCCATGGGCAAGCGCGGCGCCACGCACGAAGAGGTGGTCGAAGCGGCTAAGGTCGCCAACGCCGACTGCTTCATCCGCGAGAGCCCCGAGGGTTACGAAACGAACATCGGCGACCGGGGCGTGAAGCTCTCCGGCGGACAGCGCCAGCGGCTTTCGATCGCCCGCGCGGTGCTGAAAAACCCCGACATCCTGATCCTCGACGAGGCCACCTCGGCGCTCGACACCGAGAGCGAGAAACTCGTGCAGGAGGCCCTCAACAACCTGCTCAAAGGCCGTACGTCGGTGGTCATCGCCCACCGCCTCTCGACCATCCACAATGCCGACCAGATCATCGTCGTGGACCACGGCCGCATCGCCGAACGGGGCACGCACGCCGAATTGATGGAGCGCAACGGCATCTACGCCAAACTCATCGAAATGCAGTCCTTCGACTAATATGACCGAACGGGAAAAGATGCTCAGCGGGGAGTGGTTCACGCCGCAGGACCCCGAGCTCACGGCCCTCCGCGACCGGGCCACCCGTCTCATGCACCGGCTCAACGCCGAATTGTGCGGCCATGACGAGGCCTACCGCGCCACGCTGCGCGAACTGTGCCCCGACTGCGAGGGATTCATCCGCGAACCGTTCTACTGCGACTACGGCGTCAACATCTCGATCGGCGAAGGCTCGTTCGTCAATTTCGACTGCGTGTTCCTCGACCTTGCGCCGATCCGCATCGGCCGCCACTCGCTCATAGGTCCCAAAGTGCAGTTGCTCACCGCCATTCACCCGATGGAGGCCCCCGAACGCCGGACGGGGCTCGAGGCCGGGCGCCCGATCACCGTCGGCGACGACTGCTGGATCGGCGGCGGGGCGACTGCCCGGGCGTCACGATCGGCGACCGTGCGGTCGTCGGCGCCGGAGCCGTCGTGACGCGCGACGTCCCGGCCGACTCGGTCGCCGCAGGGAATCCCGCCCGCTTCATTCGTAAACTTACGGAATAATTTCCATGAACGCAGAACATCCTGTTTCCGCTGAGCTGCTTCAGCAATTTCTCGACGCATCGGGCATCGGGTGGTGGCGGCTCGACTTCGGACAGCGCGAAATGACCTGTTCCCGGCTGGCGGCAGAACTCATCGGCGCCGACGACACCCGCATTCCGTTCGACGACATCTACCTGCTGCCCGGAGAGGAACATAGGGCACGCATCTACACCCGCTGCGCAGCGCTCAAGGTCACCGACACGCTTGACGAAACGTTCGTCACGGCGAAAGGAAACAAATGTCTGCAAATCAAAGCCGTGGATGTCCGGACCGATCCGACGACGAACGCCCGGACGGCTTTCGGGACCATCCGCTGCATCACGGACGACGATCCCGAAAACGCGGAACTCACCGCCATCAACCGGAGCTATCAGGCGACGCAGCGCAATTACAGCCACCTCGCACAACTGATCGAGCACCTGCCGATCGGCTATGTACGCGTCAACATCCTGCGCGACAAGACGGGCGAGGCCGTCGATTTCCTGCTCTCGTACATCAACCAGCAGGCCGGCACGATCTTAGGCATCCGCACGCGGGATTATGTGGGCAAAACAGCCGGCGAGGTGGGAGTGGACCCCCGGAACCATATCCCCGTATTCCAGCGCATCCCCTCGCGCGCCTACGGGGAATACACTTGGGAAAGCCCTACCGGATACGTCTGCCGCAGCCTGATCTACAACACTCCGGGCGATGACGACGAACTGGTCATCCTGCTCGAAGACGTCACCGAAGCCACGCGCAGCCGGGAGCAACTGGCCGATTTCGAGAACCTGTTCAGTCTCATTTCGGACTTCGCGCATGTGGGCTGCGTCAGCTACAACCCCCTTACCGGAGAGGGTTACACCAAAGGTCCCTGGGTACAGAACTACGGAGAGACAGAAGATATGCCCGTCGCACAGATCATCGGGACGTGGCGGCACGTCCATCCCGACGACCGGGCCCACCTGAGGCAACTGCTCGCGGCCCTCGAACGCGGCGAAATCTCCTCCTGCGCCGACGAGGTGCGCGTCATCCGCCCGAACGAGCCCACACGCTGGCTCATGACCCACGTCGTCTGCCGCGACTACCGTCCGGAGGAGGGCGTGATCGATCTGGCGTGCGTCAACTACGACATCACCGAACTCAAACGCACCGAAGAGGAGCTGCGCAAGGCAAAGGAGCACGCCGAAGAGGCCAACAAACTCAAATCGGCCTTTCTGGCCAACATGAGCCACGAGATCCGCACGCCGCTGAATGCCATCGTCGGATTCTCGGAACTGCTCGCCCACGAGCCGAAGAGCGAGACCCGCAAGGAGTACAGCGACATCATCCAGCGCAACAACACGCTGCTGTTGCAGATCATCTCCGACGTGCTCGACCTCGCGCTCATCGAAGCGGGCCGGTCGGAAATCGTCCGCACGGTCTTCGACGCGCGGGAGTTCTGCCTCGAAACGGCCGGCATGTTCCGGTTCCAGTGTCCTCCGAACGTGGAATTGTGCATCGAGGAGAACCTTCCGCCGCTCCCGATCCGGGGATATAAGCAGGGAATCAGCCGGATTATCGGCAACTTCACCCGCAATGCACTGAAATTCACGCAGGAAGGGTCGATAACGATCGGATTCCGCGAGACTTCCGGCCATGTACGCTTCTACGTCCGCGACACGGGCATCGGCATCGCCCCCGGGGAACACGAACGCATCTTCGAACGCTTCGTCAAACTCGACACTTTCACGCAGGGGACCGGCCTCGGGCTCTCGATCTGCAAGTCGATCGCCGAACAGTTGGGCGGACGCGTCGGCGTCGACTCGGCCGTCGGTCAGGGTTCGTGCTTCTGGCTCGACGTCCCCATCCCGGAATAACTCCGCTCCGCCATAGCTGCATCTTGATAATCGGACTTAAAAAAACGTCCGATTATTAAATCTTTTTTATATCTTTGCTGCCTGTCAGAAAAACAGCGAAGAAATTTCTTACCGATATGAAGTTCAAGGAGTATAAAGGCCTCGATCTGGCCGGCGTAGCCGCCGACGTGCTCGGCGAGTGGGACGCCCGTGACACATTTCACAAGAGCATCGACACCCGCGAGGGACACCCCGCGTTCGTATTCTACGAAGGGCCTCCCTCGGCCAACGGCATGCCGGGCATTCACCATGTCATGGCCCGCACGATCAAGGACATCATCTGCCGCTACAAAACGCAGCAGGGCTACCTCGTGCACCGCAAGGCAGGATGGGACACCCACGGACTGCCCGTGGAGCTGGGCGTCGAGAAGAAACTCGGCATCACCAAGGAAGACATCGGCAAGAAAATCTCGATCGAGGAGTACAACCGCACATGCCGCGAGGCGGTGATGGAGTTCACGGGCGCTTGGGAGAACCTCACGCGCAAGATGGGCTACTGGGTCAACATGGACGACCCGTACATCACCTACGACAACAAATACATCGAGACGCTGTGGTGGCTCCTGAAGCAGCTCTTCGACAAGGGCCTGCTCTACAAGGGCTACACCATCCAGCCCTACTCGCCGGCCGCCGGAACGGGTCTCTCGACCCACGAACTGAACCAGCCGGGCTGCTACCGCGACGTGAAGGACACGACCTGCACGTCGCAGTTCCGCGTGATCCGCGACGCGAAGAGCGAGAAACTCTTCGACGGAGTCGAGGGCGAGCTCTATTTCCTCGCATGGACCACCACGCCGTGGACCCTGCCGTCGAACACCGCGCTGGCCGTGGGCCCCGCGATCGAATATGTGAAAGTCAAGTGCCGAAACCCCTATACCGACCGGCCGCAGACGGTCATCCTCGCCAAAGAATTGCTGGGATCGTACTTCACCAAGAAGATGGAGGGCACCTACGAGGTTGCGGAAAAGACGTGGATGGGGCCCGAGCTGGAGGGCATCCGCTACGAGCAGTTGATCCCGTGGGTGAAGCCGATGGGCGACGCGTTCCGCGTGATCGTCGGCGATTATGTGACCACCTCCGACGGTACGGGCATCGTGCATATCGCCCCGACGTTCGGCGCCGATGACGACCGTGTGGCGAAAGTCGCAGGCATCGCGCCGCTCTTCATGGTCGACCGCGCCGGCAAGAACCAGCCGATGGTCGACAAGCAGGGCAAATTCTTCCTCGTCGAAGACCTCGACCCGGAGTTCGTGAAGACGAACGTCGACGCCGCGAAATACGCGGAGTATGCGGGCCGCTATGTGAAGAACGTCTACGACGAGCGGCTGTGCGACACCGACCCGACGCTGGACATCGACATCTCGGTGATGCTGAAGGCCGAGAACAAGGCTTTCAAGATCGAGAAACACACCCACTCCTACCCCCACTGCTGGCGGACGGACAAGCCCGTATTGTACTACCCGCTCGACTCGTGGTTCATCCGCACCACGGCGCTGCGCGACAAGATGATCGAACTGAACAAGACGATCCGCTGGAAACCCGAATCGACCGGAACGGGCCGCTTCGGCAAGTGGCTCGAGGGACTGGTGGACTGGAACCTCTCGCGTTCGCGCTTCTGGGGAACTCCGCTGCCCGTATGGGCTACCGAGGACTACTCGGAGGTGAAGTGCATCGGTTCGGTCGAAGAGCTGATGGGCGAAATCGAGAAGTCGATCGCCGCGGGCGTGATGAAGGAGAACCCGTACAGGAATTTCAAGGTCGGCGACATGTCGAAGGAGAACTATTCGACCGAGAACATCGACCTGCACCGTCCCTATGTGGATTCGATCGTGCTGGTCTCGTCGAAAGGCGAGCCGATGAAGCGCGAGTCGGACCTGATCGACGTGTGGTTCGACTCGGGCGCCATGCCCTATGCGCAGGTGCACTACCCGTTCGAGAACAAGGAGGGCTTCAACGAAGTTTACCCCGCCGATTTCATCGCCGAGGGCGTCGACCAGACGCGCGGCTGGTTCTTCACGCTGCACGCCATCGCCTCGATGCTGTTCGACTCGGTAGCGTTCAAAAACATCATTTCGAACGGCTTGGTGCTGGACAAGAACGGCAACAAGATGTCGAAGCGGCTGGGCAACGCCGTCGATCCGTTCGAGGTGCTCGACACCTACGGAGCCGACGCGACGCGCTGGTACATGATCTCCAACTCGCAGCCGTGGGACAACCTCAAATTCGACAAGGACGGCGTCGATGAAGTGCGCCGCAAGTTCTTCGGAACCCTCTACAACACCTACTCGTTCTTCGCCCTCTACGCCAACGTGGATTCGTTCACGGGCAAGGAGCCCGAGGTGCCGATGGAGAAGCGCCCCGAGATCGACCGCTGGATCATCTCGCTTTTGAATACGCTGGTGAAAGAGGTGACCGAATCGCTGGAAAACTACGACCCGACCCCGGCGGCCCGCGCCATTCAGGAGTTCGTGGGCGAGAACCTTTCGAACTGGTATGTGCGCCTCAACCGCAAGCGGTTCTGGGGCGGCGGCATGTCGGAGGACAAACTGGCTGCCTACCAGACGTTATACACCTGTCTGGAGACCGTCTCGATGCTCGTGGCGCCGTTCGCACCGTTCATCTCCGACCGCATCTTCACCGACCTCAACGCCGTGAGCGGCCGTCACAGCGACGAATCGGTGCACCTCTCGACTTTCCCCAAGGCCGACGAGAAGCTGATCGACGCGCGCCTCGAAGAGATGATGTCGCTGGCCCAGAAGGTCTCGTCGATGGTGCTGGCCCTGCGCCGCAAGGTGTCGATCAAGGTGCGCCAGCCGCTGACCAAAATCCTGATCCCGGTACTCGACCCCGCCATGGCGGAGCATATCGCCGCGGTGAAGAACCTCATCATGGGCGAAGTGAACGTCAAGGAGGTGGAGCTGATCGAGAAGACCACGGGACTGATTACCAAGCGTATCAAGCCCAACTTCAAGACCCTCGGGCCCCGTTACGGCAAGTACATGAAGCAGATCGCCGCCCTCGTCGCAGAGTTCTCGCAGGAGCGCATCGCCGAAGTGGAAGCGGCACCCGAAACGGTGCTCGACCTCGGCGGGGAGCAGATCACCGTGACGCCCGCCGACTTCGAGATCACCTCGGAGGACATGCCCGGATGGCTGGTCGCTTCCGAAGGGAAACTCACCGTGGCGCTCGACATTACGGTCACCGAGGAGCTGAAAGCCGAAGGTGTGGCACGCGAGTTGATAAACCGCATCCAGAATATCCGCAAGGAGTCCGGATTCGAGGTCACGGACAAGATCCGTGTCGAAATCGAAGACAAGCCCTGCGTGGCCGACGGCATCGCCCGCTTCGCCGACTACATCGCATCGCAGACCCTCGCCGTGGAGGTAAAAGCCGCGGCAGAGCCGTCCGGAGAGGCGGTCGTGGAGACCGATGTCGACGAAGAGCCCCTGCGCATCGCGGTGACGCGGATATAGTCCCGATATATCCTGTAAAATTTGGTAATATCGGAAATATTGCTTAATTTTACATGAAACCAAAACAAGGAGGATACGACTATGGCAGACGAAAGAACACGGTACAGCGACGCGGAACTCGAAGAGTTCAAGCAGCTTATCCTGAAAAAGCTCGAGAACGCCCGCGCGGACTATGAGCTGCTGCGCGCCACGATCACCCATACGGCCGACAACGACACCGAGGATACATCGCCGACGTTCAAAGTGCTGGAGGAGGGCGCCGCCACCCTCTCGAAAGAGGAGAGCGGCCGGCTGGCGGCTCATCAGATGAAGTTCATCCGCAACCTCGAAATGGCGCTCGTGCGCATCGAGAACAAGACTTACGGCATCTGCAAGACCACCGGCAAGCTCATTCCCAAGGAGCGGCTGATGAAGGTGCCCCATGCCACCGAATGCATCGAGGCCAAGGAAGGCCGCCGATAATCCGAGGAGGGGCAGAGGAGTGTCCAACGATAATCCGGAGGAGGGGGGGGGCAGCGCGACCCGCCGAACACTCCGCCCGGCCGACGCAATAGAAAAAGGTTCACCCATCGGGTGGACCTTTTTTCGCATCCGGAGCGCTCCCGGATGCAGTATTTCATACTTTATACCGGAAAAAAACGTTATCTTTGGACAATGTATGCCCGGTTCTGCATATTGGTACTGATCCTGACTGCGGCGGCAACCGCCTCCTTTGCCCGCGTCGCAGGCCCCGGCGCGCATACTCCCGACCGTTTCACCCCGGACAGCGCCCGCGTGTCGAATCCCGACGCCTCGGCCCGCAACAAGCGGCTCTACGACAGCATCCAGTCGAAGACCAACCGCCGCGCCGTGCCGCGCATGCTCTACCAGATGCTTTTCGTGAAACCCGTCCTCGACACCACCATGAGCGGCCGTGTGACCGACGAAAGCCGTCTGCTGGAGCCCTACTCCGGAAAAACCATCGGCGAAATCACCATCAACCGCCAGCAAATCTTCGAGCCCGGGGGCAACTGGCTCGAACGCACCGCCAACAAGACCCACCGACTGACCCGCGAACGCGTCATCCGCCGCGACCTGCTCTTCGAACCGGGCGACACGCTCGACCCGGAACTCGTCGTGCGCAACAAACAACTGATCCGCTCGCGCGGCTACATCGCCGACATCGACGTCGCGGTGCTGCCCGACGCGTTCGACTCGACGCGCGTCAACCTCTCCATCACCACGCGCGACAGTTGGACCATCACGGTCGACGGGGGGCTCCACTCCGAGGGCCGGACGATGGTCGGGCTCTCCGACGCCAACATCCTCGGATGGGGCAACAAGCTCAAATTCATGACCAACTTCAGCCGCAAGGATTTCTCCTACGGCGGCAACATGGTCGAATACGAGATTCCCAACGTGCTGGGAACCTTCTACACCGCGGAGTTCGCCGCCGGGCGCGACTTCTACAACTCGACGCTCGACATGGGGCTGCGCAAGGAGTTCATCAAGCCCACCGACTACGAAATCGGCCTCACCTACAGCGACATCAAGGCCAAGCGTTACATGGTCGAGCAGGACACCTCGCTGCTGGTCAAGGAGCGCAACCTCGACGCTTGGGGCGGTTACTCCCACTTCCTGCGGCGGATCAATTCGAGCGTCTACCTCACGGGGCGCTACAACTACCGCCGCGTCAGCCGCCGTCCGCTGGTGGGGCCTCATTTCAATCCGGCGCTGCACGATCAGGACGCCCTGCTGGTCGGAGCGGGACTCTACCGCGAGAAATTCTACACGGCCAACATGATCTACGGATTCGGACTCCGCGAGTACCTTGCGACCGGTTACAAGGCCGAACTGACGACCGGTTATTCGTGGGGCGAGTTCAACGACGCCATGTATCTGGGCATGAGCTACGAAACCGGAGGATTTCGCGGCGTGGGCTACATCATGGGCGGATTCACGCTGGGAAGCTACATCGACCTCAACGACGGCATGTGGCAGCGCAGCGCCGTGGATGTCGACCTGCGGTGGTTCTCCAACCTGTTCCTCTTCCGGCGCAGCCGCATCCGCCAGTTCCTCGCCTTCAACTACACCCAAGGCTGGAACCGCGGCACAGGCAGCGACGAAAGCATCCGCTTCACCCGCATCGACGGACTGCAGGCCCTCAAGGAGCACATCATCGGCACCAACCGCATGATCCTCAACACCGAGACGGTAATTTTCACTCCCTATCAGCCGCTGGGATTCCGCATCGCCGTCTTCGGATTCGCCGATTTCGGGCTGATCGGCTATTCGCCCAACATCTTCAAGAACGACTTCTTCACCTCGTTCGGACTGGGCGTGCGGCTGCGAAACGAACGGCTGGTGTTCAACACGATACAAATCCGGCTGGGCATCGCTTTCGGCAAGAACGGGCTGGTCGAGAGCGAATATTTCCGCCTCTCGAACTCCACGCGCATGGAGCAGTACCGCTACCGTCCGACACGTCCCGAGATCGTCGAGTTCAAGTAACCACGGCACGAAAAAGGGGACGGAATGGCTCCGTCCCCCTGCTGAACTTTTTATCTGCTTATGGTGTATCTCCTTTAAGCCTTACTTCCGGACGCGGATGTCGGCCACGCCGTTGCGCCCCTTCTCGCCGTAACGTTTCACAGCCTCGTCGCCCTTGTAGACGGTCATTTTCCGGATCTTTCCGGGCTTCAGAGCATTGACATCTGCCTGAGAGGATTCCTTACCATTGATAAGGATCAGCGTACCTTCCGGAAAATCGTTCCTGACCGTAACACGGCCCTTGTAAATCGTCGTCGAACTTTCCGGGGAACTTTCGCCAGATTTTACAGCGGGCCGCCGCGCATCGGCAGCCTCCCGCTTGGTCGTGATCATAATCACACCGTCGTACCCCTCCTCGGCATACTCCGCAGGAACGGAAGACTCTTTCAGCACCGAGATGCTCTGGATCCGGTCGGGATCGAGCGACTCGATCTCCGGCACCCTAACCCCGTCGACCAGATAGACCACCGATTTGGGATCCGATGCCCTCAGTCCCCGGACCCGGACGGAATTCCCGTCTTTGGGTTTCGTCCCGTAACCGATCACCCGCACTTCGTCCGGTTTGCCCGATGTGACCACCGTTCCGATGCTGTCGGCCGAAGTCACAGTCACCGATTTTCCGGGAAGAACCTTCGCCTTTGTCATCGCAAGATACATGTGATTCGTCGGCTCCGTATCTTTTTTCATCGTTACAAGAATCACGCCGTATTTGGCTTTTTCACCGTAAGCAGCCTTCGTCGTCGAATCTTTGAGCACGGAAATCGCCTCGATCCGTTCGGGTTTGAGGGTATCCATCTTGTCGGTCTCCCGACCGTCGACCAGCACCAGCGGCTCCTTGCCGGGCGAAGATTTCACGCCCCGGATGCGGATTACCGGTTTTTCTTTTGTAACTTTGTCCTCCGGAAAACGGTAGGCGGTTTCGGCGAAAGCCCCGAGGGCCACGCCCATAAGCGGCAACAACAGGAGTGCTTTGACTCCGGCCCACCGCGACGATCTTTTGCGTAACATCATGGTAATTCGGTTTTTAAGTTTACTGTGATTAAAGCTGTTGGCGACTGAGTACCACCTCCCGCCGGCAGCTTTCCTTATTAACAACAACTGATAACTCTTGGCATCGACACCGCTTTCGAGCACCGCCTCGTCGGCCTCGTACTCGTGGATGGCCCGCAGCTCGCGGCGCAGCAGCCACATCGCCGGGTTGAACCACTGCAGGCAGCCCGCGACATCGGTCACGATCAGGTCGACCGAATGGCGCAGCCGCAGGTGGGCGCGTTCGTGCAGCAGGATGGCGTCGCCGTTCTCGGCGAGGTCCTTCCCGGACATGACGATGTAACGCCCCCAACTGAAAGGCGTCACGGCCCGGTCCGTGCGCACCAGCACCGACCCGTCCTCCAGCCGTTCGCGGCGTCCCCGCCTCACGAGGCGCACCACGCCGAAAAGCGACCAGCAGGTCCAGAGAAGCGCGGCGACGGCTCCAGTCAGAAACGCTCCTCCGGCCAGTTTCTCCCACGGAAAAGGCGCCGGAATCGGTTCGGCGGCAACGGCCGTCGCCATCTCTTCCGCCGGAAATTCCGGCAGGACGGGCATCTCGCGGTAGACGGTTATCACGCACAGCGGCAGCACGAACGAGAGCACCATCGCCCCCAGCACCACGATGCGATTGAAGCGGTGGAAAGTCTCGCGGCTCAGCAGCAGTTTGAAAAACAGGTAGAAAACAGCCAGACAAGCTCCGACTTTCAGGCTGTAGATCATCAGGTCATACATGGCTACCGGCGGTTTTCGTGCTCGATGCGGTCGATCAGGCGGCGCAGTTCATCGACCGAAATCTTCTCCTCCTCGACCAGTGCCGAAACAGCCCCGAGGTAGGAATTTTCGAAATAGCGGCTGATGACGCTTCCGAGCGTCGAGCGGGAGAACTCCTCCTCGGTGACCAGCGGATAATACTGGTAGGTACTTCCGAAGGAGTTGTGACCTACATACCCTTTGGTCTCCAACGCGCGCACCATGGTCGAAAGGGTGTTGAAATGGGGTTTGGGATCAGGCGACAGGGCCACCAGTTCCCGCACGAACAGCGGTCCGTGCTCCCAGAAGCAGCGCATCAGCTCCTCTTCCCTGCGTGTCAGTTTTTCCATCATATTATTATTTTCGGCAAAGGCGCAGATCAGGCCCGGAAACCCGAAAACCTGCCGTTACCCTTGAAACCGGACTCTACTCAGGCAAAGGTAACTAAAAAAATTTCACATGCAACTATTTTTCATAGTTTTCAAACTAAAAAATTTAGTTGGTCTGTTTTTTTCGATTTTTTATATTAAATATGTATATTTAGCCCATGCTAATCATTGCCGACAGCGGATCGACCAAATGCACATGGATCACCAACGACGGCGTGCGCACGACGACCGTGCGCACGCGGGGAATCAACGCCGTGCAGCACTCCGCGGAGCAGATTCGTGAAGCGCTCGCGGAACTGCCCCCGTGCGGAGCGGTCACGGCCGTGCGGTTCTACGGCGCCGGATGCGGCGCGACCTTCCCCGAAGCGAGCGAAAAACTGCGCCGGGAATTGGCCTCGCATTTCGGGACGTCGGACATCGCGGTCGAGTCGGACCTGCTGGGCGCGGCGCGGGCCCTCTTCGGCCGCGGCGAAGGCATCGCCTGCATCCTCGGCACGGGATCCAACTCGTGTCGGTGCCGCGGCGGGGAGATCGTACAAAACGTTCCCCCGTTAGGTTATGTGCTGGGCGACGAGGGCGGCGGCGTGCATCTGGGCCGCAACTTGGTAAACGGCATCTTCAAGGGACACATTCCGCTGAAAGAGGAATTTCTCACGGCGACCGGGCTCAGTTACGAGGAGATCATCCGCCGCGTCTACCGCGAACCCTATGCCAACCGGTTTCTGGCGTCGTTCGCCCCTTTCATCCTCGCGCACACGGATTGTCCCGAAGTGCGCGAAATGGTCCGCCGTTCGTTCGGCGACTTCGCCTTCCGCAACCTGAGCCGCTACCCGCAGGGGCTTGCCGTTTCGTTCGTAGGCGGCGTCGCGGCCCATTTCGAAGCCCTGCTGCGCGAAGCGCTGGCGGCGGAGGGCTACCGCATCGGAACCATTGTCGAATCGCCCGCAGAAGGGCTTTTGAAATACCATCATGGAAGATAGAATCACCGAACAGGCTTCGGCCTACGACGACCTGCAACAGATGTCGGTACACGACATCCTGACGGGCATCAACCGCGAGGACGCCCGCGTGCACGAAGCCGTGCGGCAGACCATTCCCGTCATGGAACAGCTCGTCGAACGCATCGTCGAACGCATGCGGTGCGGCGGGCGGATGTTCTACATCGGCGCCGGGACGAGCGGCCGGCTGGGTGTCACCGACGCTTCGGAACTGCCTCCGACCTACGGCGTGCCGTTCGATTGGGTGATCGGGCTGATCGCCGGGGGCGACGGGGCGCTGCGCCGGGCCGTGGAGCATGCCGAGGACGACCCCGAGGGAGCGTGGCGCGACATGGCGCCCTACCACCCCACGGCCGACGACACGCTCATCGGCATCGCGGCGTCGGGCACCACGCCCTACGTCATCGGCGGACTGCGCACGGCGCGCCGCCACGGGTTACTGACCGCCTCTATCACCTGCAACCCCGCGTCGCCCGCAGCGGCCGAAGCGGAGTATGCCCTCGAAGCCGTCGTGGGGCCCGAGTTCGTGACCGGATCGACGCGCATGAAGGCCGGAACGGCCCAGAAATTGATGCTCAACATGCTCTCCACGGCCGTAATGATCCGTCTGGGGCGCGTCGAGGGCAACCGCATGGTCAACATGCAGTTGACCAACGACAAACTCGTGGCCCGCGGAACGCGCATGGTCGCCGAGGCGTCGGGACTCGGCGAAGCCGAAGCACAACAGTCGCTGCTGCGCTGGGGCTCGGTAAAACGGGCGTTGGAGGAGATCGAAAAACAAAAGAAAAATGGCTAAGCTCTTTTCGGACCGCGAGATACGCGCCATTGCGGTATTCCTGCCGCTGGCCGGACTGCTCATCACGGCGCTGGTTCTCGTGCGCCCGTCGGCCAACCCCGAGGCGGCCCGCCGTGCCGAGGCCGTGATGGAGATACGCCGGGATACGACCGCAATGCGGCACTTCGACCCCAACACGGCGACATTCGACGAGTTGTTGGAACTGGGGCTTTCGAAACACGAAGCCGTGAGCCTGCTGAAATACCGCGCCGCGGGCAAGGTGTTCCGCATCCCCGAGGATCTGGCGCTCTGCTACGGCATCAGCGACTCGCTCTACCGGCAGTTGGCGCCGTGGGTCCGCATCGGCCGCAAATACGCCATCGCCCCGGAGGAGTACCGCACGGGGCGCATCCTCCCCGAACCGATGACACCCCGGCCGTTCCGCATCGATACCGTGAGCGTCCGCTACCTGCGGGCCATCGGGGCCCTGTCGAAGCGGCAGGCCGAAGCATTCGTCCGCTGGCGCGACCTGAGCGGCATCTACGACATGGAGGAGCTGCGCGACTGCTACGTCGTGAGCGACTCGGTGGCCGCGGCGCTCGAACCCTACGTCATCTTCCCCGAACGGAAACCCCATCCGATCGAGGAGCCCGTCGAGCTGAACACGGCCGATTCAGCCGCCCTGCGCTCCGTTTCAGGCATCGGCCCCAAGACCGTCGGGGCGATCCTCACCTACCGCGAACGGCTCGGCGGATTCCTCCGCGCAGAGCAACTCGCAGAGGTTCCGGGAGTCACGGAACGCAATTATGAAAAGATTTTGAAACAAATTTACTGCGATAGTTGCAAAATTCGGAAAATTGATATTAACTTTGCAAGCCCGAAAGTGCTGGGGAGACACCCCTACATAGCACCGCAGGTATTACGAAAATTGCTGAAAGCAAGACAGTTGAAAGGAGGTTGGAGTACCGCTGAGGAGTTAATTGAAGAGAACATAATGACCCGCAAGGAGGCAGCACGGCTGGTTCCCTATCTGCAATTCGGGTCTGTCAGCGGACTTGCCGACGAGTAAACGACTTTTTTCAAGGGGAGAGGGCATCGAGGATGCACGCCCCGCAGCCTGTAACAAACGAACGAATTAAAAAACAACAAAAAACTGAGAATATTATGATTATCATGCCGGTAAAAGAGGGCGAAAACATCGAGCGCGCCCTGAAAAAGTTCAAACGCAAATACGAGCGCACGGGCGTCCTGAAGGAGCTCCGCCGTCGTCAGTACTTCACCAAGCCTTCGATTGCGAAGCGCGAAGCGATGATGCACGCCGTATATGTGGAACACATGTACCGCGACGAGGAATAAGCCCACGGGCTTCCGAAAAACGGGAACTTCGAAAAAGGAGGTTCCCGTTTTTTTGTGCCGTATGGCAGAAGGAAAGGGGTCGGAGGAACCCGTCGGGCAGGGGCCGGTTTTGATTTTAAGCGAGCAAATTTCGCGCACCGTGAAGAACGGGGCGGATGGATAGTACGTTTGTACTACCCATTTGCATTCCGAGAGATGAAAAATGGTGTAAATATTGAGTTTTCAATGATTTAATATTTGCAAGAGTTTTCTCTTTTTGGGAAGGACCGGCATAAAAAGGTAATTCCAGACGAGGTTACGGTTTCCAGATCGTTACCTCGTCTGTTTTGCTGTATCTTATATAAGATATTCATTTGCAATTTCTTGCATCGCGTTTCATCTTGACAGACAACTCTGAAGAAATTAGTTTTAACCCCTAAATTTCCTCGGAGTATGCGCAGCACATTCAAGGTTCTGTTCTACCTCAAAAAGGACAAACACAAACCTCAGCCGGTAGTTCCTGTCATGGGCCGTATTACCGTCAACGGTACGATCTCCCAGTTCAGCGCCAAACTCAACGTACCTCCCCATCTGTGGGAAGTGAAGGGCGGAAGAGCCAAGGGCAAAAGCTTTGAAGCCGACCGTATCAACCGCCATCTGGATAATATCCGTATCCAGATAGGTAAACACTATCAGTCTATCTGCGACCATGACGAATATGTTTCCGCCGATAAGGTAAAAAATGCTTATCTGGGTTTCGGCAGAAAGTATAAACTGTTACTGGAGTTATGCGATGAATTCTGTAAGGATTACAAGACCCGTGTAGACGTCGACCGTACCATCCACTCCTTACTTCGTTATCAAACCTTAAGACGTGATTTGAGTCTCTTCGTCTGCCGGAACTATAAAGTCAGGGATGTCCCCCTTGCGGAACTGGATCAGTCTTTTGCAGAGAAATTTACCGCTTATCTGAAGCATGTCAAAGGCCTTGCCGACACGACGAGCAGCGTTGAGATCAAATCGCTGAAGCATATCGTCAAGAAAGCCTTTAACGACGGGCAAATAGACAAGAATCCGTTTGCCTATTACTACTACTTTACCGACCAGCCGGAAATTGAATATCTCCCGAAGAAGAAATCAATAAACTAATTATCGGCAAAGTCAGGCAGCAGCGTCAGGATCGGACACGGGATATGTTTCTGTTCTGCTGTTTTACGGGATTGTCCTATGCCGATCTGGCGAAACTGAGTTATGAGGAGTTGAAACAAACACCGGACGGAACATGGTGGATTAGCAGTACCCGTCAGAAGACGAAAGTCACGTTTACGGTAAAACTTCTTTCGGTTGCAAACGCAATCCTTGAAAAGTACCGTATTCCGACAATCCGGTTAAACCGACTTTTTCCCGGAAATCCGGACAGGGTCTTCCCGGTCGCTTCTTTGAAATCCTCGGACGCCAGCCTGAAACAGATCGCCAGACAATGCGGAATTGCGAAGAATCTGAAATTCCACATGGCGCGGCATACCTTTGCCACGACGGTTACCTTGATGAACGGCATTCCGCTGGAAACGGTATCAAAAATGCTGGGGCACAAATATACGACCACGACTCAGATCTATGCCAAGGTCACGAATCCGATGATCGACAAAGCCATTACCCAGATCGAAGGTAAGATCGGTGAGCGATTTCAATTCCCGCGTTTACCCGAAGAAAATGCCGGATAAATTCCAAACGGAAACTGAACCCTGACATTTTCCGCCGGCGTTTTGCTGAACGCTACCTTTCTGATTGCAGACGGCAATGTTTACAGGGGTGATGTTCATGATACAGTATTTAAAAGATTCAACAACACGCGTTTGGGGATAGCCATTCTGCCAAATTTCGCATTTTTGCTGCATTCAGAAATGCATTCTTTCAGGAATTCAGCGTTTATGAATATCCTTTATTCCGAAAGAGGGAAAGAGCAATTTTAACAACGAATTTCGTCCCGGAACAATCTCCGTCGCACCGACACGATATCCTTTCGGGATGATTCAATTTTATGGTTCACAAACGCTTTCTTTTATTCCTGCCGCAATATAAACAGGATAACGCTTCGATTTCGATGTCCGCTCACGGCCGCGCCAGTCCGCACCGAGGGCTTGTTTTGGCGCCCGCACGGTTGTAATATTGCACATGGGAAAGACCGCCCCGGAAGCCGCTTCGGAGGTTTTTCAAAGTTTTCACAAAAAAATTTCCGGCGCGGATTCTTGTTGTCGCCAGACAACAGCGAGCTGTACCTTTGTCCGACAAATTGGCATTTGTCCGACAAAGGTGCTCGCTCTGCGAGGCCGGAGTCGCTCCCAAGTCGCGCCCCTTTTTTGACCATATATGGATACCAACCGGAAAACGACCGATAAGACCATGAAACGGTTTTCAGCAGCAAAAGGGATTAATTGCAATTTTCGCTCACAACATATTAGCCGCTTTTGGATTCAGGAATCGACGGGCATTCGCGGACTATGCCGCATCAATACGAAAAATCTTCCGTCGGTAAAAAAATCTGGCAGATACAGCCTAACACAGGCTGATGGCAACGATTCGCGGGTTTGCATCCATTTGTCAGCCGATAATAGAAAACCATCCGGAAGTCAAGTTATCAAATATTTTAGTATATTTGCTTATTCGACAATTTCGGAAAACAATGTCAGGCATCCCAATCATAAACAGTTTCGCCGATAACAAAGCGGATAAACTATCCGATCTGTACGATAGGTATGCAAATGTACTCTACAACTATGCCTCAGGGCTGGGATTTCCAAAAGACATATGTATGGACGCTATCCACGATGTTTTCTGTAAGTTGGCCCTCAATGAGTCCCGGATAGAGAAATTCACCGGCGAAAACCATGAAAAATTCTATCTTTTCTGCTGTTTAAAAAATCGCCTCATCGACATCTCCCGTCGGGAAAGCCGAACAGACTGCTTTTGTTCGGAGATCGTACCGTCCGGATTTGAGATCTCAATTGAGGAATCCCTTGCTGACGAAGAAGAATATCAAAGGTTAAAGGCAAAAGTTGAAGAGTTGATGTCTGAATTGACTCCGAGTCAAAAGGAAGCCGTATATCTTCGCTACATGCAGGAAATGAGTTACGAAGAGATCGCACAATTGTTGAATATCACTCCGGAATCGGCTCGAAAAAACGTCTTCCGGGCAATGAATAAGATGCGTCTTGCAGCAAAAAGAAACCCCACGCTTGCGTTTTTTTTGCTATTTATTCACTTTTAGCTTCGAAAACTGTCCACAAAAAATAAGTTCGTTCGTTTTAATGAAAACAGAACTTATCGGACAATTATGCATGACAGAGCCAATACTCCCGATCGCCCGAGCTTCTTAAATGATAAAAAATTCATAGCATGGCGACTTCAACGAACGCCTGAATTGGATAATTATTGGATGCTGTTCCGTAAGGAGCATCCGGAGTGTTCCGACGAACTGGACCGGGCCATCGATCAATTCAAGGCGGTTCGGATAAACGGCTCCCGGCTTTCCGAAGCACAATTGGACGAGTTGTGGAAACGCATTCGGGCAACCACCGAGAGGCAACGTCAAGCGAGGAGACAGCAGTTCGTCCGGCAACTGATCGCAGCGGCAAGTATCATTCTTATATTCGTTTCGGGATTCTATCTGTCAAATCGCAACCCGGAGGTTGTCCTTGTATCCTCGATCGTCGGCGAGCAATTCCCGGAACAGGAAATCCAACTCCACACAGGACAAGAAGTGGTCGCGCTTACCCGAGATGCCTCGATCGTTGTAGACAAGGGACGCATTACGGTCACCGACGAGCAGACTTCCGTCCTGTCACCCGCTCAAAACAACAACAAACTCGTTGTTCCTTACGGCCAACGGGCTACCCTTACGTTGGCAGATGGGACGAAAGTGTGGCTCAATTCCGGCACGGAGCTCGAATTTCCGGGCGAATTTGCCGGACCTACCCGGGATATCACGGTAAGCGGAGAGATATACCTTGAAGTGACGGAAAACCCCGAACGGCCCTTCCGCGTCCATACCGACAAATTCGACGTCCGGGTCCTCGGCACGAAATTCAACGTTTCGGCCTATGCCGACGATCCGCAATGCGCCGTGGTGCTCGTCGCAGGCAAAGTCGCCGTCGAAACCGGCAACGAGGCAATGGAGATAGTTCCCGGCCAGATGGCAACTTACAACGCCCTGCACGGCATCGCTCGATCGGAGGTCGACGTCGAAGAGTATATCAGTTGGAAAGACAATGTGCTGCTGTTCCGGCGCGCCACGATCTCCGAAATCCTGCAGAAAATCGGCCGGTACTACAACGTTTCGTTCGACATCGGCGATAAAACCCTTTCGGAAAAAACCTGCACCGGAAAACTCTACCTCGCATCGGACATCGACGACATCATGCAGGCCCTGACCGTCATTTCAGACACCTCCTACAAACGTGAGGGGAACACCGTATACATCACCCGAAAAAGCAGTCTGCCTATGGAACAATGACGATAAAAACAAAAGAGCCGGATGGAAGTACGAGTTCCATCCGACCCGGATTCAGATCCACACCCAACCATTAACAGTTACCAAGATGTAAACCTAAACTTGATGCAAATATATGAAAGAAAGATTTAACTCTGTCTTATGTATTGCCAAAAAGACCTTCATGCCCATCAATTTTCTAAAATTTGGGCTATTCCTGCTACTTTCGGCATTGGCCGTGCCGTCCTACGCAGTCCCTTCCGACGCCGGCGCACCGGCCACCCCGGCGGGAAAAATCAGCCTCACGGCCAACAACACCTCGCTCCGGCAGCTTTTTAAATCCATCGAAAAGCAGAGCGGCTATGTCTTCCTCGTCTCCGACGCCTCAGATGCCGAACTCGACAAGCGCGTAACGCTCGAAATCAAAGAGGCGGAACTCCCCGAGGCGCTGAAACGCCTCCTTGCGGGAACCGATCTCGCTTACCTCATCACTGAAGGCCAGATAACCGTCTACAATAAAACCGCCCGGGTATCCGAAGCGAGCAAAGAAACTGAGGGGGGGGGTAATCTGCTTTCCGTCCGGGGCGTTGTAGTCGATACCAAAGAGCCTCCCACACCGCTTGTCGGCGCCACCATCATCGTAAAGGGAACCCCCACGGGTACGACCACCGACGGCAGCGGCTTCTTCTCCCTCAAAGCAAAGAAAGGCGACATGCTGGTCGTCAGCTACTTGGGTTACCAGACCAAGGAGGTTCGCGTCAACGCATCGGTATCGAACATGTCGATCGCTCTGGCCGAAGACGCTACGGCGCTCGAACAAGTGGTCGTGACGGGAATGACCTCGCAGGCGAAGGTCAAAGTCGCCTCGTCGGTCGGCATCATCGAAAACACCAATTTCACCAATAAACCCATCACCCGCTTGTCGCAGGCCCTCCAGGGTGGTACAACTGGTGTTTTCGTGTCGCAGAGCTCCGGCATGCCGGGCGGCGACGGTGCAAAAATCAAGATTCGCGGTGTCGCGTCGCTGCTGGGTTCCGATCCGCTCGTCCTGATCGACGGCTTCGAGTCGGACATGGACAAACTCGACCCCTCGACCGTGGAGTCGATCTCGGTGCTCAAGGATGCTTCGGCAGCCTCGATGTACGGAGCCAAGGCCGGTAATGGTGTAATCGTCATCACCACCAAGCGCGGTACGGCAGGCCGTGTGCAGGTGGGCTACAACGGCTACTTCGGCGTGCAGCAGCCCCTCTACCGTCCCGATTTCGGCGACGCCGTTGACTACATGAATTACTACAACGCAGCTTCGGTGAACAGCGGCGCATCCCCGAGCTACACGGATATCATGATTGAAACCACGCGCAACGGCTCCGACCCGATCAACTTTCCCAACACCGACTGGACGAAGGAAACGATGCGCGAGTTCACCAACATTCAGGAACACAACCTCAGCGTCTCGGGTGGTAACACCACGGCCCGCTTCGCGCTGGCAGCGCAGTACATGTCGCAGGACGGCATCTACAAATACATGGACAACGGTTTCGAACGCCTGTCGGTGCGTCTGAACACGACCATCAACCTCTCGAAGACGCTCTTCACCTATGTCGACGCCTTCGTCAACCGTGACGTACAGCGCCAGCCCAACACCACCAATACATCGCTGATCGACTTCATCTACCGCACACCGCCGACCGTCGCGGGCATTTATCCCCGCAAGGAGGGTCAGCGCGAGGACATGGTTTATTACGGCATCTACCAGACCGTGCAGAATCCGTTGTACAACCTCCAGAAAGGCATCAAACGGGAAGAGTTCAAGGATTATGTGACGCTGAACATCCGCCCCACATGGTACATCATTCCGGAACTGGTCCTGAAAGGACAGGTCGGTTACCGCCTCTCGTCAGGACTCACGCGCCGCACACGCCCGGCTTTCCAACTGATCGACTACTTTACCGACGACATCGTTTTCGACAGCGGCAAGATGAGTGAGACCTCCTATCCCAATCGCCAATCGTACTGGACGGCCAATCTGATGCTCGACTGGAACAAGGATTTCAAGAACGGCCATACGCTCAACCTCATCGGCGGCTGGTCGTCCGAATACGACATGCGCAACGCCTGGGACGTGGTGACGTTGGTTTCGTTCTTCGGAAAAGCCTATTACAGCTACGACAACCGCTACATGCTGGAAATCTCGGCCCGCGGCGACGGCTCGTCGCTCTTCGACAAGGGCCACAAATGGGGCTTCTTCCCCTCGGCCGCCGTGGGATGGAACATCGCCAACGAGTCGTTCCTCAAGGACGTCAAGTGGCTCAACACGATGAAACTACGCCTGTCCTACGGCAAGTTGGGCAACAATCACGTCAACCCCTACAAATACCAGAGTCTGGTAAGCAGCAGCGGCAACGAGACCGTCAACGGAAACCCCAACCTCACATGGGAGGTCGTCTCGATTTGGAACGCCGGTCTCGACCTGAGTTTCTTCGACAACCAGTTGGACCTCACAGTGGACGTCTTCCGCAAAAAGACTACCGACCTAATTGTCAACACCCCCTCGACGCTCAGTTCGGCGCTGCTCAACTCGTTCCAGAACGCCGGTGACGCCAAGGTCGACGGGTTCGAGATCAGCGCGGGCTACAATCACAACTTCAACAAACACACGCGTATCGGCTTCAACGCCGGCTATTCGTATACCAAGTCGAAATTGACGCGGGTAATCAACAGCAAAATCGTCTCCGGAGACCGTATTTACCAACAGGGGCGCGCCATTACCGAGTATTACGGCTATGTGGCCGACGGTCTGTTGACCCAGCGCGACATCGACGACAACTACCCGATCATCGGCGGCTACAATTCGGCATCGCTCTCCCAGCAGCCCGGCGACGTGAAATACGTCGACATGAACGGCGACGGAATAATCAACGACAGTGACCGCATGCCCATCGGCCGGGTCGACCCCGAATCGGTCTACTACATGAACCTGTCGTTTTCGTGGAAAAACCTCGATTTCGAGGCGCAGGCCAACGGCGTGGGTTCGGTTCCGGTCTTCTACACCAACCTGATTTCCAATCCGCTCGACGGCGATAACGGCGGCAAACCCCAGCGCTGGCATTTCGACTACTGGACCGAAGACCACCAGACGGCCCGGTTTCCACGCCCGACGCTCCAGGCCGGCAACAACGGACTCTTCTCGACGTTCTGGCGCGAGAACGGCGCGTTCCTGCGCGTACGTTACATCCAACTGGGTTACAGTTGCCCATGGCTGGCCAAGAAAATCCGGGCCGAAAGCATCCGCATCTACGCCAACGTACAGAATCCCTTTACCTTTACCAACGTCGAACTGATCGACCCTGAAAGCAAAGGAACCTATTCCACCTATCCCATGTTCCGCACCTACTCCGTGGGACTGAACGTACGGTTTTAACTCTTAAAACATCCTAGTATGAAATTTCAGCATAAAATCGCAAAATACCTTACGGCGGCCTTCCTGCTGGGAAGCGTAACTTTTCTGACGGGTTGTGAGGACTTCCTCCAGAAAGACGTGCCCAACGACACCACCGAGGAGGAGTGGTGGCAGACAATCGGACAGCTCAACACCGCCCTGAACAGTATCTACAAAACCATCCCTTCGGGGCTGATCCTCTACCAGAATTCGGACGACAGCTCCACTACCCCCGGAGCGGCCAGCAATACAATAGTAGAACGGGAAGCCCTTACCGACAACTGCATCGGAAGCGCTAACTACGTCAATTTCAGCAATTACGACAGCGGCACAGTTCCCACCAGCGACATTCTCGCACGTACACTGTGGTTCAACCGTTGGCGGGGTATCCGCCGCGCGTGCCGGTTTCTGGAGAACTACCACCGGGCATTCGTTCCTACCTCCTACAAATCGCAGGTGACGCGCATGGCCGCCGAAGTACGCGCCTGCCGGGCCTTCTACCACCTCGACCTCTTCCTGCATTTCGGGAACATCCCCATCGTCGAAACCCCCACGCTGCCCTCCGAGCAGGAACTGAGCCGCGAAAGCGCCGAGCGAATCGTGAACTGGATCGCCGGTGAGTTCGAAACTGCAGCCGGCGACCTCCCGGTAAAGGACGGCCCGGGCTATACGGCCACCGAGGCCTGGCGCTGGACACAGGACGCCTGCTACGCTTACATATCCTATCTCTACCTCTATGTGGGTGACTGGGCCAATGCTAAGAAATGGGCTTGGAAAGTAATCGAGGGGGGCCGCTACAAACTCATGCGCGCAGAAACCGACGAGGGCACGGCCCCTTACACCGTACACCACAGCGCCTACTCGACCCTGTTCATCGCCAAGAACTTCGAAGGTACCGCCGCCGGAAACAACACCGAGGCCATCTTCCTCAAGAACAACGGCGCCCAGCAGGTCCGCGCCCGTCTGGCTCCGTACGGCGGCACGGCCGGCGGCGTAGTCGACTCGCCGACAGCCTCGCTGGTCAACGAATACGAACTGCTCGACGGCCGCACGCTCGACGAGCTGGATGACGCGACGCGCAACGAACTAATCCGGAACCCGAAGGCGCTGCCGCGCGACCCGCGCCTGACAGCTACAATACTCTTCCCGAACGAGAATTTCATCAACGTATGTCCCGACCCATGGACCCCTGGCAGTCTCGACCAGGTTGGCCGTATCAACTCGACGATGACGGGCTACTGGGTGAAAAAATGGGGCAATTATCGCGACTGGGTAGACAAACGCGGCGACACGCAAGGTATCAACGACTTTTATTTGATGCGCTACGCCGTCGTGCTGCTCAACTATGTGGAGGCAGCCATTGAACTGAACGAACTTTCGGACGAGAACATCTACACCTTCTTGAACGATATCCGCACCCGTGCCGGCATGCCTGAGGTCGACCGCACAAAATATAAAACGCAGGCGAAACTGCGCGAACTGGTCCGCCGCGAACGCCGCGTGGAACTGGCATTCGAGGGCCACCGCCTGTTCGACATCCGTCGCTGGAAGATCGGTACGCAGGTGATGAACGGCCCCGTTCTCGGCGCCTACAACCCCAACACAGGAAAACAGCATCAGGCGAAGGTCCGCGTCTTCAACGAACGCGACTACCTGTGGCCCATTCCGGCCGACGAGATGTCCATGAACCCCAATATGGAGCAGAATCCCGGTTATTAACAGCTAAACGAACAAAACCATGTTAAAGAAAATAGTATCCGCAGCGGCGGTTTTGACGCTGGCTTTCGGGATGACCTCCTGCAAACTCGACAAGGAGGAGCCGCACGGTAAAATCCAGTTCCAGCTCTACGACGGAGCCTTCCAGTTGGAGGGTACACAGCAATTCAAATTCGGCGAAACGAAAGCGTACAAACTGCACAGCCGGTACGTTACGACGATGAAGGTCGTCGCGCCGTTCGGCTGGGAGGCCGAATTCTACAACGGCGGCGACGACGGCTCGGTGGTGATCTCCGCACCGGCCAGCCCGGAGGTCGGCGAGACCGCGGGGAACGTCGTGGTCAACCTGACCGGCCCCGACAAGCAGCAGATGGATTATGTGGTGAAAGTCATCGCCCTGTGAGCCGGAAAAACGAGTACAAACCTCAACGAATGATTAAAATGAAAGCGAAAAACATTTCACACATCATAAGTTATGCAATGGCTGTCGTTCTTTGCTCGGCCGGGCTGTCCGCCTGCGAATCGGACGACGCAGGCCTGAACGAAGGCACGATGGTCTTTGAACTCACCGAAAACGGCACCCCCGTCGGCGGTACGCAGGAGTTCGTGTTCGACACGCCGCGCAGCTATACCATCAAGGCCGAGAACGTTGTTTCCGCAACGACGGAACGCCCCGAAGGCTGGGTCGTCAAGACCAACCTGCGCGACAGGCAGTGTATCATCGAACCGCCGATGGCAGCCTACCTCGACGGTAACGAAAGCGGCAGCATCGTCTTTACGCTCACCTCTCCGGCAGGCCGCACGGCAAACTACACCGTCGCGGTGGCCGCCGCCGAGATACGCCTCGACTTTGCTTTCGAGAATCCCGGCGAGACGAAATTCGCCTATGCTTCGACCCGCAGCTATGAATTTACGGCCAACGAAAGTTTTGGTGGCTTTGACTTCCAACTGCCCGCAGGTTGGACAGGCAGCTACAAGAAAGGAGAAACGTCTTTCACGATCACCTCGCCCGGCGACGACGACGAAGGCGCCGTACTTTCAGGCGACCTCTCGGTCACCCCGCTGAGCGTACGCGGGCAGCGGGGCGTCACGGCGACGTTCCGCGGAACGGCCGTCGACGCCCACGACCCCGCCATGACGCTGGAAACTGACAACGTGCGTTTCCAGTTCGAAACGCCCGTTGAGATCGGCTATACGGGACAATACGTCGCCGATATCGTCGTCGCCGACAAACCAGAGGGTTGGGAGGTCACGCCCGACGTAGCCGGCAAGAAGATCACCATCACGGCCCCGGACGCCGACAACCATACGGCATACGGCGGGCAGGTAACGCTGAAAACCTATAACGAATTGGGCGATGACGATTTTGCACAAACCTATACGATCGACGTGCGGCTGGACGGCATCGCCGGTGCGGCCGAGGCCGAAGCCTTCCGCAAGGCCTACGACGCCTACCTGGCGGACAAAAATCCTGCGGGGCTCTCCCCCTATATGCAGAACGGCGAGATCGTGCTGCTGGAAGACATCGATTTCGGTTCGAAGAGCAATCCCTACCTGCTCGTCTCCAAGAACCAGACTTTCGAGAGCACCCTTAACGGCCTGGGTCATACGGTAAAGGCCGATATCGCCACCACGGAGCGCTACTACGGCATCCTGATGCACAAGATGAGCGGGACGGCCGAAATCAAGAATATCACGGTCAAAGGCTCGATTCGTAATTCCGACGCCGCCAACTGGGCGGCCTGCGGCGGCGTGCTGAGCGAAGCGCCCGCAGGAGCCCGATTCACGGGCGTGAAAGTCGCCGTGGACTTCTCCTACGAACCCACGAAGTGGTCCAAATTCGACGACACGCGCTACGGCGGCATCGTCGGCCTGGCCAAAGGCGCCGTGATATTCACCGACTGCCACGCCATCGGCGGTTCGATCACCATGAAGAACGGATTGATGCGTTACTTCGGCGGACTTGTCGGCCATCTGGACGACGACAACGGCATTGTATTCACCGACTGCTCCAACGCCTCCGACATTCTGGTGGCCCCGATCAACGCCGACTGCGGCGCCTTCAAGTTCATTGGCGGTCTGATCGGCGGAACCCGCAAAACCTTCGCCGGAACCTTCACCAATTGCACGAACACCGGAAAGATCACCATCGACGGACAGGGCAAAAGCGGCCTGCGCATCCTATGCGGGGGTATTGCCGGAGCTGTCTACGGAACGTACGAGAACTGCATCAACCGAGGCGCGATAGACGCTTCGACCTGCAACGTCAACTATGACTTTTACGGCGGCATTCTGGGTGCCCGTCCCGACCAGGGCGATGCCGCGACCGGAAAAATCGACCTGACCGGCTGCCGCAACGAGGCCGACCTGACGATAGCGGCGCATTTCGTCGGAGGACTTGTCGGCAGCATCGAGAAATGTGTTTCGGCGACAATCCGGAATTGCACCAACACCGGCCATATCAACATGGCTAAGAACGGTAATGTTCTTGGAGGCATCGTCGCCTATTTCGCAGGCACCCGGATCGAGGGCTGCACGAACAGCGGCAAACTCAGCGGAACTATTTCGCTCGCTGCAGGCGGCATTTCGGGGCGCTCCGACAACCCGACGGGCAAGAACGACGGTTCGGTCGTCTCGGTGGTGAAGGACTGCACGAACACCGGCGATTTCGACCTGACGACGACCCGTAACGGACCGGACGGCTCAGGCAGGGCGCTCCCGATCGTGGCAGGCGTCTCGGTCGTGGCCTCCGCCGATGAGAACAACGTGCAGTATTACAGTATCGAGAATTGCAAAAACACCGGGACGCTCAAGGCCGAGGTCAACAAGGCGGGCTGCATCCAGAACGTCTGGGCCTTCTCGCACAAAGTGCGCGCGGCCGATCCCGGCAGCGTAAACGATCCGACCCGTCAGGACGCTGCGACCGAAGCGTCACAAAACGACCGTTCGAAAATCACGGAAATCCTGAAAAACAACTAATTGTCATCGGAAACTCCCGGCTCCGGTCGGAGCTGGGAGCCTCCGGCAACCGAAAAACAACCGAAAATAATGAAAACATTCCGCATATTGACAATGTGTTCACTGGCAGCCCTCCTCGCCGTATGCTGCGGCGTAAAAGAGGATCAGGGCGGCAAAGGCGGCGGCGAAATCGACTATTCGCAAATCGAGGTGAAGCCCGCCGTCGGCAAAGACCTCTACGGGCAGCTCACCGACACCAACGGAAAACCCATCCGGGGCGTGGTGGTGAGCGACGGCACGACCAGCGTGGCGACCAACGCCTACGGCATCTACCAGATCAAGCGCAATCCCGAAGCGAAGTTCGTCTATTACTCGACGCCCTGGGACTACGAAATCGAAACGGCCGAGGATTGTTCGGCGGCGAAATTCTACGCCGAAATTCCCGAAAACGCAGGCGTGCACCGTCAGGATTTTCAGTTGCGCAAGCGCACGGGCGACGCCTCCGATTTCACGGTGATCGGCGTGGGTGACCCGCAGGTGAGGGTCCCCATGGACAACGAACGTTTCACCAACGAAACGACCCCGGCGCTGAAGGACGCCGTCGCCCGGCAGACCAAGCCCTGCATCATTCTGTCGATGGGCGATCAGGTCGAAGACAACCTCGACTACATGGCCGCCACACGGCTGAACCTCGGGTCGACGGGTGCCCCGGCATTCTCCGTCGTCGGCAACCACGACAAACTCCGCGATGCGGCAAATTCCTCGCTCCCGCGCAACGCCGACGACCACAGCGCGTTGTGGGGGCCGACCGACTACACGTTCAACATGGGTAACTATCTTTTCGTCGGCATGGACAACGTCATTTTCGAGAACGGCTCGAGCTATCACGGCGGTTTCACCGATGAACAGGTCGCCTGGCTGGAACAACAGGTAGCGCCCGTCGGCACGGACCGTTCGGTGATTTTTTTCTGTCATATCCCGATGCGCAATTCGAAAAATTCGACGAAAATACTGGACATTCTCTCCCGCTTCAAGTCGCTGGACGTATTCTCCGGTCACACGCACGACCACCAAAATATCGAAAACGCCACCTATTACGAACACATCCACGGTGCGGCATGCGGCGCCTGGTGGTGGAGCAACCTGAACACCGACGCTACACCGCTCGGATTCACGGTCTACGAAATGTCGGGAAACTCGATTAAGAATGCCTACTTCCAGCCCGTCAACCACGACCGCAATTTCCAGTTCCGCCTCTATCGCGGCAACCATGCCTACAAAGGCTGGGGCAACCCCGACGACCTGTACGGTGCAGGCAGCGCCGACGTATTGTACGACTACACGTTCGGGCTGGCCGACGACGTGATCGTGGCCAACGTCTGGAACGCCGATTCAAAATGGGACATCGCCGTCTATGAGAACGGCGAATATTCGGGCAGCATGTCGCGTATCAACATGAAGGACATGTGGGGCATGGCCGTACACGAAGGCAACACCTACGAAACCCGCATCGACCGCTGGCTGGCCGTAAGCGTAACCTGCACGCATCTCTATTCCTATAAACTCAAGGACAAAAACGCCGAGGTGAAGGTAATCGTTACGGACCGCTACAACAACAAGTACGAATCTTCGGAATTCACTACCGATGTAACGGAAGGGATTTCGCTGTTGAAAAACGAAAATCCGTACCTCAACCGATAACAAACAGCCGGTCCTGTCAGTCGGCAGGGCCGGCATAAACAATACGAAAAAACATGCTTGCAATCCAAACACTGATGTTATTCGCATGTGCCGCCGGATTATGCCTGAATACGGCCTGCAGTAAGGACAATGACAGCCCCGAAACGCCCGGCAAGGGCAAAGGCGAAGGCGTAATCCGCCTGGTTTCCTACAATGTGGCGACGTTCCGGTTCGATACGGAGAACTTCCCCGCTCCGGACCGGGCCTACGGGGCGATCGGCAATTTTCTGAAAGAGATAGAAGCGGACGTCCTCTGCATCAACGAAATAGACGACGGCGTACCGCGCACGGACGGTGTCGACCAGCCTAAACATTTTTCCGAAATCATGGGTGGCTGGGACTATATTTTCGGCCCGGCGCTCGATCCGCACCCCACCGGCGGCCGCTACGGCGACGCAGCTCTCTCCAAGAAGAAAGCCATTGCCAAGGATTACGTTTTCCTGCCTAAGGGGGTCGGAACCGAACGAAGGGTGATGTGCGTACTGGAATTCGACGACTTCGTGTTCATCGCCACCCACCTCGAACACTCCACCGGAGCGGCACATCCCGGGCAGATCGCCGTAATCAACGACTATGTCGAGCGGCACTACTCAGATTCCGCCAAACCTATCTTTCTGGCGGGCGATATGAACGCCCGCCCCGAATCGGAGACGATGACCCTTTACCAGCAGAAATGGAAAGTCATCTCGGCTACACAGACGACCTTCCCGGCGAATAATCCCGACCGCTGCCTCGACTACATCCTTGCTTACAGGAACAATGCAAAATATCAGGTTGTACAGTCACAGGTGGTGCGGCTCTCCGGTTCCGTCAAACTGAACCTTGTTTCCGACCATTTACCGGTATTTGTCGATATCAAACTACAATAAACGAATTAACTTTATCTGACCGGATACCAACCGGGGAAAAGCCCCGCCAACATGCGTATCCTCAACCCGTTTACCGATGCAACGAACTATTCTGACCTTTTTCGCCCTGATGTTCGCCGCAGCAATCTGCGCCCGAAACATCGATATCATACCGCGCCCCGCCTCCCTGACTCCGGGAAAGGGCGTATTCCATATCTCTCCCAAAACGGCAGTCGCCGCCGAAGGCGAACTCCGACGTCCCGCAGAAATCTTCGCCGAAGACATCGCTTCCGTTGTCGGTCACCGGATTCCCGTGGCAGAAAAAGGAGCCGTCGCCCTCGCTGTAAACAACGAACTGGAGAATGAAGAGTACACGCTTGCAGTGACGCCCAAAGCCATCCGGATATCCGGAGGCTCCCCGCAGGCCGTGTTTTACGCTCTGCAAACGCTCCGTCAGCTCGTCGCCCCGGACGGAACCGTACCCGCCGTTGTCATTGCCGACAAACCCTGTTTCGCACATCGCGGGGGAATGCTCGACTCCGGACGCCATTTCTGGACCGTGGACGAGGTGAAACGATTTATCGACATCCTCGCCCTGCACAAACTGAACGTATTCCACTGGCACCTCTCCGAAGATCAGGGATGGCGCATCGAAATCAAGCGATATCCCCGGCTCACCCAGATCGGCTCCATCCGTAAGGAGACCGTCATCGGACGATACGACAAGTCCGACGAAAGCCGCAACCGATACGACGGAAAACCCTACGGAGGTTTCTACACCCAGGACGATATCCGCTGCATCGTGGCCTATGCCGCAGAACGATACATCGAGGTAATTCCCGAAATCGACATGCCCGGACACATGTTAGGGGCGTTGGCCGCATATCCCGAGTTGGGGTGCCGCGGCGAAGGATACGAAGTATGGACCCATTGGGGAATATCCAAGGACGTGCTCTGCGCGGGGAAAGAGACGACCTTCGAATTCGTGGAAAATGTGCTCGGGGAGGTGCTCGGACTATTCCCTTCGAAACTCATACACGTCGGAGGCGACGAATGTCCCAAAGACCGTTGGAAAGAGTGTCCGGCCTGTCAAAAACGCATCCGCCAAGAGGGGCTCGCAAACGAGGAACAACTGCAAAGCTATTTCATGCACCGCGTCGAAAAGTGGCTTCACGACCACGGACGAGAACTGATCGGGTGGGACGAAATCATGCAGGGAGGAATTTCAAAATCCGCGGTCATCATGGCGTGGACCGACCAGTTTAGGGGGACCGACGCCGCAAAGAAGGGAAACCGCGTAATCATGACCCCGAAGTGGAACTGCTACCTCGACTATGCGCAGACATCCCATCCTGAAAAGCTGGAACCAATAGGGCCGACCCGATACCTCTCCATGAGGCAGGTATACCGCCTCGACCCCTACGACCGGCTGAAACCCGCCGAGTACAAGAATATTCTCGGCATTCAGGGTAACGTATGGACCGAATACATCGCGGATTTCGGACATGTCCAGCGGATGACACTGCCCAGAATGGCCGCGATAGCCGAAATTGCCTGGGCATACGACCGTAAGAATTACGACGATTTCCAACGCCGCGCAAAACGCCTCCTACCGAACCTCTACAAGAAAGCTGGGTTCCAATATGCGGAGTTCTTCTTCAAGGACATAGAATAAAATCGGCCGGAGCACCTGCCTGCATCCGAATTCAGGCTGCACAAAAGCAAATTATTACAACCAAAACAAACGAATGATGAATCTTGGAAAACCGGGACTTTCCCGCCTGCTGTGGTTGCTTTGTTTTCCTTTCACCGTGCAGGCATCGGGAATCACGATTCTCGATGCCGGACCGCAAACGACCTGGCGTGCTTTCATAGCCGACAATGGCACGATTCGCGGCTATGAAACGTTCCGTAACGGTGAATGGATGCGGATTCCGTTCCGCACGGACGACAAATCCGGACCGGCTTGGGAGAACGTAGCCCTATCACAGCCCGTATCCGGCATTCCGGTATTCACGGCCGAACAGAACGGCATCGCCTACCGCCTCGCCTACCGGGCCGAAAAAGACCATCTGGTGGTGACGGCCGAAATGGAGAACCGCACGGACAGCCTTTTCGTGCCGTTCCGGTCACGGCTGTATTTGGGAATCGACGCCGAAATGCGGAGTTATCCGGCGTGGAACCAAAAGTTTTTCCCGACGCTGATGCGCTGTGAAAAGAGCCATTTCTGGGGCTATTTCATGTCGCCCGAAGGGCGTATCGCAGGCATTTGCACATCCGGGCCGGTCGCCTCCTATGGCATTAACTATATCTACGAAGGTATTTTAAAGCCGAAGTGGGGGCACCAGATTTTCACCGGAAGCCTCGACCTGCTGCACACGGGCCCCCTGCCTGCACGACATCCGCAGCGAATGAATTCGCTTGCTCCCGGTGAACGGCGGGAATGGGAGCTCCATCTGGGAGAAATCGAAGGGCTCGAAACGCTCAAGCCCGCGCTTGCGGCATGGGGAGGTATTCCGGCAATCGAATGCGGACGTTACACCCTCTCCGCCGGCGAATCGACCGACTTACAACTTTACGGCTGTACGTCCGAAACCGCAAGAGTCACCGTAACGGCTCCGGACGGCAGTGTAGAAGAACTTTCCGGTCGAACATTCACCCCGGCAAAAGGCCCCGGCGAATACCTGCTGACCGTTACGACATCCGCAGGCAAACAGGCCGAAGCCCGCGTGCACGTCCGCCGCGAATGGTCGTGGTATCTGACCTGCGCACGGGACTTTGCGACGCGTTATCCACCGCTTCATTCGGGGGCGGAAAGTATGTACGGCTATTACACGATCTTTCAGGCGGAACGGTATTTTCCGACGCCGGAAAAAAGTATCCGGCTGACCGCACGCTTTGAGGATGCGCTCGCCCGTACCTGGGACACCGTGGCATGGCAGCCCCGGCCGGTATTCAGGCCCCACCGCATCCAGAACCACACGACGTTGATCGGTATTCTCGTCGACCTGTGGCGCATGAGCGGCGACGAGAATTACCTGCGCCAGGCTTCGCACATCGGCGACTACATCTGTTCGGAACAGGTTCAAAGCGCCGACGGCGCCTACCGTTCACGAAACAACGTCCATTACACGGCCGTCATCTATCCGGCCAAGTCAATGCTGGAATTGGCCGCCGCAGAGCAGGAGTTGGCCCCCGCCTCCGCCGAATGGGCCGAACGCGCGCAGAGGCACGCCCTCTCCGGAGCCCGGGCTTGCGCCGACCTGCTGTTGCGCCGCGACGATATCGAAACCGAGGGCGACATGACGTTCGAGGACGGCATGATTACATGCAGCGCGCTCCAACTGGCACTCTACGCCCTCATGCAACACGAAGCCCCGGCACGCAACGCCTATACGGCCGCTGCCGAATACCTCTACCACAAACACCGCTGCCTCCAGCAATCGGAAATCCCCGACGCCCGGATGCGGGGTGGGACGCTCCGCTACTGGGAGGCGCTCGACCACTATTTCGCACCCAATCAAGTGATGAACTCGCCCCATGGGTGGACTGCCTGGAAGATTTACGCCTCCTACTACCTCTATCTGCTTACCGGCGAAGAAAATTACCTGCGGGATACGATGGATACGCTCGGGGCCTGCGTGCAGATTATGGACGGGAACGGATGGCTCCGCTGGGGCTTCGTTCCCGATCCCTATGTGCGGGCGAAAGTCTTTGCGGAGGACCCGGCGCATCCCGGCGAAGGGATTCCGACGGATGCAATCGTCGGAGAACAGTATCTGGAGTTGATTACGCCGTGGCATCGTCCCGACGACGATGCTGCCGTGATGGATTTCGGCCAGAAAGGCGGGCAGGGCGACTATACGGTTTTCGAGATTTTCAAAGCGCTCGAAGAGTGCGCCCTGACGCAAGCATTCGTCATCGTCCGCGCGGACGGCTCGCTGGCCGCATGGAATTGCACGGCACGGCGGCGCGGGAACGTCATTGAAGTAACGCCTGCTGAAACCTGCATCACCGGAATACACATGAATACGGCTGTCCCCGTTCAAATCAGGACCCTATTCGGCAACCGGGAACTTTCGGCCCGTGTCGACGGCATGCAGTGGCTCGGGGAAAAACCGGCCTGCGAAAAATTGAATATCTGACAATCACAAAACGAAGCCCCCATGAAAACCGTTTGCATCCGCCTCATTCTCCTCTGCCTGTCGGTATTCATAACGACCGAAGGATTCGCAGGTTCCTTTTCCGCCTATGAACTGAAGTGCGAATACCTTGAGAATCCGCTGGCCGTGAACACCCTCACCCCGAAATTCAGTTGGAAAGCGGCATCGGAGCGGCAGGGATTCATCCAGCAAGCCTACGAAATCCGCGTTGCCGATGCCCCGGAGAAGCTCGGCAAACAACAGGAATGCCTGTGGGACAGCGGAAAGGTGCGCAGTACGCAATCGCTGCATATTCCCTATGCGGGGACGGCGCTCCGTCCGGGCGGATTTTATTATTGGAGCGTCCGCATCCACGACGCGGCCGGAAAAACCTCCGCGTGGAGCGAACCGGCCCGGTTCGGAATAGGACTGTTGGATGAGCAGGACTGGGAGGGCGCACAGTGGATCGCCATGGAGTTGATGCCCGAAAAGGAGCGACTGGTTCCGGGTGCGGCCAACGACGCAACGCTTCGGAAACGGCTCGGCGACCGCAATCCGGGCCGGAACAAACTTCCGCAGTTCCGCCGTGAGGTCGAAATCCGCAAACCCCTGAAACAGGCCGTAGCCTACGTCTCGGGGCTCGGGCATTTCGACTTCTTCCTCAATGGCCGAAAAGTCGGCGACCGCCTGTTCGATCCGGCAGCCACAGACTACGACAAACTCGTGAACTACGTTCCTTTCGAAGTAACCCCGCTGCTGCGGCAGGGGTGCAATGCGCTGGGTGTGATGCTCGGCAACGGATTCGTCAGTATTCCCCGGGAACGCTATTACAAAGGGCTGACGAGTTACATGTATCCCAAAATGATTCTCAAACTGGCGCTCGAATACGAGGACGGCAGCCGGGAAACGGTCGTCTCCGACACATCGTGGCGCACGACGGAAAGCCCCGTGACTTACAGCAGCGTCTACGGCGGCGAGGACTACGATGCCACACGCCTGTCGACAGGCTGGATGGAACCAGGCTACGACGACTCGACATGGCAGCGGGCGCTGCCCGCGCCGCTGGCCGAAGGGACCGTTCTCGAAGCACAGACCTCCTATCCCCTGCGTGTCATGCAGCGGTTCCGCCCCGTAACCCGCCGCCTGACCCGTCACGGTAGATGGCTCTACGACCTGGGGCAGAATTTCCAAGGAATCGTGCAATTGACCCTAACGGGCAAAAAAGGACAGCGCGTGGTGCTGCACGCCACAGAACTCTACGACGAGAAAGCCGACTCGGTGCACCGGTTCGGCGGCTACAAGGACGAAGTGCGTTTCTCCTACACCATCGGCTGCGACGGCTGTCCGGAAACCTGGCATCCGCAGTTCACCAACTATGGACTGCGCTATGTGCAGGTGACGGACGCCGTGCCTGCCGGGGAGGAGAATCCCGGAGAGCTCCCCGTCATCGAAGAAATCATTGGACTGCACGTCCGCAATTCGGCTCCCACGGCCGGCACTTTCCGCTGCTCGGACGAATTGCTCAACCGGATTAACACGTTGATCGAATGGGGCATCAAAGGCAATATGGGAAGTTTCCTGACCGACTGCCCCCACCGCGAAAAGCTGCCGTGGATCGAGCAACTGCACCTGATGTTCGGGTCGCTGCAACATAGTTTCGACCTCTACAAACTCTACGAAAAGATGGCGGCGGACATGGCGGCGGCCCAGTGGGAAAACGGGCTCATACCCGACGTGGCTCCGATGTATTTCCTTTTCAACGGCGGATTTGTCGATTCGCCCGAATGGGGAAGTTCGATGATTCTGGTCCCGTGGAAGGTTTACGAATACTACGGCGATCCGTCGCTCGTCAAGCGGCACTACGACAGCATGAAACGCTATCTGGAGTACCTCGAATCCAAAGCGACGGACTACATCCTCAATCACGGACTGGGCGACTGGTGCGACATTGGGCCCAAGCGCCCCGGCGTGTCGCAGCATACGTCGCTCGCGGCCACCGCAACGCCCGTATTCTACATGGATGCCGTAACGATGGTCCAAGCCGCCGAATTGCTTGGCAGGGGACGGGATGCCGCACGGTTCCGGCAGTTGGCGGAGTCTATAAAATGCTCCTACAATGCAAAATTCTTCCACCCCGACACCAAATCCTATGACCGGGGCAGTCAGGCCGCCAATGCGATTGCCCTGTGTGCAGGTCTGGTCGCACCGGAGGACAAACGGGCTGTGGCCGAGAACATCGCGTCGGACATCCGTGCCCGGGGCAATGCCTTGACAGCCGGCGATGTAGGTTACAACTTCGTGCTGCGGGCCCTCGAGGCACACGGCATGTCGGAAATCATCTACGCCATGAACTCCCGCTACGACGTGCCCGGTTACGGCTATCAGATCGCACAAGGAGCGACCGCCCTGCCCGAAACATGGGACGCCCGTACGGACCATTCGCACAACCACTTGATGCTCGGCCACCTGCAGGAGTGGTTTTACACGCAAGTCGGAGGCATCCAGCGCGACCCGGAGAGTCCGGCCTATAAACATTTCATCGTAAAACCCTCTGTCATCGGGAAAATCACATTCGCCCGAACCTCGTTCGAATCGCCCTACGGCACGATCTCGACCGACTGGAAGATAACACCCGGCGGCTTCCGGATGAAGGTCGCGGTCCCGGCCAACACGACCGCTCAGATATGGATTCCGGCAGCTCCGGACGACGCCGTAACCGAATCGGGTGTCTGTGCCGACCGTAGCAAGAACGTGCACTACCTGTTCACTGTCGACGGATACCGGGTTTACAGGGTCGGCAGCGGAACTTACCGGTTTGCGGTCGAGGGTGAATTTGCAGGGGACAATATCACGAACACAAGCTTTCAGTAAGTACCCCGATCGATAACCGACCCGTCATAAACCGGCCCGGAGATTTACGAGTTTTCAAAATCAAAGATTTCCGGGGCTTATCGTACGGTTCAGAAGCGATCGATATTTATGCCGAAAGGAATCAGAAAACTTGAAAAAAGCAACTTTATGATTCTGTTGCACATGCTGGTAAACAAGGACCTTTCCGAACCGGAATGTGGACGGCTCAATATCGCATATAATCGGCTTATCTATCAGGTTCAACCTATTTCGAAACGGGAGAGCCTATTGAAACTGAACTCTCTGCATATGCTCGTTCCGGGAATGTCTGGCCTGCCTGCTCGAATGCTGCGCTATCGGCGATCCATACAATGCGCTTTGATATTCGTATTCCAAATATTCAAAATCATACGCTTTATATAGCGTACAAGCGCTTGTCAATGTGTTTATGTTCCTCAATATTCCGGAACGAGAACGACATATCCTCCGAAATGGTTTCGTTGCTCACGACCTTTGATGGAATATGACCATCGAAGAACAGTCTATTTCCTAAAATGAGTTACTATGACATAAATTATGCCTATCTGAAAAATCGGGACTTTTTATTGAATTTGTATTCAATAACAGGAGTTGTTTGGCATGAAGGAAAGCAGATGCGAACAAATGCATACAACCGTTTCCTAACCATTACCTGCTATATGCAAATAGAGTCATAACTTTTTAAGTTACAACTCTATCTGGATGTGAATGGGCAGTATTCAGGTACATTCCATTCGCCCCGTTCGGGGGATATGCGGAAATCGCCGCTTATAAATCGAAAATCAGCGGAGGAAAAGCAGCTCGCGGTATTTCGGCAACGGCCAAATCTGGTCGTCGACGATCTCCTCCAGCTTGTCGATGTGGCGGCGGATTTCGTCGAAGCAGACGGCGACGGTGTCGTGGTAGGCGATCGCCTTCGCGCGCGGATCTTCGATCTTGTTGGCGACCTTGCGGGCATCGACCATCTCGGCAGTGAGCTTCTGAATCTCCGCCGTGTGATTCTGTATCTTCTTGATGAGCAGGATATCAGACGAAGCATCCAGTCCTCCGATCTGCGACATCTTATAGACCTTGTCGAGCAACTGCGCCTCGTATTTCGACGCGATAGGCACGATGTGGTTCATCGCCAGATCGCCCAGCACACGGCCCTCGATCTGGATTTTCTTGGTATAGGTTTCCCACTTCACCTCGGTGCGAGCCTCGAGCTCGACTTTCGTAAAGACCCCCATATCGCCGAACAGCTTCTCGCTCGCCGCATCCATGTAGCGGTCGAAGATCAATGGCGTCGAGGTTTCGCAATCCAGCCCGCGGCGCTTCGCCTCGGCCTTCCACTCGTCGGAATAACCGTTGCCGTCGAAGCGGATGGCCTTACAAGCCTTGATCATCTGCTTGAGCACCTCGTAAATGGCCTTCTCCTTTTTGGCCCCGGCCTCGATCTTGGCGTCCACGGCCTTCCGGAACTCGGTCAGTTCGCTGGCCATCGCCGTGTTGAGCACGATCATCGCCTCGGCGCAGTTGTCCGACGAACCCACGGCGCGGAACTCGAAGCGGTTGCCCGTGAAGGCGAACGGCGAGGTGCGGTTGCGGTCGGTGTTGTCGAGCAGCAGCGTCGGAATATGCGAAATGCCGCTCATCTTGAAGACGTTCTTGGCGTCGAAACGGATGGCGTCGTCGCCCTTCGAAGCGGCCAGCTTGTCCAGCACGGCCGACACCTGCGTGCCGAGGAAGGTCGAGATGATGGCCGGGGGCGCCTCGTTGGCTCCTAATCGGTGGGCGTTCGTGGCGCTCATGATCGACGCTTTCAGCAGGCCGTTGTGCTTGTACACGGCCGAGATGGCATTGACCAGAAAGGTGATGAACTGTAGGTTCTCCGAGGCAGTCTTGCCCGGCCCCAGCAGGTTCACGCCCGTATCGGTGCCCAGCGACCAGTTGTTGTGCTTGCCCGAGCCGTTGATGCCCTTGAAAGGCTTCTCGTGCAACAGCACCCGGAACTGGTGGCGGCGGGAAATCTTGTCCATAATGGTCATCAGCAACTGGTTGTGGTCGTTGGCCAGATTGGCCTCCTCGTAGACCGGAGCCAGCTCGAACTGATTGGGAGCCACCTCGTTGTGACGGGTCTTGACGGGAATTCCCAGTTTCAGGCACTCGTATTCGAGGTCTTTCATGAACGCCATCACGCGGGTCGGGATAGCCCCGAAATAGTGGTCCTCCAACTGCTGGTTCTTGGCCGACTCGTGGCCCATCAGCGTGCGGCCCGTGAGCATCAGGTCGGGACGCACGGCCCAGAGGCTCTCGTCGACGAGGAAATACTCCTGCTCCCAGCCCAAGTAGCAGAAGACCTTCTGGACATTCTTGTCGAAGTAGCGGCACACCTCCGTGGCGGCCTTGTCCACGGCCGTCAGCGAACGCAGCAGGGGTACCTTATAATCGAGGGCCTCGCCCGTGTAGGCGATGAAGACGGTCGGGATGCAAAGCGTCGTATCGACGATGAAGGCCGGCGACGCAGGGTCCCAAGCCGAGTAACCGCGCGCCTCGAAGGTATTGCGGATGCCGCCGTTGGGGAACGACGAGGCGTCGGGCTCCTGCTGCACGAGCAGTTTTCCCGAGAACTCCTCCAACACGCCGCCGAATCCGTCGGGCTCGGCAAAGGCATCGTGCTTCTCGGCCGTACCGCCCGTCAGGGGCTGGAACCAGTGGGTGTAGTGGTCGGCGCCGTGCTCCAACGCCCATTGGCGCATGCCTGCGGCGATACTGTCGGCCACTTCGCGCGTGAGCGGCGTGCGATTGTCCATCGTGTCGAGCAGTGCCGCATACGTCTTCTTGTCGAGATACTTACGCATGGCTGCGCGTCCGAATACCTTCTCTCCGAAGTAGTCCGAAGGACGTCCCTCGGGAGCCTTGACCTTCACGGCGGTATGGTTTATCGCCGCGTCGACCATCTTAAACCTGAGTAATGACATAGTTTAGAGGAATTTTTGGGGTTCGAAAAAACCGCGCGGGGAAGGTCCTGACAATTGCAAACTAAAACCTAACCTAAAATTCAAGCGGATGACTGCCTCCCGGCAGGGTCCACCGACCTAACTAACCTTGGGATCACTTCCCCGCGACGGCATGTTTTCTGTTCTGGTGACAAATGTACGAATATTATCGTTACGTTGTTTTTACAAAATCACTATTTTTTCGAAAAACAGTTGATTTTTTCAGCATTTTTCCGAAAAATAAGGCTATTTTTCCGACAACACCCCGATTTTTTCAGTCATTTTCCGAAAAACACCCTATTTTTCACGCCACTTTCCGAAAAACAACGAATTTTGATTTCTTTAAAAATCGAGGTATTTAAGAACAATTTTCAACTATAACACCTCAACGGGCGAAATTTCGGGCTCCGGGTTTCGGCAAACACCTCCGGCAGCGAAATCGACAAAAACCCCGGACTACTGTTATTTTCGTAACAATTTCTTGTTACAATTCGGTAATTAATTTGTACCTTTATGCGCTATTTCGAAACAAAAAGAAACATCACTCATACTAATCTCTAAATAGTTATGGCAATTTCCAAACGTGAAAAGCTGTTCACCGAGTTCCCGCCGGTCCCGACCGAGAAATGGGAAGAGGTGATTACAGCCGACCTGAAAGGTGCCGATTACGAGCGCAAACTGGTGTGGCGCACGGGCGAAGGCTTCAATGTCCGCCCCTACTACCGCGCCGAGAACCTCGAAGGCATCCGGTTTCTGGGCTCGCAGGCAGGCGAGTTCCCGTTCGTGAGAGGTACGCGTACCCACAACCGCTGGCGCGTGCATCAGACCATCGAGGTGCAGTTCCCCAAGAAGGCTAACGCCGAGGCGCTGCAACTCCTCAACTCGGGCGTCGACTCGCTCGGCTTCTGCATCGCCAAAGAGGGCTTCATGGCCGGTGACATCGACCAGTTGCTCGCAGGGATCGAAATCCCGGCCGTCGAGATCACTTTCTGCGGCATGAAGACGGCCAACATGGCCGATCTGGTGATCGCCAAACTCGAAAGGGAGGGCATCGCCGCCGACGCACATGTGGCGTTCGTGATCGACCCGCTCGTGAAGGGCCTCTCGCAGAAGGGCGACTTCTGCTCGCCCGACGGCGAAAAGTGCTTCGCCAAGATCGCCGAGCTGATCGAGCGCACCCGCGAGTACAAGCACATCCGCATCGTGACCGTCTCGGCCGGCATCTTCTCGAACGCCGGATCGACCATCGTCGAGGAGCTGGCATTCGCCCTCGCGGCCGGTAACGACTACCTCGCGCGCCTGACCGACGCCGGCATCGATGCCGACACGGCAGCCCGCAAACTGCGCTTCTCGTTCTCGGTGACCTCGAACTACTTCATGGAGATCGCCAAGTTCCGCGCGGCGCGCATGCTCTGGGCCAACATCGTCAAGGAGTACAACCCCGCGAAGAACTGCGCCTGCAAGATGATGATCCACGCCCGCACCGCGGACTGGAACCAGACTGTTTACGATCCCTATGTAAATATGCTCCGCGGCACCACCGAAGCCATGTCGGCCACCATCGCCGGCGTACACTCGCTGGAGGTGACGCCGTTCGACGCCGCTTTCGAAGATCCCACGGAGTTCTCGAAGCGCATCGCCCGCAACGTCGAGCTGCTGCTCAAGAACGAGTCGCACTTCGATCAGGTGGTAGACCCCGCCGGCGGTTCGTATTACATCGAGAACCTCACGCAGTCGATCGCCGCCGAGGCGTGGAAGCTCTTCCTCGAGATCGAGGAGAAGGGCGGCTACACTGCGGCTTACAAGGCCGGCTTCATCAAGGAGCGCATCGCCGCTTCGGCCGCCGCCAAGGACAAGGCCATCGCCACGCGCCGCCAGACGCTGCTCGGCGCCAACCAGTATCCCAACTTCACGGAGGTCGCCGACAAAGCCATCACCGCCGATGCCGTGACGCGCAAGCCGGCCGAGGGCAACACGCTGGTGCCCTACCGCGGCGCCATGGCCTTCGAGGAGATGCGTCTCCATGTCGACCGCTCGGGCCGTCAGCCCAAGGCGTTCATGCTCACCTGCGGAAGTCTGGCCATGGCCCGCGCCCGCGCCCAGTTCTCGTGCAATTTCTTCGGCTGCGCCGGTATCCGCGTGCAGGACAACACGTTCTTCAAGTCGATCGAGGAGGGAGTGAAAGCCGCCCTCGAGTCGAAAGCCGAGATCGTGGTGGTATGCGCCGCCGACGACGACTACGCCGAGGCCGCACCGAAAGTCAAGGAGCTGCTCGGCGGCAAAGCGATCCTCGTGGTCGCCGGAGCCCCCGCCTGCGCACCCGAACTGGAGGCACAGGGCATCACGAACTTCATCAACGTGAAGTCGAACGTCCTCGAAACACTGAAGTTCTACCTTAAAGAGATGGGAATCTAAGCACCAATCTTTCGCATTATTACTATGAGAGCTAAATTTTCAGAACTGAAATATGACGGAGGCGGGCAGAAAAGCTGCTGCGCCTCGAAAGGCTGCGGACAGGTAGAGCCGTGGCTGACGGCCGAACAGATACCCGTCAAGGGCGTCTACACGGCCGAAGACCTCGAGGGCATGGAGCACCTGAACTATGCGGCAGGCATCGCCCCGTTCCTGCGCGGTCCCTACTCGACGATGTATGTGATGCGTCCGTGGACGGTGCGTCAGTACGCCGGATTCTCGACGGCCGCCGAATCCAACGCCTTCTACCGCCGCAACCTCGCGGCCGGACAGAAGGGTCTGTCGGTGGCCTTTGACTTGGCCACGCACCGCGGCTACGACGCCGACCACCCGCGCGTGGTGGGCGACGTGGGCAAGGCCGGCGTGTCGATCTGCTCGGTGGAGGACATGAAGGTGCTCTTCGACGGCATTCCGCTCGACCGGATGTCGGTGTCGATGACCATGAACGGCGCCGTGCTGCCCGTGCTGGCATTCTACATCGTCACGGGTCTGGAGCAGGGCTGCACGCTCGACCAGTTGGCCGGTACGATTCAGAACGACATCCTCAAGGAGTTCATGGTGCGCAACACCTATATTTATCCGCCCGAGTTCTCGATGCGCATCATCGCCGATATTTTCGAATACACGTCAAAGAACATGCCCAAGTTCAACTCGATCTCGATCTCGGGTTACCACATGCAGGAGGCGGGCGCCACGGCCGACATCGAGCTGGCCTACACGCTGGCCGACGGTCTGGAGTACCTCCGTGCAGGCGTCAACGCAGGCATGTCGGTCGACACGTTCGCACCGCGCCTGTCGTTCTTCTGGGCCATCGGCATGAACCACTTCATGGAGATCGCCAAGATGCGCGCCGCGCGTATGCTGTGGGCCAAGATCGTGAAGCAGTTCGATCCCAAGAACCCCAAGTCGCTGGCCCTGCGCACCCACTCGCAGACCTCGGGTTGGTCGCTCACCGAGCAGGACCCGTTCAACAACGTGGCCCGCACGACCATCGAAGCCATGGGCGCCGCTTTGGGACACACCCAGTCGCTGCACACCAATGCGCTGGACGAGGCCATCGCCCTGCCGACGGACTTCTCGGCGCGTATTGCGCGTAACACGCAGATCTACATTCAGGAGGAGACCAACATCTGCCGCGAGGTCGACCCGTGGGCAGGTTCCTACTATGTGGAGACGCTGACCAACGAGATCGCGCACAAGGCTTGGGAGCGCATCGAGGAGGTCGAGAAGCTGGGCGGCATGGCCAAGGCCATCGAGACCGGCATTCCGAAGATGCGTATCGAGGAGGCTTCGGCCCGCAAGCAGGCCCGTATCGACTCCGGCGAGGAGAAGATCATCGGCATCAACGAATACCGTCTGGAAAAGGAGGCCCCGATCGACATCCTCGCCGTGGACAACACGGCCGTGCGCGAGAGCCAGATCAAGCGTCTGAAGGAGCTGCGCGCCAACCGCGACGAGGCAGCCGTACAGAAGGCGCTGGCCGCCATCACCGAGTGCGTGAAGACCAAGCAGGGCAACCTGCTGGAGCTGGCCGTCGAGGCTGCGAAGGTCCGCGCATCGCTGGGTGAGATCTCCGACGCCTGCGAAGTCGTCGTAGGCCGCTACAAAGCAGTTATCCGTTCCATTTCAGGTGTATACTCTTCAGAAGTGAAAAACGACAAATCCTTCGAGCGCGCCAAGGAACTGTGCGCCGAATTCGCCAAGAAAGAGGGCCGTCAGCCGCGCGTGATGATCGCCAAGCTCGGTCAGGACGGACACGACCGCGGTGCCAAGGTCGTAGCCACGGGTTACGCCGACATCGGCTTCGACGTCGACATGGGCCCGCTGTTCCAGACCCCCGAGGAGGCCGCCAAGCAGGCCGTCGAGAACGACGTGCATGTAGTCGGCGTATCGTCGCTGGCCGCCGGCCACCTGACGCTTGTGCCGCAGATCATCGCCGAACTGAAGAAACTCGGCCGCGAGGACATCATCGTCATCGTGGGCGGTGTGATCCCCCATCAGGACTACGACGAACTGTACCGCGACGGCGCCGCCGCCATCTTCGGCCCCGGCACGCCGATCGCCACGGCAGCCATCAAGATCCTCGAGATCCTGCTCGCCGAGTAAATCCCGGCAGCAATCACACTATCGAATCCTCCCGGCTTTTGGCCGGGAGGATTTTTTGTATGTTCGGTCCGAAAAATTGTCGGAAAAGTTGTTGTAAAAGCAGGCAATGTCTATATTTGTGCGACTAAACGCCTTTTTACGATTCAGACTATGAAGAAACTTTTCTGCACAGCCCTCCTCGGGCTGTTCCTCGGCGGTGCTTTCGCACAAACGCCCCAGATCGCCGAACCCGATTTCATCGGTGAGGTCGTCACCATCCTGCCCGACGGCAACACGTCCAAACTCGAGAAAGAGACCGTCCTGCTCCGCACACGGGCGAATGCCAGCGCCCAGATCTTCGGCATCGGCAAGGCCAAGACGAAGCTCATCATCGACACCCCCGAAGCGGCCGTGCGCCTCAAGGGCGACAACGACATCCAGTTCATCGTCAAGGCCGTGGACAACGCCACCGACCCGATCTCGATCATCAACGTTTTCCGGTTCGAGACCAACAAGAAGAAACGGCTTGCCGAATTGTCCTCGGTCAGCTCGTTCGGCAGCGTGAAATCCAACAAACTGGAACGGCTGCGCTTCTCGGCCGAGAAATACGGCGAGAAATCCTACCTGCTGACGCTGATCGACAAGCCTGCCGGGGAATACGGCATCACGGTCAGCAACCCGAACAGTCTCGACGAAAAAGGGACCATCGTCTCGACCTTCGCCATCGAATAAACGGTCTATACCGAATGACAAAAGCCCCGCGGCCGAAAGGTCTGCGGGGTTTTTCGTGGAAATATCCGGATTTTTTCCGCCTTAAATTTGCCCGGCGGGACGATTTGTTATATCTTGTTGCGTCAATTTATCCAATCATGAAAAAGTTTCTCATCACGCTCCTCGCGGCCTGCTGTACCGGAACAGCGCTCCATGCGCAGGCTCCGGAGTTCCCCGAGCCCGAATTCATCGGCCAGTGTCTGGCCATCCGCACCGACAACACGACCGAACAGCTCGTTCAGGAGAGCTTGGCGCCCCGCCACCGCGCCTCCACCGGACAAAAATTGTTCGGCATCGGCAAAGACCATATCGACGAAATGACGCTCAACGGACCGCGGGCGTTCGTCCGGTTCAAGAAAAACGACGGCATCGCCTTCATCATCCGGGTTCCGGACAACCGGCTCGACCCGATGTCGTCCATCAGCGTCTTCCGGTTCAAGGTCAAAAAGAAGATGCGGATCGCCGAATACGCCTCGGTCGGAACCTTCGGCGACCGGCAGACCAACACGCTGGAACGCCAGCCGTTCACATCACGCCGGTTCGGAAACAGCTCCTACCTGATTATCCTCAAGGGCGTTCAGGTGGGCGAATACGGCATCACGGTCGATGCTCCGGGCAGCCTGACCGTCTCGACATTCGGCGTCGACAAATAGCCCGCTCCACATAAAGAATCCCCGCAACTTTCATTGCTGCGGGGATTTTCTTATGCAATATACCAGCGTCAAAGGCAGGCTTCGAGAATCCGGCGGGCCATGGCGCCGTCGACATTCCCCTCCTCGCCGTAGTTCCAGCCCCCGGCGTTGAAGCGCCGCTCGACCTCGGCAATGGTCTGCTCGCCGATGCCCTCCTCCGAGAGCCGCGTCGAGAGCCCCAGCGAACGGAAAAACGCCTCGTTAGCCGCGATCGTGCGGTCGATGCGCTCCTCCTCCGTACCTCCGGTGATGCCCCAGATACGCTCGCCGTATTGCAGCAGTTTGCCGCGCTTCTGCTCCCGCAGCACGCGCAGCGTACCGTTGATGACGATGGCCAGCGTCGCGCCGTGCGTCAGCCCGTGCAGCGCCGTGATTTCGTGGCCGATCATGTGCGTCGCCCAGTCCTCCCGGACGCCCATGCGGATCATATCGTTCAGCGCCAGCGTCGCCGAGAGCATGTACTCCGACATCACGTCGTAATCACGCTCGTCGGCCAATGCCTTGGGCGCGATCTCGGACACGGTGTGCAGGATACCCTCGGCCCAGCGGTCCATCAGGCGCGACTGCCCGGGCGTGGTGAGATACTGCTCCAGCACATGCACGAAAGTATCCGAAAGCCCGCAGGCGACCTGCCGCTTGGGAAGCGAATAGAGCACCTCGGGATCGAGGATCGAGAAGAGCGGATAGTTGCCCGAGAAAGGATATTTTTCCTTGGTCTCATAGCGCGAAATCACAGCTCCGGAGTTCATCTCGGAACCCGTCGCCGAGATGGTCAGCACAGTTGCCAAAGGCACGGTCTTCTCGGCACGGCCCCGGAGCACGATCTCCCATGCATCGCCGTCGTAGAGCAGTCCCGCGGCGATGAGTTTCGTGCCGTCGATCACCGAACCGCCGCCCACGGCCAGCAGAAAATCGACCTTCTGCTCCTTGCCCAGCGCAATGGCCTTGCGCAGGGTCTCGACCGAGGGGTTCGGTTCGATACCCCAGAACTCGACGAAATCGCGTCCCTCGAGCGCCCGGACGACCTGATCGTAGACGCCGTTGCTTTTGACGCTGCCGCCGCCGAAAGTAATCATGATGCGCTTATCGGCGGGAATGAGTTTCGGCAGGCGGGCGATCTGGCCCTTGCCGAAAACCAATTTGGTGGGATTGTGGTAGATGAAGTTGTTCATGGCGAATATTTTATCTTAACACAAAGATAATAAATAACCGGACAACTGCCAAACCCGGGTCATCCTGTTCAGCACGGCCTTCCGGCTCCTGAAAGTGTGTTACGACACCTTAAATAACAAAAAGAACGCCGGATTACACAAGAAATTACCCGCAAATTTTCGATCAGTGCGGTGCAGATGTCGTGCATCGTGAAAAATCCCCGGACGGGTAGTACTGAAGTACGTCCCGTTCGGGGATTTGAGCGATGTGCGGCAGATGCGCCGCAATCATCGAAAATTTAGAAGTAACGGCCTCGCAAATCCTGAATCTTGGCCATCTGCTGAAGCGCCGGAATCGAGAACTGCTGGGCCATACCCTCGGCCATGGCCTGTGCGCGTACCTTTTCGCCTTCGGAATTCTGCTTGTCGGCGGTCTGGACATCCTCGACCTCGAAGACATAGACTCCCGACATGCCTTTCACGGGAGCGGACAGCGCACCCTTCTCAGCCGATGCGATGGCACCGACCAGACGGGGCTCGACACCCACGCCGTTGACATAGAACGCACCGAACGTCACATCCGAGAAATCCTCCACCTCCGAACCGAGGCTTGCAGCCTGCTCGGCGAGCGTCGCACCCGAAAGGTCCTTGACGATATAATCGTACTTCTTGTCGCGGAGCACCTGCGAACGAACCTGAGCCGAAACTTTCTCCAGCGGAGCGTACTCGTTGTCGTCGATCTCGGTCAACATGGCGATCACATAGTCCTTGCCTACGTTGAAGATATCCGAAACATCGCCCTTCTCCGCACCGTAAGCCCAGCGGGCCACCTCGCGCGAATCGTCCAGACCGCGGATCGTGCGGTCGCCCTGAGCGATACCCGCCACGCGGGGCGTCACGGCAGCCGTCGAAGCGGCGTCGGCGAAAGCGCTCGACGAACCGCCCTTGGCGGTCACCATGAAGGAACCGGCCTGATTGTGAATGTCGCGGCGCGTAGCGGCCGAAGCCTCCACGGGATAGGTGATCGTCGCTACCTGAATGTGCTTCGAAGGTTTGTCGGCGCGGTATACCTGCATGAGCTGGATGGCGTCGCCGGCGGCGATCTTCACGATGTCGCCCTTCTTGGCGTTGGCAAGCGCCGCGGCGAACTCACCCGAGAAAGCCGAGAAAGGCATCACGCCCACCTCGCCGCCGTTGGCAGCCGTAGCGTCGTAAACCGAGTAGTTGCGGGCGGTCTGTGCGAAATCGGCCCCGTTGCGCAACGTCGTCAGCAGGCTGTCGGCCAGCGCCTCCTGCGTATAGGGCAGCACGATGTGGCGAATGCCCAGCGAGTCGGGAGCCATTTTCGAATCGAGTACGCGGGCCATCGTCCACTCGTTGTTCTTCAGCACGGGACCGTACATCTCGCCGGCCATCAGCGCCTTGGCCTCCTCGTCGGGAAGCTGTGCAGCCGAAACGAAGCTGTCGGCGATCTTGCCGTTGCGGTTGGCGCGCACGAAGGTCTTCACCTCCCCGGCGGCGGCAAACCCACGGCCGACCTCGGCAACGCTGTTCTCAAGCGCCAGCAGGTCGTCGTCCGTGGGAGCCACCTCGAACACGACATAGGAGATCGTGCGCGACGGGGTCTGCTTGAACATGTCCTTGTGGCTGTTGTAATAGGCTTTCAGGTCGCTCGACGACACTTTGAAGAGCGAATCGGGAACAGCCGAATATTTCTTGCCGGCCCATTTGCCCGCAAAGGTGTTGTTGGCAGCCTTGACACCCTCGGCAACCTCCAGCGAATTGACGTAGACGCCGCCCTTCACCAGACCGAGGTATTTCTGCACTTCGCGCTCGAGACGTGCCTGCTCGTTGATCTGCGTCCAAGCGTCCGCAGCCTGAGGATTGGTCTCGGCATGAGCGAGGAACTGGCTGATGGCAGCCACGTCGTACTGACCCGTGCGGGGATCGGCAAAGGCGTTGTAGAAGGCCTGCGAAGGCGTCTGCCCGCTGATCATCGCCAGACGCTCGGGCTCCGTGACGCGAAGACCCATCCGGTCGAAACCGGGCGTCAGCACATGCTTGGCGATCAGCGTCTGCCAAGCGGCATTGGCCAGCATGGCCGACTGCTGCTCGTCGCTTTCCTGCACGTTGTTCTGCTGCTTGATCTGCTCGTACTGGTCGTAGTACTCCGAATAGTTGATCTTCTTGCCGTCGATCACACCGACACGGGGATCGTTACCCGAAAATCCCATTTCGGTCTTCAGAGAGAGGATGAATGCCAAGAGGGCCAGTGCGATAATGATCGAAAGCACGATGCCGAACTTGGTTCGTAAAGTGTTTAAACTTGCCATATAAATTGTTAATTATTCGTTTGTTTCGAATTATCAGCCAAAGGTAGTAAAATTAATTGTAAAAATAACAGAATAAAAATAAAAATATACTCCCGGTGCACTGCCGTGTTTACAAGCCGGACCCGCCCCTCGCTGCGGCTGCCGCTATAATTTTTTCACCCGCGCCAGTTCGATGCGCGAACGCGTCGTGCGGAGAATCCGGAGTTGCAGGCCGCCGATGAAAACCGTCTCACCGGCGGTGGGGATGCCCTCGTAGTTGAAGATGATCAGTCCGGCCAGCGTGTCGTACTCCTTGCTCTCCTCGATGCCAAGGTTGTATTTTTCATTGAGATACTTCACCTCCAGACGGCACGAAAGCACATATTCGTCGGGGCCGACCTGTTTCTCCGTGAGATCCGGGATGTCGTGTTCGTCCTCGATCTCGCCGAAAATCTGCTCCAGCACATCCTCCAGCGAGATGACGCCGGCCGTGCCGCCGAACTCGTCGATCACGACGGCGATGTTCGACCGGTGTTTGATGAAATTCTCCAGCATCGCCTGCAGGGGCATCGTCTCGGGCACGAAATTGACCTCCATCATCACGTCGGCGATCTGCGCGGGACGTGTGAAAAGGCTCTTCGAATTGACATAACCGATGATGTTGTCGACCGACTTGCGCCAGACGAAGATGCGCGAATATTTCGAATCGACGAACCGCGCCGTGAGCTGTTCGATCGTGGTGTCGTCGACATCCACCGACTCGATGTCCACACGCGGGACCATGCAGTCCCGGACCCGCAGATCGGCGAAATCCAGTGCGTTCTGGAAAAGTTTCAGTTCGTTGTCGGGTTCGGAATGCGCCTCCGAATTGTTCGTGTCGAGCAGCGCCGCGAGGTCCTCGCGGTCGAAACTCGGCGTGATGTCCTTCTCCTCGACGCGGCGACCCATCAGGCGCAGGATGCCGTGCGAAAGCAGCGTCGTGAAACGCGCGATCGGATAAAGGAGAATGTAGAAAAAATAGATTACCGGCGCCAGCGTGCGGTAATAGAAGTTGGGATTGTTCTTAAAAACCGACTTGGGCAGGAACTCCGCGCAGAAGATGATGATGACGGTCGAGATGGCGGTATCGGCCACCACCGAGCCGCTTTGAGCCAGATGGTCCCACCCCAGCGCGCCGTAAGTGGTACGCAGGAGCAGCGACATCGAAAGCGAATAGACGACCAGCGCGATGTTGTTGCCCACGAGGATCGTGGTGATATACTGCCCCGGATGGCGGGCGAAAACCGCGGCGATCCGGTCGAACACGCGGCTCTGCTTGCGGTCGATCTCCAGCTTGAGGCGGTTCTTGCTCGTAAAGGCAATCTCCATCCCCGAGAAAAAGGCCGACAGCAACAGCATCACGACGATCAGGATGACAGTGGATAACATCGTTTTCAGTTTAGGGTTTTCCGGCCCTGCCCCTCTTCCGGCCGGGGTTTTGTCCGGGCTACCGGGAGAACTTTCAGGGAATCCCCGGACGGTTCCTCCGTACGGGCGGCCTCGGCGGTTTCCGGGGTTTCGGGCTGCGGGCGCACAGGCCGCACGGCCGTGGAATCCGTCGCCGTGGAGTCGGCAGCCTGCTTCATCTCGACCTCCATCCGGCCCTTCATCCGGCGGAAACGCCAGTCCTTGAACTCCTCGTCCGATTCGAATCCCTCGCCGATAAAGACGTCGCGGCCGTTGTTCTGCACGATCTTCGAATCGACGTTCGAGTAAATCTTCTTGGTACGCGAATTCCAGAACAACTGCTGGGTATAGAGCGTCTTGCCGTCGGATTTCTCGACCACGACATTACCCTTGGCCTCCCACAGTTCGCGGTCGGTGTAATAGATGGCGTAGTTGGCCGTCAGCACGGCGTCGACCTCCGAAAGCGAATCGTTCTTATAGGTAGTGATCTTCACCCCCTTGCGAAATTCGCGGTAGGGTTCGCGGGCCTGCGAATAACCTTCGAGCAGCGGTGTCAGGAAATGGTACGAACGGCGGCCGTTCTGCGACATCACCACCGAGAGGTTCTCGCTGTACTCGGTCATCATCGTCTCTGCGGAACCCGATGCGGCCGCGTCGGGCTCCCCGCAAGAGAATAGCAAGATAGCACTCCCCGCTACGGAGAGTGCTACCCTGAGATATCTTGCAGTGCGTTTTCCCATCGGAAACCCCGTTGGAACGGCTTAGCGGGTGCGCACGGTGGTCGAAATACCGGCAGCGGTACCGCAGTTCACCGTGTAGCGTGCGCCCTCCTGAAGCTCGTTGAAGAAGCACTCCTCCGAGCTGGGGAAGCGGCTGCGGAATGCACTCATCGAGGTTTTGGCGTGTTCGAGGTATTCCGAATCGCTCGGCAGCAGCTCGACGGCTTTGGCCATCGTGTCGTAAGCAGCCCAATAGGTCGCCTGTCCGGTAAACCCGCCGCAGGCCGCAGCCGACGAAGCGTAGCACTGTGCCAGCACGAAGTAGGGAACACCGTCCTCGGGATTCAGGTCGCGGGCCTGACGCGCAGCGGCGGCGGCACCCGGGATGTCATTGGACACGAGACCCACCAGTGCGATGCGCACGAGCAGCTTCTGACGCTCGGCGGGATCTTTCTCCACCTCCAGCGCCTCGTTCAGGTAAGTCTTGGCCTTCGTGAAATCCTTCTTATTCTGGAATGCCTGAGCCAGAAACATCGCCGTCTCCGACGACGGTTTTACCTGATAGTATTTCTCGGCGATCGAGAAGTAGTAGTCGCCGTCGCACTTGGCACGCGACATCAGACCCACGGCCTGCGCCAGCAGCGCCTCGTCATCGGGATTGGCCTCCAACTTGCTGCGGAAGAGCTTCTCGAGGTTCTCGCAACTGGCGGCGCCGCTCAGTCCGAATGCGGCGTCGAACTGGCTCTTGTACTCGGCAGCCTCGGGGTTCTTCTCGAAGAACGGCGTCAGGCGGTCGTACTCGGCGATAATCTCGTCGGGCATCACCTCGTCGGTATTCTTGTAGTCGTCGCAGAGGTTCGAGAAATAAGCCACTACGGTCTCGGGATCGGTGCTCTCGCCGCCGGCCTCGAGGGCCGCACGGAACGCCTCACGGATGCCCTTGCGGTCGGCAGGCTTATAGATCAGGTACTCACGGGCCTTACGGTCGAGGATGTAGGCCGTGCCGCGCTTCGGATGATCGCCGAAGTACTCGTTGCGCAGGTCGTAGATCAGCATCAGCGAGTCGATGTACATGTTCTTCTCATCGAGGCTCTTGGCACGGTTGATCTTGTTCTTATAGAGTGTGGTGCCGCGCACGAAAGTATTCTCCGAAGCCTTCGGGCACTTGTCGAGCAGCTCCTTGAGGTAGTGTGCGGCGGCATTGTAGTCCTTGTTGTCGCACGACTCCTTGAGGAAGTTACTGTTCAGAATGTTCTGCTGACGCTCCTCGGGCGTATCCCCCCAAGCCGCATACTTCGGGTCGCTGAAATCTTGTTGCGCCATCGCCGCGACTGCAAAGAGCGCGCAGACGGCAGAAAGCAGGAATTTAACGTTTTTCATCGGTCAGATTAATTTTTGTTTTGTGTTGTTTGCCTGTCTTATTCGTATTTGGGACGCATGAACCAGTATTCGCCGTTCTCCTGACCCGCGAAGAGCGTGAAGCCCACCGCGAATTTGAAATACTGCTGCCGGACCAGTCCCAACCGGTCGGCCACGTTGTAACCGCGGCGGCCGTACTCGACACCCACGTCGATTCCGGAGACGGCCCATAGCTTCACCGGAATCCCGATGCCCGCCGTCACGGCGTACTGCGCAAGCCGGTCGCCGTTGAAGGTCTGGTTGTAGCTGCCGTAGCGGAAACCCGCCCGGTAGGACCAGCGCTTCAGGAAATGACGTATGTCATACCGGTTCGGCGTGTATTCCACACCTACCTTGAACGTGCTCGTATTGGTATACGCGACCTTGTAGGAGGTCTTTTCGTCGCCCTTGCCGCTCACGCCCGTCATTTCGTAACCCTTGTTGCGGCCGCCCCAGTTCTGGTAGACGTAATCCGCGCTGATGACCCATTTCTCGGTCTGATAGGTAAGTCCCGCAGCCAACTGGCTCGGCAGCACCAGTTTCAGGTGCGTCGTATCGCCCTTGACGATGGTGTTGTAAAGGTCGCCGATGTAGAGCTGTTTGGTCACCTCCGGGTTCAGGTCCCCGCCGAAATCATAAGCGGCTCCGACGGTCAGAATACGCTTCCGGTTCTGGATCGCGGCCCACTGCACGCCGACCTGCCCCTTGATGCTCGAGATGCTGTAATTGTCGGTCCCCACCGTCGAGGTAAAGGTTCCTTCGCCGACGATCGCCGTCGGGGTCATCACGAACGTGCGGTCGATATCGCCCCAGTAGTACTGGGCGGCCACGCCGATCGAGAAGTTCTTGAATACCTCCCAGCCGATGCCGAGCTTCACCTCCGTCACGTCGCCCTCGCCCTGATAGTTATACTGTATATTACCCACATTGCCGTACACCGGGTCGTTCGGATCGTACTCGTGGTAGTACTTGGTCCGGTAACCCACCGAACTGTAAGGCGTCAGGCTGAATCCCAGTCCCAGTTTCTTGGCCAGCGGCATCTGAAAGGCGATGTCGTGGAAGTTGAACGTATTGTACGCCGTACGCTTGGACTCCCCGGCCACCTTCTGCGAGTTGTAGTAGTTCTGTCCCTCCAACCCGAAGTTGAAGAGGAAGGTCTTCTGCGGAGCCGCGCTGTACGCCGCGGGATTGAGCAGGTTGAGCGTACCCGGCATACGCATGGCCACACCCGCACCGCCCATCGAGCGCATCGACAGCGTACCGGGGGTGTTCTGTTCGCCGATGCCGTACATCGTATAGGGCGAGAATGCGTTAATACTGCTTGTCTGGGCTGCAACGGCAGCGGGGACTATCGCCACGGCCGCGACAATCAGCTTAATCAAGGTGTTCTTCACTTGCATTATACTCTAATATTCTATCCAATCCGCAAAAGACGAGATTACAATTTGCAAATATCGTGTTTTTAATTCTTTTCGCAAAGTATTTCGCATCCCCGCCGGTAAAAATAACGCATAAATCGTCGATTTTTTCCCGCATCCGGGCGATATACCCCTCTATTTCGAAGGTCAGCGAGTTCATCACCCCCAGCCGGACGGCCTCTTCGGTGGTGAGTCCCTGCAATCGTTCGTCCTCGGTCGGCCCGCACAGCGGCAGTTTGGCCGTATAGTCGTGCAGCGCCCGGAAGCGTGTCTTCATCCCCGGCGAGATACAGCCTCCGCGGAAGGTGTTGTCGGCCGTCACCAAATCGATCGTCACCGCCGTTCCGAAGTCCACGATCAGCACGTCGCGGCCCGGGTAGAGCACCGTGGCGCCCACGGCGGCGGCCAGCCGGTCGCGGCCCAGCGTCTCGGGCGTATGATAGGCGTTGCCTATCGGCACGGGGGTTTGCGAGGTGAACTCCAGCAGGTAATCCGCAAAAGGACGCACCGTCTCCACCACGTCGTCCGCTTCGCCGCGCGTCGAGGCCACCACGGCCTTGGCGGCCCTGCGGCCCCCGAGCAGTTCGTCGAGCATCGGCGGCAGCAGCCGCTCCACGCAATGCTGTGCAACGAGCCGCCCGTCGTCGAAAACGGCGAGTTTGACAAGGGTATTGCCTATGTCCACGACCAAATTCAAAGTTGCTGCAGCGTTTTGTATGCGTCCTCGACGTCTTTGACATTCCTAACGGTCATCGCCAGCCGATTATTGTGCTGTTTGAGCACAAATCGGTCGGGGTGTTTGGTAACCCGCTGCAACAGCGTCATGAAGGTCTCGCTCTTGTAATAGGGCGAATTCTCCTCGCCCACGAAATGCACGATCATCAGCCCGTTCTTGACCTTCACGCGCTCCATGCCCAGACGGATGGCCTCCCAGCGCAGGCGCACGACGCTGAGCAGCTCCTTCGCGGCGCGCGGCAGGGGCCCGAAACGGTCCGCCAGACGGCTCTCGAAAGCCTGCAAAGCCTCCTCGTCCTTCGTCGAGTCGAGTTCGCGGTAGAGTTTCAGGCGCTCGGCCTGCTGGGCCACATAGGCGTCCGGCAGCGCCGCTTCGACCTCGATGTCGATGTGCGCGTCGTCGATGAAATGCATCTGTTCCACCACGTCCTGTTCGCCGTCGCTCAGCCCCGGGACGTTCAGCCCCTCGGCGCGCAGCTCGGCGACGGCTTCGTTCATGATCTTCTGGTAGGTCTCGAACCCGATGTCGGCGATGAACCCGCTCTGTTCGGCCCCCAGCAGGTTGCCCGCTCCGCGGATGTCGAGGTCCTGCATGGCGATGTTGAACCCGGAACCCAGATCGGAAAACTCCTCGATGGCCCGCAGACGCCGCCGCGCGTCGGACGACAGCAGTTCGTCGGGCGGCGAGAGCAGGTAGCAGTAAGCCTTCTGGTTCGAACGTCCCACGCGGCCGCGCAACTGATGCAGGTCGCTCAGGCCGAAGTTCTGGGCGTTGTCGACGATGATCGTATTGGCGTTGGGAATGTCGATGCCGTTCTCGACGATCGTCGTCGAGACCAGCACGTCGAACTCCCCGTAGATGAAGTCCATGATGAGTTTTTCCAACTGCTCGGCGGGCATCTTGCCGTGCCCCACGGCCACGCGGGCCTTCGGGCAGATGCGCGTGATGAGCCCTTGCAGGGCCGCGAGGTCCTCGACGCGGTTGTGGACGAAATAGACCTGCCCGCCGCGCGCGAGCTCCGCCTCGATAGCGTCGCGGATGATCTCCTCCGAAAAGACGTGCGACTCGGTGAGGATCGGCTGGCGGTTGGGCGGAGGGGTCGAGATGACCGACAGGTCGCGGGAGCCCATCAGCGAAAACTGCAGCGTGCGCGGAATCGGCGTGGCGGTGAGCGTCAGCGTATCGACCGAGACGCTCATCTGCGTGAGCTTCTCCTTGGCCGCAACGCCGAACTTCTGCTCCTCGTCGATGATGAGCAGTCCCAGATCGCGGAAGACGATCCCCTTGCCCAGCATCTTGTGGGTGCCGATCAGAATGTCGATCTTGCCCGCCGCGAGGTCCTCGCGGATCTGGTTGACCTCCTTCGTGGATTTGGTGCGGTTGATATACTCCACGCGCACCGGGAAATTGCGCAGGCGCTCGGTGAACGAACGGTAATGTTGCAGGGCGAGAATCGTCGTCGGCACCAGCACCGCGGCCTGCTTGCCGTCGACGGCGGCCTTGAACGCCGCGCGGATCGCCACCTCGGTCTTGCCGAAGCCCACGTCGCCGCACACCAGCCGGTCCATCGGCTGGTCCGACTCCATGTCCTTCTTCACGGCCGCCGTGGCCGACTGCTGGTCGGGCGTGTCCTCCCACTTGAAAGAGGCCTCCAGCTCGTGCTGCAGGTAGCTGTCCGGCGAGAAGGCGAATCCTTTCGAAGCCTTGCGCTTGGCATAGAGGGCGATCAGTTCGCGCGAAATATCCTTGACGGCCTTCTTGGTGGCGTTCTTGAGTTTCTGCCAAGCGCCGTTGCCCAGTTTGTAAACCTTCGGCGGCTCGCCGTCGCCCGATTTGTAGCGCGAAATGCGGTGGAGCGAATGGACGTTGACGAACAACACGTCGCCGTCCTTGTAAACCAGCTTGATCGCCTCCTGCATGCGGCCGTCGCCCGCGGCGATCTTCACCAACCCGTCGAAACGCCCCACCCCGTGGTCGATGTGCACCACATAGTCGCCCGGACGCAACTGGTTCAGCTCGGCGACGGTCATCTGCTCGTCGCGCCGGATCTCGCCGTTGATGCGGTAACGCTGGTAGCGGTCGAAGATCTGGTGGTCGGTATAGAGGCACAGCTTCAGGTCGTTGTCCACGAACCCTTCGTGCAGGGTCGTCGACAGCGACCGCACGACGGCCTGTCCGCGGCCGATCTGGTGGAAGATATTCTCCAGACGCTCGACCTGCGCCTTGTTCTCCGATAAAATATAAGTGTCGTATCCCCGCAGGGCGTTGCGGATCATGTCGTCCGCCAGCATCTCGAAATTCTTATTGAATTTCGGTTGCGGGGCTGTCGAAAATCGGATCGTTTCCACCGCCGGCCGTTCGGGCAGATTGTCCCGCAAGGCGAAAACGCGACACCCGGTCAGGTCGGCCACGAGGCCGTTGCGGCTCGTGAGCAGCGAGTCGATCTCTTCGGGATGTTCCATGTCCGCCAGCGTCTTGCGGCGCACGTCGTTGACCCGCCGGAGTACAAAATCGGCGTCGTAGAACCAGTAGGCGGCCTCCGCACCCGCAAAACGCACGAAGGAGACCTTCGCCGCGGCCGGGGCCCCGACGTTCAGGTCGGGGATGATCTCCACACGGTCCAACTTGTCCGACGACAACTGGCTCGAAATGTTGAACCGCCGGATCGAATCCACCTCGTCGCCGAAGAAATCCAGTCGGTAGGGTTTGCTTTCCGAATAGGAAAAGACGTCGACGATACCGCCGCGCACCGAATACTGCCCGGGTTCGTAGACGAAATCCACCCGCGTGAAAGCGGCGTCGACGAGCGCCTGCTCGAGCACCTCGATCGAAATTTTGTCGCCCACCCGCACGGCGATCGTCCCTTTCTGGAGCGTCTCGGCATCGGCGACCCGCTCGGCGAGGGCGTCCGGATAGGTGCAGACGACCAGATAGCCTTTCCCCGCAAATCCCCGCACGGCATTCATCGTCGCCGTGCGCTGCACGACGCCCTGCGCATCCTCGGCGCCGTAGGCCGCCGAACGTTTCCAAGACGAGGGGAAGAAATAAACCTGCTTCTCCTCGAGCAGGTTGTAGAAGTCGTTCATCAGGTAGGCCGCGGCATCGCGGTCCTCGGCCACGAAGACATGTATGCCGCCGGTCTTCTCCACAGCCGCCGCGGCATAAAACGAAAGAGCACCGCCGACCAGCTCTTCGAGGTGGACGGTAGCACTCCTGTTTTTGTATTCGCGGCACAGCTTGCCGAGGGCCTTCGACCCGGCGGCGAACTGCGCCATCTGCTCGCGGGCAGTTGCCATGCCTTATTTCGTTATCAGGTCGTTGTCCTTCTTGTCGTGGTAATGCACCTCCACGATGCCGACGCTCTGGTCCTCGGCGATCTCGAGGCGCACCTTGTATTTCCACTCCCAGCGACGGCGCAGCGACAGCAGTCCTTTCCGGAGGAAGGCCGCCACATAGGGGCTCACCACCAGTTTGATGAACTTCTGCCCGCGGTCCTGCGTGAGGAACGATATCTGGTTTTCGATCTTCTTGTCCAGCAGCACCGTCGGCTCGATCTTGCCCGTGCCGTTGCACGTCGGACAAACGTCCGAAACGCTCTCGACGGCCACCGGGCGCACCCGCTGGCGGGTGATCTGCATCAGGCCGAACTTCGTCAGCGGCAGCACCGTGTGCTTGGCCTTGTCGGTGGACATCAGTTGGACCATCTCGTCGAACAGCGCCTGCTTGTTCTGCGCCTTGTGCAGGTCGATGAAGTCGATGATGACGATACCCCCCAAGTCGCGCAGACGCAGTTGGCGGGCGATCTCCTTCGCCGCGGCAAGGTTCACATCCATGGCGGTCTGCTCCTGATTGTCCTCGGCCTTGGTGCGGTTGCCCGAATTGACGTCGATGACGTTCATGGCCTCCGTGTGCTCGATGATGAGGTAGGCGCCGCGCTTCAGCGACACATACTTGGCGAACAGCGACTTGATCTGCTTCGAAATATCGAAGTTGTCGAAGATGGGTACGTTGCCCTTGTACAGCTTGACGATCTTCTCCTTCTCGGGCTCGATCTGGCGGATGTAGTTGCGGATGTCGTTGAACATCGCCTCGTCGTCGACGGCGATCTGCGAAAAAGAGCCGTTCAGCGAGTCGCGGATGATCGTGTTGGCCCGGTTCATCTCGCTCATCAACTGCGCCGGGGCCGACGCCGCATTTTTCTTGATCGCCGCGCAGGTCTTGCGCCAGCGGTCGATCTGGGTCTGGATGTCGTGCTCGATGTCCTCGTCCTTGGCCTCCATGGCCGCCGTGCGGATGATGACGCCGAAGTTCTTCGGCAGCACCGCCGCGGCGATGCGTTTCAGGCGCTTCTTCTCGTCCGCCGAGCGGATTTTCTGCGAGAGGAACACCTTCGAGGTGAAGGGAACCAGCACCACGTTGCGGCCGGCCAGCGAAATGTCGGCCGTCAGGCGCGGGCCCTTAGTCGAAATGGCCTCCTTGGCCACCTGAACCATGATCTGCTGCCCCACCTGAAGGTATTCGCCGATCTTCCCGGTCTTCTCGACAGGCTGCTCGAGCTTCATACTCTCGACCCGCAGGCCCCGTTTTCCGGGCTGCTGCGAGGCGACGAGCTTCTGCAGCGAGGGAAACTGCGTTCCCAAGTCGAGGTAGTGGATAAAGGCGTCTTTTTCGTGCCCTATGTTGACGAATGCCGCGTTCAGACCCGGCATGATCTTGCGCACCTTCCCGAGGTAGATGTCCCCTACGGCGAATCCCGTCTGGCACTGCTCCTTGTTGAGCTCGACGAGCACCTTGTCCTCGCACAACGCGATGGATATCTCGGTCGGGTTTACGTTAACGATTAATTCTCTGTTCATCTATCGTGTATCGCGCACCGGGGCTCCGGGCGCGGAGTGTGAAAATTAGTACTGGACCGCATTTTGGCGTGAAGTGGCGGCGAACTCCAATGGGAAAAATAGATGCCGGGAATCCCGGCCGGGGCGGGTATCGGAAAGCATCCGGCAAGCGGCGCGGACACATAAAACACCCTGAAAACTGAAAATCGCAAAAAAACAGGTAAAGCTAAAAGAACCCTGGGCCCCTTTAGCTTTATCTATCGTCTAGCACAAAGGTGCTACCCTGCTTATTTTTTCTTATGGCGGTTCTTACGAAGACGTTTCTTCCGCTTGTGGGTAGCCATCTTGTGACGCTTATGCTTCTTTCCGTTTGGCATAGTCCTTAGATTTTAGAGGTTCTTTATTTATCCGTGATTATTTCACCTTCGCTGCGAAGCTCTTGGCGGGCTTGAAAGCGGGGATGTTGTGCTCGGGAATGGTGATCGTCGTGTTCTTCGAGATGTTGCGGGCAACCTTCTTGGCGCGTTTCTTCACGATGAAGCTGCCGAATCCGCGGAGATACACGTTGTTCTTCTGGGTGAGCGACGTCTTGATGCTGTCCATGAAAGCCTCGACGATAGCCTGCACCTGCACCTTCTCAACGCCGGTGCTCTTAGCGATTTCGCTTACGATATCTGCCTTTGTCATATCTATATGATTTTAAATTAAGTTCTGCTCAATTCGGACTGCAAATATACGTTTTATTTACATATCCGCCAACAAACCGCATTATTTTTTCATTTTTTTCATGCGCCGCCGTAGTTCACACGCTCACAACACGATAACAAATACCGGGCAAATCCCGGACCAAAATCAAAATATTCTGCACCCTCGTATCAATACCTCCTGCGGCCGGCCCCGCCCGAAAAGATACAACACACTGCATACCAATGACATACTACACACCGAGAGATAAAACCGGCCCCGCGTCCAATAAACCGTGCGTATTTTGCGTTTGATAATAAAATCGTTAATTTTGCAAACTTTAATTCCGACAACGGTATGGTCAAAATACTCTGGGTGGACGACGAAGTCGAACTGCTGAAACCCCATGTGCTGTTCCTGCAGCAGAAGGGTTATGAAGTGGACACCTGCAACAACGGATACGACGCGATAGACATGGCCTCGGAAGGCGCCTACGACCTGATTATCCTCGACGAGATGATGCCCGGCATGACGGGGCTCGAAACCCTTCCCCAGATCAAGGAGGTGCGTCCCACGACCCCCGTGATCATGGTCACCAAGAGCGAGGAGGAGAACATCATGGACAAGGCCGTGGGTTCGAAGATCGCCGACTACCTCATCAAGCCCGTCAACCCCAATCAGGTGCTGCTCTCGATCAAGAAGAACGTTCACCAGCAGCAGCTCGTCACCGAGCAGACCACCGCCGACTACCGTTCGGAATTCGGGCGCATCTCCTCGTCGCTGCAAATGGCCGATACGTTTCAGGACTGGTGTTCGATCTACCGCAAGATCGCCACATGGGAGATCGAGTTGGGCGAATCCTCCGACCAGAGCATCAAGGAGGTGCTGGCCTACCAGAAAACCGAGGCCAATCAGGAGTTCTGCAAGTTCGTGCGCCGCAACTACTACAACTGGATCAACAAACGCGCGGACGACACCCCCGTGATGTCGCACACGCTCATGCGCACCAAGATCTTCCCCGTGGCCGACGAAAACCCGAAGACCACGCTGCTGCTGATCGACAACTTCCGTTACGACCAGTGGCGCTCGATCTCGTCGCTGCTGAGGGGTTATTACGACGTGGCGCAGGACGATTTCTACTGCGCCATCCTGCCCACGGCCACGCAGTATGCCCGCAATGCGATCTTCGCGGGGCTGATGCCGCTGGCCATCGACAAGCTGATGCCCAACAAGTGGCTCAACGACAACGAGGAGGGCGGCAAGAACCAGTACGAGGAGGAGTTCCTGAAGCGGCTGATGAGTCAGAACGGCAAGTCGTGGAAGTTCTCGTTCGACAAGCTCGTGCGCCCGGAGCAGGGCCGCAAGTTGGTGGACAATATACAAAAGGTCTACGACGCCGACTTCTCGGTGATCGTCTACAACTTCCTCGATATTCTCTCGCACGCGCGTACCGAGACCGACATCATCCGCGAACTGACCGAGGACGAAGCGGCCTTCCGCTCGCTGACGCGCTCGTGGTTCGAACATTCGGACCTCTACACCATCCTGCGCCTGTTGTCCGAGCGGGGCCACACGGTGGTCATCACCTCGGACCACGGCACCATCCGCGTGGACAACCCCGTGAAGGTCACGGGCGACCGCGAGACCTCGGCCAACCTGCGCTACAAGACGGGCCGCAATCTGGCCTACAACTCCCGCGAGGTGTACGAGATTCTCAAACCCGAGGACGTGCAGCTTCCGTCGAGCAACCTCACGTCGAGCTACATCTTCGCCTACAACACGGATTTTCTGGTTTACAACAACGACGCCAACCGCCACATCCGCTACTACCGCAACACGTTCCAGCACGGCGGCATCTCGATGGAGGAGATGATCGTGCCGTACATCGTTTTAAAGCCCAAGAAATAAATGAAAACCATTCACATCACCTCGCAGGACGAACTCCCGCAGGTCGCCGGGGCGGTCATCCGCTCGCTGGGCCGCCGCACGGTGGTGGCCTTCCGCGGCGAGATGGGCGCCGGCAAAACCACGCTCATCCGCGAGATCGCGGCCGAGCTGGGTGCCACGGACACCGTCACCAGCCCCACGTTCGCCATCGTCAACCAGTACAAGGGCGAGGGCAACCGCCGCATCCATCACTTCGACTTCTACCGCATCAACGACCTGCGCGAGGCATTCGACTTCGGGTACGAGGAGTACTTCTACTCGGGCGACCTCTGTCTGGTGGAGTGGCCCGAGAAGATCGAGCCACTGCTGCCCGACAACGTGATGACGGTGCGCATCACCGTCGACAGCGACACGGCCCGCACGTTCGAAATCGATTAATACACATCCCATCCGTCACAATCCTTAGAAATGCAAGAGTACACATCGAAACAACACCAGATTCTGCGTCCCGCGGAACAGATTTATGCGGTCATCAGCCGCTTCGACAACCTCACGCCGGCCGTCGCCGACCGGGTCGAGGAGTGGCAGGCCACGGAGGACACCTGCTCGTTCAAGGCCAAGGGCTTCACCGTCCGCCTCCGCATGGAGGAGCGCGAGGCGCCCAAACACGTCAAGATCGTAGGCGACGACGGAGGAATTCCGATGGATTTCGCCTTCTGGATTCAACTGCACAAGGTCTCGGAGACCGACACACGCATGCGGCTGGTCCTGCACATCGAGCTGAACATGATGATGAAGATGATGGTCGGCGGCAAGCTGCAGGGCGCCATCGACCAGATCGCCGAAGGCATCGCCAAAGCCATGCAGCAGGCGTAAGACGCCTGTTTTAGGGGCAACCATAGATTAAGAGCGCTTCTGATCCCAACCGCTGCTCCCGCAGGTGTAAGACGCCTGTTTTAAGGGCAACCACAGGCCAAAGCGTTTCTGATCCTAACCGCTGCTCCCGCAGGCGTAAGGCACTGCCCCTATACTTATAAATACGCCGCATTTTTTGCGGCGTATCTCTTTTTCCCATCCCCCGATCGGTCCCCGATATGGGCAATTCGGCCCGCGGGTGACCACCCCTGCCTCATTTTAATTATTTTTGTAAAAGGCGGTTTCCGCACGGAATTTGCCCGACGGGAATTTTCGCCAACATCTGCGGCGCTCCGGCCATTGTTCCGCGGCCGCGGAGTTACGACCTTTGCATTATAAACAGCGCCCGGGAGACCCGGAGTCCTAAATACGGAAAATTATGAAAAAGTATGATGCCGTCATCATCGGCTTCGGCAAAGGAGGCAAGACCCTCGCCGCCGAACTGGCCCAACACCAATGGAGCGTCGCCATGGTCGAACGCTCGGACAAAATGTACGGGGGAACCTGCATCAACATCGGCTGCATCCCGACCAAGGCCCTGATCCACAGCGCCGCCCTCGCGGCTGCCGGGCATCCGCTGACCGCAGACCAGCAGCGGGCCTACTACCGCGAGGCCGTCGCCTCGAAAACCGCGCTGGTCGGCCTGCTCCGCGACAAGAACTACCACAAACTGGCCGACAACCCCCTCATCGACGTCTACACGGGCGAGGGGCGTTTCCTCTCCCCGGAAACCGTCGAGGTGAAGACCGCCGACGGCACGCTGGAGATCGGCGGAAAACACATCGTCATCAACACCGGGGCCGAAACGGCGCTTCCGCCCATCCCGGGCATCGCCGAAAGCCGGCGAGTCTACACCAGCACCTCGATCATGGAGCTGGAACGCCTGCCGCAGCATCTGGTGATCGTAGGCGGCGGCTATATCGGACTGGAATTCGCCTCGATGTACGCCTCGTTCGGTTCCCGGGTCACGGTGCTCGAAGGATTCCCGGAGCTGATCCCCCGCGAGGACCGCGACATCGCCGCCGGCGTCCGCGAAGTGCTCGAAAAGCAGGGCGTCGAATTCCGGCTGAACGTCCGGGTGAACTCGTTCCGCGACACGGCCGAAGGCGTGATTGCCGCCGTCACGCAGGAGAGCGCCGACACCGCCGTCGAAGCCGACGCCGTCCTGCTGGCCACGGGCCGGCGGCGTCCTGCTGGCCACGGGCCGGCGGCCCGCCACCGCAGGGCTGAACCTCGCGGCGGCCGGAGTCGAAACCGACGAACGCGGCGCGATCCGGGTAGACGAACACCTGCACACCTCCGCGCCGAACATCTACGCCATCGGCGACGTCACGGGCGGACTCCAGTTCACCTACATCTCGCTCGACGACTACCGCATCATCCGCGACGAACTCTTCGGCGACGGTGGCCGCACCACGGCCAACCGGGGGCCGGTCCCCTACTCGGTCTTCATCGCCCCGCCCCTGTCGCACGTCGGGATGCACGAGGCCGAGGCCCGGAAAGCGGGGCTCGACATCCGGGTCACGAAGATTGCGGTTTCCACAATCCCCCGCGCCCGGATTCTGGGACCCGCGGAAGGGATTTTCAAAGCGGTGATCGATGCCGAAACGGACCTAATTCTGGGCTGTACGCTCTTCGGGCCCGAGTCGAGCGAGGTCATCAACACCGTCGCACTGGCCATGAAGCACGGCATCACGGCCCGCGAGCTGAGCAACTCGGTCTACACCCACCCGAGCATGAGCGAGACGCTCAACGACCTCTTCGCCTGACACGCAAAAGCCCCGCTTGTAAAGCGGGGCTTTTTTTCATCGCGGCCGGAGGTTCGTCAGGCGCCCTCCCGGCTCTCTCCGGGTGCCGCGCGGTATTCCGACGGCGTGCAGCCGAAGCGCGCCTTGAAGAGTTTGCCGAAATATTGCAGTGAATTGATGCCCACCCGGTCGGCGATCTCGGCGATCTTCAGCTCGGGACATTCGGCCAGCATCCGTGCGGCTTCGCGCAGGCGGATGCCTTGGATCAGTTCGGTGGGAGTCTGCCCGAAGACGCCCTTGATCTTGGCGAACAGCGCCGTGCGGCTCAGGGCCAGTTCGCGGCTCAGCATCCCGACACCCAGCGACTCGCTGTCGAGATGGTCGCCGATCAGCGCCAGCGTCTTGCGCACGAAAGCCTCGTCCATCGGATTGCCCGAAAGCGTCTCCGACGCGGGTCCGGAATTTCCTTCGAGGAATTTGCGCTGCAACAGCCGGCGGTTGCGCACCATGCCGTTGCACTTGGCCATCAGCACGTCCATGTCGAAGGGCTTCGAGACATAGTCGTCGGCGCCGCTTTCGAGCCCCGTGATACGCTGCTCGGGCGACGAGAGCGCCGTGAGCAGGATCACGGGAATGTGGCAGGTCCCGAAATCGCGCTTGACCGCCGCGCACAGCTCCGTTCCCGACATCCCGGGCATCAGCACGTCGCTCACGATCAGGTCGGGCTGCTCCTCGCGCGCCAGCCGCAGTCCCTCCTCGCCGTCGGGGGCCAGCGTCACGCGGTAATACTGCGAGAAGATGGTGCCGAACATGCTCCGCAGCTCGTCGTCGTCCTCGACGACCAGCAGGCGCGGCAGCTCCTCCGACCCCGGAATCCGTTCGGGAGCGGGCAGATAGTCGGCCACGGGTGCCGGACGGGGATATTCCTGCTTTTCGACCACCTCGACGTTGGAATTGCCGCTGAAATCGGGATTCAGCAGGAGCGTCACCGTGAAGGTCGAGCCCACGCCCACCTCGCTCTCGACACCGATCCCTCCGCCGTGCAGTTCGACGATGCCTTTCGAGAGGGCCAGCCCGATGCCGACCCCGGCGTCCTGCGTGTCGGCCTCGTTGTGGTAGAAGCGTTCGAAGATCGCCGCGAAGAACTTCTCCTCGATGCCGTGGCCCGTATCGGCCACCTTCACCACGGCCTGCGCGTCGTCCGCCGCGAGCGTCACCGTGATCCGGCCGCCCCGGTCGGTATGCTTGAATGCGTTGCTTATCAGGTTGTAGAAGACTTTCTGCAACTGCACGGGGTCGAACGGCAGCTCCAGCCGCGCCATCCCGGGCACATAGTCCAGCTCCACCCCGCGGATGCCGCTGTACTCCTCGAAGGTGCCGCACACCTCGGCCAGATAGGCCACCAGATCCTGCCGGCTCACCTTGAGCGACATGTATCCCTGCTCCTGCTTGCGGAAGTCGATCAGCTCGTTGACCAGATCGCGCAGCCGCAGGGCGTTGCGGCGGACGCTCATCAGGTAACCTTTCAGCACCCCCGGCAGCTCCTGCCGCGCCAGCAGGTCCAATTGTCCCTGAATCAGCGTCAGCGGCGTGCGGAACTCGTGCGAAATGTTGGTGAAGAAGACCAGTTTCCACTGCGTGATGCGCTCCTGCTGCTCCCGGGCCATACGCTCCATGGCCAGCGACTGCTCCAACTGCTTTTTCGTGTAGTAGTAGCGGACCACCCACGCCGTGATGAGCATAATCAGCAGCACATAGAGGATGTAGGCGAAGATGCTGGCGTAGAACGGCGGGTAGACCCGGATGTCGAGTTCGATGCGCCCGCCGCCGTCGAGCAGGCGGGTCGGACGGCTCTGCACGGCCAGTTGGTAACGCCCCGGCGGGAGGTTCATGTAGCGGATGTTATTGCCCGGCAGCGGACGCCACGCCTCGTCGTAGCCGATGAGCTTGTACTGATAGTCGCCGAGGTTGAAATCCGCGGCGTTGTCGGTCCCGAAAGCGATGTCCACGATGTTGTATTTATGTCCCAGCGAAATCGACTTCGTGTAGGCCATCGCCTCGTCCAGAATGCCGGTCCGGTCGCCGGCCCGCACGGGATGCTCGTTCACCGAGAGCGACGCGAAGAATAACTGCGGCACACGCCCGGCACGGACGAGGTCCTGCCCCGTGAACGACACGATGCCGTCGACGCCGCCCGCCAGCATCTCGTCCCCCTCGCCGCGCCACAGGCAGCCGTTCTCGAGCGACAGCAGCGGAAATCCGTTGCGGATGTTGAAATTCTCGCTGCGGAGACTGTCCGCATCGACCAGCGACATCCCGGCATTGGTCCCGAAGACCATCAGCCCCGAGGGGGTCTGCGCAATGGAGCTCACATAGTCGCTCGCAATGCCGCAGGCCGCCCGGTCATAGGTCACGAACTCCTTCCGGTCGCGGTCGAACAGCAGCGCCCCGCCGCGGGTCGTCCCGACCCATGCCCGTCCGCGGTCGTCGCGGAACAGCGAGGTCACCATGTCCTGCTGCACGACGCGGTTGAAATAGAGCTGGTAAAGACCCGCCTCGTCGCGGCGGTAGACCCTAAAATTCACCTGCCCCGTCACCACATAGAGCCACCCGTCGCCGCCGCTCAGCACGTTGAACACCCGCTGCTGGTTCAGGATGCGCTCCGCACGGCGGGTCCTCATGTCGATGCGGTAAACCCCGGCATAGGTCCCGGCGTAGATCGCATCGCCCTCGCGCGAAAGGCTGTGGACGATCTCGATATTTTCCAGCCCGCCGCCCTGATCGGTGATCTTCAGGCGTTCGAAACGCCCCGAAGGAATGTCGTAGACGCAGACGCCGCCCATGAACATTCCCAGCCACAACTGGTCGCGTTCGGCGTCGTAGCGGATGCTCTTGACGTTGTTGCTCGGGATGCCGCTGTTGCCCATGTTGAAGAAGCGTCCCCGGCGGCGCGCACGGTCGTAGAAGTAGAGTCCCTTGTCCGAGGTTCCGGCCCAGAGGTCGCCGCGGCGGTCGAGCGTCACGTCGGCGACGATGGTCCACGTCGTGTCCTCGCCCTCGATCGGGACCACGCGGAACAGCGCCTCGTGGGGATGGAAATAGGAGATTCCCGTATAGAACGACCCGAACCAGATCGCACCCCGGCGGTCGCGCATGATGCACTCCACCGTCAGGTTGCGCATGCCGTAAAGCGGATTATCCGAACGTCCGAAGTGATAGAAACGGTCCGACGCGGGGTCGTAGCAGTCCAGTCCGAACATCATGCCGATCCACATCCGGCCCTCGCTGTCCTCGCAGATACAGCGCACATAGTTGTCCGCCAGCCCCTCGGGATGGCGCGGATCGTGGACGAAACGCCGCACGCCGCCCCCGGCGTCGAGGCGGTAAAGCCCCTCGCTGCGGGTGCAGACCCACAAATCGCCGCGGCTGTCCTCGAACAGACTGCTGATCTTCGAGGCCGTCGGGAGGATGCACTCCGCCGTGCCGCGTTCATCGAGGCGGTATAAACCCGAATGGAGCGTCCCGACATAGAGCACGCCCCCGGCCGTGCAGGCCAGCGCCGAGACCTCGCTCATCGGGGGCAGCAGCAACTGGCTGCATTTCCCGTCAGGCGAGGCGACCACGATGCGGTCCCCGGCGGCGGCATAGACGCGGCCCCCGCGGACCGTCGCGGCCGAAATCGAACGGCTGTCGAGCAAAGAATCGGTGAAGAGCGGCCGGAAGGTCTCCCGCCGCAGGTCGTATTCGACGATATTGCGAAGCTGGTAGAAATAGATCAGGCCGTTCTGCTCGCCGTAGATGCCCTTGACGTTCATCGGGCGGAACAGCTCCGCGGCACCTTCGGACATCAGCGGCTCCTCGGTCTGCAATCCGCGGTAGCGGACCACGCCGCCGACGCCCGCGGCCCAGATCGTGCCGTTCTCGTCCTGATAAAGGGTGGTTACGTTGGTTTGGTTGAAACCCTCACTGATGCCCAAGTGTTTAAATACCATTTGAGCCGGAGGCGCGGCGGCAGTCGCCGGGGGGGGGGAAATTCCAGCTCAGAAACAGCAAAAAGAGGATCAATTTACGCATACTCGGTTTCTCTATCCATCCGACAAGATACGAAATTTCGGGAAATTTTCGATATCGGGAACGAAAAAAAGCCGCCCGGAATTACCGGGCGGCGAATCGCTGCCGGGACTGACGTACAAAGCGCATGTCCCGGCACCGATTTTATTGGTACTGCTTCTCCAACTCGTCATACCAGCGCTGCATGACGAAATAAGCCTTCTTTTTGCCTCCCTGATCCGAAACGAGCCCCTTGCGGTTGAAGTCGTCCTGAATGCCGACCATCTGGCGGCGCGGCGAACGGAAATCCTTCAGCACCCACGGCGTGGTCCCGGCCAGCCCGGGCATCCGCTTGAACATGTCGACGCTGCGCTCGTAGAGGTCCTCCATGTACTCCTCGGTGAAACGCTCCGTGCGTTCGCCGTGACGGCCGTAAACCGCCCCGCCGCCGAACTCCGAAATGAAGACCGGCTTTTCGAGGTCGAAAGTCCAGTTCACCCGGTCGCACTTCTCCGACTCGCCGTCGTACCAGCCGACATACTGGTTGAAGCTGATAAGGTCCACCAGATCGGCCAGATCGTCCTTCACCGTCAGCAGGTCGGGCTTCAGGCGGGTCTTCTCCATGGCGGCGCTCACCAGCCGGGTGTCGTCCATGCTGCGGGCCTTGGCGATGAGCGACCGCAGGAATTTCAGGCGCGCCTCGCCGTGCGGGGTTTCGTTGGCCACCGACCAGATCACCACGTTGGCGCGGTTCTTATCGCGCGTAATCATGTCCGCCAACTGCGCCTCGGCATTGGCATAGGTCGCGGGATTCTCCCACTGGATCGTCCAGTAGACCGGAATCTCCGACCACACCATCAGCCCCATCTCCTCGGCCGCACGGACCATCGCCTCGTTGTGGGGATAGTGCGCCAGCCGCACGAAGTTGCAGCCCATCTCCTTGGCCCATCCCAGCAGGATGCGGGCCTGTTCTTCGGAGAAAGCGCGGCCGCTCATGCCGTAGGGCGCCTCCTCGTGGATCGACACGCCGCGGCAGAATACCTCTTTGCCGTTGAGCAGAATCTTCGTGCCCCGGGTTTCGATCGTGCGGAAGCCGATGCGGTCATTCACCGAGTCGGTCTCGGCGGCGATCCGCACGGCATAGAGTTTCGGATTCTCGGGCGACCAATAGACCGGTTTGGCTTTCATTTCGAACGCCGCATAACCGTTGGCGTCGGTCGTGACCCGTTTCGATATTTTCAGTTCGGGAATCTCCACCGTCACCGTCTGCTCGGCCTCGGCGCCGTCGAGCTGCACCCAGCCGGCGATCACCTGCGGCTCGCCCTTTTTCAACTGCACCGAATAGTCGCGGATGAAGGTCAGCGGCGTCTCGACGATCATAACGCTGCGCGTCAGCCCGCCGTAATTCCACCAGTCGGAGTTGAGCGTCGGGACGCCCTCGGCCAGCCGCTTGTTGTCGACCTTCACCACCAACGAGTTCTGCCCCTCCCGCACCTTGTCGGTGATCTCGAAGTTGAAGGGCGTGTAGCCGCCGACGTGCTTACCGATCTTGCGGCCGTTCAGTCCCACGATCGTTTCGTAGTTCGCGGCCCCGAAATAGAGGAACGCGCGTCGGTCCGTGCGGGGCTTGTAGTCGAACAGGTTGCGGTACCAGACCGTACCCTCGTAGTAGTAGAGCTGGGGACGCTGGGTGTTCCAGTCGCCCGGCACGAGCAGCGTGCGGTCGGTGTTGAAATTGTACTCGAAGAGCTTGGTGCGGTCCTTGTCGAAATCGTCGTCGGCAAAGTAGGACATAGCGTCTTTCAGCGGTTTGCGGCGATAGTCGTAGTAGCCGTTCTCATACGGGTCGACGATCGTTTTCCAGAGTCCATCGAGCGACATGGTTTCGCGGTCGGCGACGTTGACGATCTGCGGTGCGGGAGCCTCCTCCCCCGCCGCCGCGGGCAGCGCCGCACAGCATCCTGCCAGCACCAGAATTGATAGTAGGTTCTTCATAATTTTCAAGTTATATAATTCATGCCCCAATCGCTGTCGACCGCCGTTCCTGCCGCCTTTGGCGTCATTTGCAAATCTGACCCCACCCCAACCCTCCCTCAGGGAGGGAGATGGCGTACATTGCGCCCGGTCGGGGCACGGACAATCCCGGACTTTCAACTGTCGGCCGATACTGCGTAGGTTCGCAAAGTTACTAAATCAGTTCGAATTTCACTTTCTGCCCGTTCACATGCAGGTAGAACGTGCCGTTCTCCAACAGCCGCTTACCCGTGTGGTCGGGGAACGACAGGTCGCGCTCGGGGTCGATCTCGAAACGGAACACGCGGCTTTCGCCCGCCGGGATGAACTGCTTCTCGAAGTATTTCAGTTCACGCACAGGGCGCGATATCGAGGCCGTCGGGTCCGAAAGAAACCACATCACGGTCTCCTTGCCGTCCATCGCCCCGCCGTTGGTCCCCTCGACCTCGGCCGTCAGCCGTTCGCCGCGGCGCAGGGTCTCGCGGTCGAGCCGCACCGTCCCGTAATCGAACGTCGTGTAACTCAGCCCGTAGCCGAACGGATACATCGGCTCGTGCTGCAGGTTCTGGTAACGCCCCGACTTGGGACGCGCCGCCTGCCGCTGGTTGTAGTAGACGGGCTGCTGCTCGGCGCAGACCGGGAACGTAATGGCCAGACGCCCCGAGGGGTTGACCTTGCCCGAAAGCAGTTGCGCCACGGCGCTGCCGCCCTCGGTCCCCGGCTGCCAGATTTCGACCAGCGCGTCGGCCGCAGGCTCGATGCCGCGCACGTCCACGGGACGCCCCGACGAGAGCAGCACCACGACGGGCCGTCCCGTGCGGGCCATTTCGCGCACGAACTCCTCCTGAATCGCCGGCAGCGCAAGGCTGGCTCGCGAGGCGTTCTCGCCGCTCCAGTTGCGCTTCTCGCCCATGCAGAGCACCACCAGATCGGCCCCGCGGGCCGCGGCCGCGGCCCGGGCGAACTCCGAACGGTCCTCGCCGTCGAAATCGCACCCTTTCACATAGTCGATCCGGGCCTTTCCGGCAAACTCGGCCTTCACGCCCTCGAGGATCGTCACCACGTCGTCGGCCTCGCCCTGCCCCCACCACGAGCCCATCAGGTCCGCGCGGTTGTCGGCCATCGGGCCCATCAGCGCGATGCGCCGCACATCGCCCACGACGGGCAGCGTCTCGCCCCGGTTCTTCAGCAGCACCATGCTCTCGGCCGCCAGTTCACGCGCCGCGGCGCGCGCTTCGGTCGAAAGGTAACGCTGCTGGTCGGGCAGCTCCTCGATATAGGGGTTCTCGAACAGCCCGAGGCGGAATTTCACACGCAGGATGCGCCGCACGGCTTCGTCCAGCACCTTTTCCGGCACCCGTCCGCTGTTGACCAGCTCCTCCATGTTCTCCCGGTAGACATCGTCCACCATGTCCATGTCCAGCCCGGCCGTGATCGCCTTGGCCGCAGCCTCGGCGCGGTCGGCGGCCACGCCCTGCGCGACGAGCTGCTTCACGGCGTCCCAGTCCGAGACCACGAGGCCGTCGAAGCCCCACATCCCGCGCAGGATGTCGGTCATCGTGTAGCGGTTGGCCGACGCGGGTACGCCCGAAATGTCGTTGAAGGCGCTCATCACCGTCGCGGCGCCGGCCTTCACCCCCATTTCGAACGGCGGGAGCGCCGTATCCCACAGCGTCTGCGGGGAGATTTCGGTGTAGTGATAATCGCGGCCTCCGTCGGAATGGGCATAGCCCACGAAATGTTTCAGGCAGGCGGCGATCGCTCCGCCGTCCGTCAGGTCGTCGCCCTGATAACCCTTCACCGCCGCGACACCCATCATCCCGTTCAGGTAGGGGTCTTCGCCGTAACCCTCCGACACGCGGCCCCAGCGGGCGTCGCGCGCCACGTCGACCATCGGCGAAAAGGTCCAGTGCACGCCCGACAGCCGCGATTCGCGCGCCGCGATGCGGCACGACTCCGCGACCAGCGCCTCGTTCCACGAGCAGGCCTGCCCCAGCGGAATCGGGAAGATCGTGCGGTAGCCGTGGATCACGTCGAAGCCGCACAGAATCGGAATCCCGAGCCGCGACTCCTCCACCGCCTTGCGCTGAATCCGGTTGTAATACGCCGGACTGGTGCTGCGGTAGAGCAGCGAGCCGATCATCGGGCTCACGGCCTTGGTCTGGGTCTCGACGTTATTGACGTTCATGTTCTTTCCATAGGTCCACTGCGTGACCTGCATCACCTTCTCTTCGAGCGTCATGCGTCCCAACAGGTCCTCCACGCGGTCTTCGACTCCCGCCGCGGGGTCCCTGTAGACCTCCCGGTCGGAACATCCCGCCAGACCCGCCGCCGCCACGAGCAGCCACAGGGCGATTGCTTTTCTGTTCATCGTAACTAATGTGCCTTTTTTTGTTGAGTCATAAAACGGCCTCCGCCCGTCACAGGACGGAGGCCGCAAAGGGTCGGGTATTCTCCCGCTTATTCGAGGAACTCGAAATCGTCGTAATAGACGGTTCGGTTGTTGGTCACTTCGTCGCGGCCACTCACGCCATCGCCATTGAAGTTCGACAACGGACGGAACTGTACGGTCGTGATATTCCCGAAATTCGTCACGGCGCTACCGTTGTCCGTTTGATATCCGCAGTCGATCAGGTCGTAAACAAGCACGTTCCAGTCATCAGTCTTGATCAACGCCTTCCAGTCTTCCGCAGTCATCGAGCTTGTGAACGGCTGTCCGTTGATCTTGCTGGGCAGCTTGTTCTTCTTACCGTTGGGCAGCGTATTGATCTGCATATGCGGATAATAGAGATTCTTTCCAAGGTAAACCTTCACGCGGATTGCCCGGTATTTTGCCCGGTCGGTCAGATGCGAGAATCCCATGTCGAAGAATCCGGAGGTTGGGCTTTCTTTCAGCAACAAATCGCGGAGCACCTTGTTGCTGGGGTTGGTAGCCGTTTTGTAAGGATTCTCTTGCAAAGTCGTGCCCTCTATCGCAGCGTTTCCGTTGATAAAATGCCCGGGCATTACATCGCGCTTCTCGAAATTCTCGAACATATAGCCGGCACCCGCTTCGCTCACCTCGACCGTCCACGAGGCGGTTTTCTCCTCGCCCTTGGCGTTCTTGCCCTTATAGGTCACGGTAAAGGTTCCCGTGGCGTCGAACGTATGCCTGAACTCCGCAGTCGCCGACACCACGTCGCTGCCGACCTTCCACTCGTGCACGAGGCCCGTTCCGCCGCCCTTCACCGTCGCCGTGATGACCACCTCGTCACCCGCGGCACTCCGGAGCGTCGAACCGTCGGCCTTCGAAAACTCGATCTCCAACGGTTTCTCCTCGACCCCGACCGTCCACGACGAAGTTTTTTCCTCGCCCTTGCCGTTCTTGCCTTTATAAGTCACGGTAAAGGTGCCTACCTCGTCGAACTTCCGCTTGAACTCCGCAGTCTCCGAAGCCACATCGTCGCCGACCTTCCACTCGTGGACGATGCCCGTTCCGCCGTTCTTCACCGTCGCCGTAATAGCGACCTCGCTGCCCTGCACGCAGGGGATCGTGGCATCGGTCACCGAGAATTCGATCTCCAGCGGCAGTTCGTCGACCGTCACGGTCCATTCACGGTTCACCGACACCTCGTCGGCATTCACGCCGCGGTAGGTCACCGTGTACGACCCCATCCGGTCGAACGTGTGCTTGAACTCGGCGGTCGAGGAAACGACATCGCCGCCGACCTTCCACTCGTGAACGACATCCTTGTCCCCGGCCACGACCGTGGCCGTGATGAGCACCTCCTCGCCCGGCAGGCAGGAGATGGTCTCCTCCTCGTTCGAGAACTCGATCCCGAGGGGCGAGCCCTCGACCGTCACCGAATAGTCCTTCTCGACCTTTCCGACCGTGTTCGAAGCCTCGAAATGCACGTCATAGGTGCCTTTGGCCCGGAACACATAGGTCATCGAGGCCGTCGAGGCCATCAGTTTTCCGTCGACGAACCAGTTGCAACTGAGCGGCCCGGGACTCTCGATCACCGCCTCGAAACGCACGGCGTCGTCGACATAGGCCGACACGGCGGATTCCGTGACGGGGAAGGTCACCTGCGGCATGACGGCCGGCTGCTCGCCCGTCGTGTCGTCGTCGCCGCATCCCCACAGCGCAGTTAGTCCCATCAGCAGGACGGCCTGCATCCAAATTATCTTTTTCATCGTTTTTCGCATTTCAGGTTACTCTAAGAACTCGATATCGTCGATATACACCGTGCGGGTGTTGGTTTCGGTCACGGCTCCCGAGGCGATATTGCTGCCGTTCTCCTGCAGCAGCGGACGGAACGTCAGATTCTTCGTCGCATCGAGGTTCGAACCGAACCGGTACTCCAGCACCTCCCACTCGTCCTTGAACTGCGGCTTGCTTACCGAAGCATACTTGGTTCCGGCGTACTCCACACGGGGATAATACTTGTTCTTGCCCAGATAGACCTTGAACCGGATGCCCGTGTACTTCGTCACGTCGATCTTGTCGACCGGGATATCCTTCAGCTTCAGGTCGAAATAACCCGACGTGCCGCCCGTACCGTTCACCTTGTCGCTGAGTACCTTCAGGCTGGTATTGATACCCTCGGGCTTGGGGTTGTCGGCCAGTTGGATACCCGGATCGTTCTGTTTCAGGGTCCACCACTTGGGCAGCTCGGTATAATCCTCGAAATGCTCGAAGAGCGCACCCGACGGCACGATCGTCACAGTCCATGTGCGGTCCACGGTCTCATTCTTGGAGTTCACGCCGTGGTAGGCGATCGTGTAGGGACCTCCGTTCTCGAACGCCCGGCTGAACACGGCATCGGTCGAGACCGTCACACCGTCCACCTTCCATTCGTGCTGCACGCCCGTGCCGCCGTATTTCACCGTGGCGATGATCTCCACGACAGCTCCCTCCTTGCAGGGGATCGTCGCGTCCTCGTTCGAGAAACTGATCTCCAGCGGGCGCTCCGTGGCCTGCACCTCGAAACTCTTTTGGAAAGTTCCCGTCGCATTCTTACCCGTGTAGGCCACGGTGTAGACCTTGGCTTCGGGCAGGTCGAACGTGTCGAAATAAGCCTTGTCCGACTTCACCACGTTATCCACTTTCCACTCGTGAGTGACGTTCGATCCGGCGTCGACGATGGCCATCACTTTCAGGATGTCGAGCTGCCGGCGCACGATGCGCGTCGAGTCGCCCACCGAAAGGTGCATCTCCAGCACGTCGGAGACCTCCACGGCATAGCTTTTCTCGATCTTCCCGGCGCCGTTGCGGGCCTCGAAGCGCACCTCGTAGTCGCCCGGGGCGCTGAAGGTATAGGTCATTCCGGGGGTCGAGGCTTCGAGCGTCCCGTCGACATACCATCCGCAGGTGAGTTTGTCGCCGCTCTCGATGTCGGCCCGGAACTCCACCGGATCGCCGACGACGGCCGTCAGCGAGGTCTCCTGCACCGGGAACGTTACCTGCGGCGCAGTGTGCTGCAGCGGGGTCACATCCTCCTCGCAGCCCCACAGCGCCACGATGCCCAGCAGCAGAATTATTTTTGATTTCAACAGGGTTTTCATAATCGGTCGGTTTTATTGCGCATCGTAAAAGCGGGTCAGTTGATAGACATTGCCGTTCAGCTCCTCCATGTTGTCCAGCAGGGGCGAATAGTACTGGAAATCCCAAGTCACCATGCCCTTGTTCGAGTCGCGGTTCGAGGGGTCGGTGTTCGGGTTCTCGGGATCGTTGTCCTGATAGGTGAACCAGTGCCAGCCGACGCAAACCTTGCTCTCGATGAGTTTCAGCACGAAATTCTGGTAGAAATAGCCGCGCTCGGCCTGCGTGCGGACGTTCCATCCGGCGCCGGTGGTGTTCGGCAGCTCCGAATCCTCGCCCTTGGTGTAGAACTCCGTCACGAAGAACGGCTTCCCGGACCACGCGCCCCAGTTCTGCACGGCCTGTGCATCGGGCTCCCATTTCTGATAGTGGTTGATCGAGAGGATGTCCATATACTTGCCGGCGGTCTTGAACATTTCGTCGTTCACCAGTTCGTAGTTCCACTGATTGAAGCGGCAGCCCAGATAGAGGTGGTTGGGATCGTACTTTTTGATCGCCTTGGTCACCTTCTCCAAATAGATCTCCAGACAGTAGGCGATGAAAGCCCGGCGGTCGGCGGCCGTAGCTTCGGAGAGCTTCGCCCCGGTCTTGCCCTTGCGCTGGTCGAGCCACTCCTGAGCCTTCTTGTGGTTGATGTGCGTCTCGGGCCACTTCTCCAGACAGCGGTCCAGCGCATAGTCCTTCCACGGAATCTCATTGTCCGTGAAATAGCCGATGCAGTAGGGATCGTCCTTGTACTTGGAGATGGTCGAGATCTCGCTCTCGACATACTCGTCGAACTTGGGGTGGAAGACCATCGCAAAGTCGTTGGGATAACCCTCCCAGCCCGACCAGCTCGCCCCGGCCTCTTCGCCCGAGGATTTGATGTAGCTGTTGAGCTTGCCCATCGGACTGACGATCACCGTGTAGGGCATCGGCTCGGTGAGCTTGCGCACGGTCTCCACGTTGGACCACGCACCCAGTCCGTTGAACCCGCGGGCCTTGAGCATCGAGGTCTCCTGACGGGCCCACTCCGAGGTCGACCCGAACTTCTCCTGCAGCTTGGCCTGCTGACGGTCCGAACCGCCGGCGCTGAACACGGCCACGCCCTTGCAGATGTAGAGGTTGCCTTCGGGGGTTATCATCCACCAGCGTCCGCCGATCTGCTGCGTGCGGAAAAAGCCGGTCGCCTGCAGCGAGGAGACTTTCCAGCCGCCGTACTTGTCGGTGACGGGGTCTTCGCCGGGCGTAAAGCCGTGGATGCGGTCGACCGTGTAGGCGAGGTAGTCGCCCCATGCCGAGGTCTTGTTCTTGCGGGCGCGCACCTCGTGGGGCGGTTCCACGTCCGAAGGCGTGTCGCCCCCGTCGGAGGGATAAACCTCGGGCAGCGCATAGGTCTTGTCTTCCGTACAGCCGGCGGCCAGCAGTGCGGCGGCTGCGATCAAAAGCAGGTATTTCAGCGATTTATTCATGGCTATTTGGTCGTTTTTCGGTTTTCTTCAGCCTTCTCCGCGTCCAGATGGCGGATCAGCCGGTAGGTGCAGTCGTTCAACTGCTTCATCTCGTCCAACAGTACGGTGTAAGGCTCGAAGGCCCAGTTGACCACACCTTTGTTCGAATCGCGGTTCGAGGGGTCGGTCTTCAGGTTTTGGGGATCGTTGTCCATGTAGGTGAACCAGTGCCAGCCCACGCAGTTGCCGCTGCGCAGCAGCTCCGTCACGAAATTCTGGTAGAACCAGCCGCGGTCGGCCTGCGTGCGGACGTTCCATCCGGCGCCGGTGTTGTTGGGCAGCCCCGAATCCTCGCCCTTGGTGTAGAACTCGGTGATGATGAACGGTTTGCCCGACCACTTCTCCCAGTTGGCCATCCACGCGGCGTTGGGTTCCCACAGCCGGTAGTGGTTGATCGAGATCACATCCATGTACTTGCCGGCCACGGCGAAGATCTCCGGACTGGCCATCTCCTGATGGTGCTGGTTGAAGCGGCAGCCCAGATAGAGGTGGTTGGAGTCGTACTTGCGGAGCGCCTCGGTGACCTTGCGCATGTAGGTGTCGAAATAGAAGGCCTGAAACGCCTTGCGGTCGGCATCGGTGATCTCACCCGCCGGAGCGTCCTTCACGCCCTTGCGCTCGTCATACCACTTGCGGACGGCGATGTAGGCATCCTCGTCGTGCGCCAGCAGCGTCAGGTGGCGGTCCAGCGCGTCGTTGACCCACGGCAGCTCGTTGTCGGTGAAATAGCCCAGCAGGTACTTGTCGTCCCGGTATTTGGCGATGGGCGCGATAGCCCGGTCGATCACGGCGTCGAACCCCGGATCGAAGACCATCGCCAGATCGAAGCGGTAACCCTGCCATCCGGCCTGCTTGTACTTGCCGCCGAAGTGCCTGCGGTGCTGTCCGCGGTACATGCCCATCGGGTTCACGATCACCGTGTAGGGCATCGGATGCTCCGACTCGCGGACCGTGTTCACGTCCGACCACGCGCCCAGCCCGTTGAAACCGTAGCGGCGCAGCATCTCCTGCTGGTCGGCGGCCCATGCCGCGGGCGTTCCGAACTTCTCTTCGAGGGCCTTCTTCTGGCGGTCCGAACCGCCCGTCGTAAAGACGGCCACGGCTTTATGGATGTAGGGCCATCCCTCGGGATCGATCAGCCACCAGCGGTCGCCGATCTTCTGCGTGCGGAAGAACCCGGTAGCCTCCTGCCGGTCGACCATCCAGCCGCCGTAGACGCTCTGTCTGGGGTCGCTTTTCCGACAGTTGAAACCCGGAAGGCGGTCGACGGTCTTCGCCTCGTAGCTCTTCCACTCGGGCTTCTGCGCATTCTCCCGGGCCTCGACCTGCCGGTACTCCGGAGCCTTGGCCGCGAGGCTTCCGACGGCCAGCACAGCGGCCGCCAGAAGCGTCAGTCTGTTCATGAGTCGTTTCATACGGCTATTCGTAGTTACCGGAGTTCTCGTCCTGCCACTCGTTCACGCCGTCGCGCACGCGGTTGCGGAACGTCAGCGTATCGGTGGCGTGGTAGGTCAGCCCCTCTTTTACATACTTGTACTTGAGGTAAATCCTGCGGTTCTGCAACAGCTTGGCCCGGTTGAACGAGCAGTCGCCGTCGGCCTCGACCGCATAGTCGGCGCCGTCCGCGGCACTCACCGTGATCGCCCCGCTTTCGCCCTGCGTCAGCGTAAGCTGGGCTTTCGAGCCGTTCAACTCGCCGCCCACGGCGTTGGCCGTCAATTCAAACGGCGCCACGGTGGTCAGCGTCCAGACGCGCGTCTCGGGCTGCGGAACGGTCGTGTAATAGGCTATGCGGTTGACCTCCGCGCCCGAAGCGTCCGTCACGACGGTCTCGCCGCCGTGCCAGTAGTTGCCGAAGAGCATGTTCTCGTACCGCACGCCGATCACCGAGGTGGCTTTGTCGGCCATCAGGTCGGTGCCGTTGCCGTCGGTCAGGCGCAGGGGAATCACATATTTGGGCAGCGTGCGCGAAGCGTCGGCGAGGAACTTCACCGAGTCGATCTTGATGAAGATCTGCCCCAGATGCGAGCCCTGACGGATCGTCACACGGCCGTCGGTGCCGCCCTCGGGCAGCAGCTTATACTCCTCGGCCGACAGCGCTTCGAGCGAACCGAGCGGCTTGGTGAGGTTCTGGATGTAGGAGAAGACGTGGGTCTTCATCGCCTGCAGCGTGGCGTCGCTGACCAGCGAATAGTCGATCTCGAAACTGATCGGACGGTCCACGGAGTTCTCGATCGTGCCGCCCAGCGCCACGCCCGTGGAGAACTTCATGCCCTCGCCCACGATGACCGAGCGGACGTCGGTCTGGTTGGCAAAACCCACGGCCTGCGTGTCGTTATCCTTTACATAATCGTCGTAACACGATGTCAATGCGCAGGTTGCAGACAATATAAACAGGTATTTTTTCATTGTCTTACTGTTTTTTCAGGTTGTGATTTACTGCCAGTTCTCCCAGCCTTCGTTCTGCACGAGGCCCTTGACGTTGAGCATCTCCTTGTAGGGGATCGGGAGGTAAGCCGATGTAAACGAGCGCTTTTCGACCGCATGGTTGAAGTCATACACGAAGTCGCCGTTCAGTTGGCGCGTAACCTGCACGCCGTGCACCTCGCGGTTCAACTCGCCGAGCGTCGTCGTCCAGCGTCGCAGGTCGAAGAACCATGTGCCCTCGAAGCAGGTCTCGATACGGCGCTCGTTGCGCAGGAACTTGTCGAAAGCCTCCTTGCCGGCCAGCGAAATCTGCTCCAGATAGGGATCGGCCTTGATGCCCTCGGCACCGTCGTAGGTCGTGCGGCTGCGCAGATAGGCGATGGCCTCGCGGGCCGTCAGACCGTCGATCGGGGCGTTGGGGCCGCCGACCCGGTTGGCCGCCTCGGCGAAGGCCAGCACCATGTGGGCCCAGCGGATGAAGAACTTCGAGTGCGGCATCTTGTTGACCGAGGTCTCGGACCAGTTGAGGCCCATGTAGACGAACTTTTTGATATGGTAGTTCGTCAGCGAGTTCTTCGAGCTGGTGCCGGCTGCGTCCTTGCCGCCGTTGGACCAGTTCTCGAAACTGTAGGTCTTGCCCGTCTGTCCCGTAACCACCGAACGGCCGTTGTAGAAAATCACGCTGTAAAAACGCGGGTCGCGGTTGAGGTAGGGATTCGCGGGATCGTAGGCATAGTTGGGCGACTCGCCGACCGGATAGCCGTCGGCCATGCCGAAGGCGTCGACCAGCTCCTGCGTGGCGCCCATCGCACCGTTGCCCTGAAAACCGCCCGGATAGAAAGCGCGTTCCATGTCGTCGTTCGAGGACTTGTAGCGCGAGCCGTAGACGATCTCGGGGTTGTTGGGGTCGCACCAGTCGACCTGCCGGCCGACGGAGAAACCGCCGGCGACGTTGTCCACCGTCATCTTGAAATCCATCACCTCCTTGGCGCATTCGGCGGCCTTCCGCCAGCGCTCCACGTCGCCGTCGGGGTTGAAGCGCGGGCTGGCCCATGTGAGGTAGAGCTGCGCCTTGATGGCCACGGTGCTGATGCCGTCGAGACGGCCCCAGTTCTGGGCGCCCATCACCCGGCGGTCGTCGGCGTTCGGCACCAGAAAATCGCGGTGCGCGATCGGCAGGTACTTGTAGGCCGAGTCGCAGTCGCGCACGATCTGCGCCACGCACTCGTCGTAGGTGTTCCGCTCGAAGCGCAGGTCGCGCATCTCCTCGGGCGACATCTCCCAGACACGCACGGGTTCGAGCAGGATGGGATAACCCAGCAGACGGCCGTCGGTGCCGCGTCCGCCGAACTTTTGCAGCAGGTCCCACTGGAACCACGCGCGCAGGGCGTAGGCCTCGCCCCAGAGGCGGTTACGGAGCAGTTCGTCGAGGTGGTCGTCGAGCATGTAACGCATGTTCAGCCCGCGGTTGTCCTTAAGGAACATGTTGACGTTGTAGATGCCCTTGTAGTCGCGGTCCCAATAGGTCTCGAACGGGTCGTTCGTGGGGCTGGTGACGCCGACGGCGAAACGCCGCAGGACATCGGTCGTCGAGGTGCGCACGGCGTTGTCCGTGGCGCAGTCGAGGTAGGCGCCCTCGTTGTCGTTGTAGTTCTGGGCCATGTAGTCGTAGCACTTGCCGATGAGACCCTGCATGGTCGTCGGGTTGGTCAGGATGTAATCCTCCGAGCGGATGGCGCTGGGATAGGGATCGAGGAAATCGCTGCACGAGCACATCGCACCAACTGCGGCAACTGCCAGTATCCGATAATATATTCTTTTCATCGTCGTCTCAATTAGAAAGTTAACTTAACGCCTGCCACGAAGGTGCGCATCAGCGGATAGTTCGTGAGTCCGGAGCTGACGGCCTCGGGATCGACATCCTTGATCTTCGAGAGGGTGCAGAGGTTGTTGCCGCGCAGGTAGACCCGCATGCGGCGGATCGAGGTGATCCCCAGCCGGCGCACGGGCAGTTCGTAGCCCAGTTCGACGGTCTGGATCTTGAAGAACCCGCCGTCCTCCAGCCAGAAGGTCGAGGTCTTGTAGTTGTTGTTGACCTTGTTGTAGGTCAGGCGCGGGTGGTTGGGATTGCCGGCGTTGCGAAGCGTGTACTTCGAGTAGTTGCCGTCGCCCCAGCCGTTCCAGAAATAGTCGTTCGTCAGCGCGATGTCGTAGAAAGCGCGTCCCGTACCCACTACCGTCAGGTCGAAATCGCGGTAGCGGAGGTTGACATTCACGCCGTAGATCATCTTGGGCGTCGAGTTGCCGATGACGCAGAAGTCGTTGTCGTCGATCTGGCCGTCGCCGTTCATGTCCTCGTACTTGAGATCGCCCTTCTGGAGCTTGTCGTCGAAGAGCTGCGGCACTACGAGCGTCTCCTCGTCGCTCTGGAACTGCCCGATGTAGCGCAGGCCCCAGATCGAAGAGGCCGAATAGCCGACCTTCGAACGATAGGCGTCCTTGTAGTCGAGCTCGTCGGCGCGGAGCACCTTCGAAGCCTGGAACGTCGCCCAGCCGTTGACCGAGTAGGAGAAGTCACCGGCCCGGTCGCGCCAGCCCAGCGCCAGCTCATAGCCCTGATAGCGGGTCTTCTCGTAGTTCATCCAGAGCGATCCCGACGAGATGCCGGCCAGCAGCGGCAGGACGTTCTTCATCTCGGTGACGGGGCCGTCGGAGAGCGTGTTGTAGTAGTTGAGCTCGAAGCTCAGCCGGCGGCGGAGGGCAAGACCCTCGATGCCGACCGTAAATTCGCGGCGCTTCTCGAAACGCAGGTTGGGGTTGCCCAGCATCTGCGCGTAGAGCCGGTCGACGGCGTTGCTCGTGGTGCTTCCGAACCACTGGTTGTTCGTGTGGGGGCCGAACTTCTGTCCGTCGCTGTCCCACTTGTAGTTGTCGACGTCGCGGTTGGCCGACATCGAACCGTCGTAGTAGAGGATACCACCCTCGGCACGCAGCTTCAGGAAGTCGATGCCGCGGAGCTCCTTCATGAAGTTCTCCTCGGAGACGATCCAGCCCAAACCCACCGACGGCGATGCCGACCAGCGGTTGTTGAGCAGCGCATAGGTTCCCTGATAGCTGCATGCCGCCTGTACGAGATAACGGCCGTCGTAGGCGTAGCGGGCGCCGAAGCCGAAGGTCATCTCGCGGCGGTGCTCGGTGATGAACTTCTGCGAACGCTTGGTAATCATGTAGGAGGCCGACGCAGCGACGGCATGGCGGCCGAAGGTGCGGTCGTAGGCGAACTTCTGCACGAAATAGAAGCGGTTGGAGAAGTAGTCGAGCAGCCGGGTCTTGTTGGCCATCGACTTCACGCTGTGGCTGCTGCTCTGCTCGGGAATCATCGCGTCGTAACCGTTCTCGTCGATACCCTTGTTCAGGATGTAGGCCGCATAGTCCTCGGCCGTACCCAGACGCACGAGGTTCGTGGCGTCGTAGGCTCCGTAGGTCATCGACGTGAGGCCCGGAGTGAGGAACGAGAAGTCGACGTCCACGCCCACGTTGATCAGGCCCTTGCGGATGGTCTCGGTATAGGCGCCGTTCTCGAGGATGTTGGCCACGGGATTCTGCTTGTAGAGCGACGAGACGGCATACCACGGCGATTCCAGATCGGGATCGTTGTTGGCGTAGATCGGGAACGAGATGCCCGGCGTGGTGTTGATGTCGCTGATGATGTCGGGGAACTCGGTCACGCCGAGCGTAGTGTTCGACGAGGCGTCCTCGCTCGAGTAGTTCGAACTGTAACCGTAGTTGGACGACTTGCGGATACCCATGGTCGAAACCAGACCGAAGCGCGCCCGGATGTAGCGGTGCAGTTTGATGTCGAGGTTGGCGTTGATGTTCACGCGGTTGTAGTTCGCCGCGGGGCCGATCTTGTAGATGTCGTCCTCACCGGCGTAACCCAGAAAAGCGAAGTAGCGCACCAGATCGTTGCCGCCTCCCGAGGAGACGTTGGCCTTGGTGTAATACATCGTGTTCTTGAGCATCATGTCGCGGAAATCGACGCTCGGATTCCACTTGTCGTAGGGATCGTTCTTGGCATAGGCCGCCACGTCGTCGCGCGAATAGAGCATGTCGAGACCGCTGTTGCTGCGGGCGATGTTGTTCAGGCGGGCATAGTCGGCGCCGCTGACATACTCGGGCATGCGGTCGACGGTGTTCACGCCGCCCTCGACGTCGACCGTCAGGTAGCGGTCGTTGTAGCGGCCGCGCTTGGTCTTGATATAGACGATGCCGTTGGCGGCCGCAGGTCCGTAGAGGCTCTTTTCGAGCACGTCGCGGACGATGGTGATCGACTCGATCTGCTGGGGGTCGAGCGGCGTCTCGTCGATCTGCACGGGGATATCGTCGACCATGTACATCATCTGCTTGCCGCGGGTCGTGACGCTGACGCGCGTCGAGGCGCCGTACTGGCCGATGTGCTCCAGCGGATTGACGCCGGGGCCGCCGAACTTCTCGGCAACCTCAACGCCGCTGGCCAGACCCGTCAGGGCATTGCGGATGTCGGTCGAGGAGTATTTTTCGAGCTCCTCGCCGCGGATCACGATCGAGCTGCCCACCGACCAGCGTTTCTTGAGGGTGGTATACGGCAGCGGAATGTCGTCGTCCTCGCCGGCCAGCAGGATTGCGGGGGTCAGCGTCACCAGCGACGACTCGGCCAAGGCGCTGCCCAGTGCGCGGACGGGGGTGAAGCCCTCGGCCGAAACCGTCACCAAATCGCGGGGTGCGACGGAAAAGACGATGCGGCCCGCTTCGTCGGCTTTCAGGTGCTGCGCACCCTCGCCCACCGTGAGATCGGCATTGGGGACCGGCTTCCCGTCGGGCGTGACCACCGCGACGGAGACGTCGACCCGCCGTGCCTGCGCCTTGCGTGCCTGCGCCGCAGCCGGGCTGAACCACGCCGGGAGGATCAGCAGCATGCACAGCAGCGCAGCGTATTTAGACTGTGAAAACAAGATATGTTTCATAAATTTTCTCATTATGCGATTAACACTACCACGCCTCGTTGGGTACATAGTTCTTCATTTTGAGCAGGTCGCTCGTCTGGAACTGCACATAGTACATACCGTCGTTCTTCCATGCGATCTGACGGTTCGAAGGCAGTTCGAACCGCTCGTAACGGAAGCCCGTGGGATACTGCGCCGTAGCCCCCGCCGAGAGTTTGGTGACGCGCATGCCCGTCAGCCGCGTGCGGTGGATCGCGGGCGCATCCTTCCAGCGGCGGATGTCGCAGAAATAGTGGTAGCCTTCGAAGCAGAGTTCGACGGTGCGCTCGTTCTTGATGCGCGGACGCAGGGCGTCCTTATCGGTCGTGTAGGCGTCGAGCACGGCAGGCATCCCGACCCGGTCGCGCACCGTGTTCAGCGCCTGAAGGGCCGTCATCGTGGCGCCGGGAGCCAGTCCGTCGGGACCGTAGGCCTCGTTGGCCGCTTCGGCATAGTTGAGGTAGACCTCCGCCAGACGAATGATCGGATCGGTCAGCAGCAGGTTCTGCACGCCCTTGTTCGAAAGGGCGCCCGTGCGCTTCTGCTCGTAGTAGAAGGTCTCCGAAACACCGTCCTCGCTGCCGCTGCGCTTCTGGATCAGCGATCCCGAAGGCAGGCTGCCGTCCTCGTTCACATAGATCGAGGCGTTGCCGTAGCCCTGCACCGGCTTCTGGTTGTAGATCACCACGAAATCGAAGCGCGGATCGCGGTTCGTATAGGGGTTCTGCTCGTTATACTGCCCGGCAGCGGTCGCAGCGGCACGCTCCTCGGGGGTATTGAGCGGCCAACCGCCGGCGGTCTCGAACTTGTCGACGAAATTCTGCGTCGGGCACTGTCCCGAGCTGAAGGCGTTGTTCGAGAAGCAATAGGGCACGAAAGCCTGCACGCGGTCGTTGTTGTAGTTGGTCGTGCTGCCGCTCGTATAGGCCCACAACTGCTCGTTGGTGTATTTCGTACCGTAGAAGTTGTCGGTATACTTCTCCTTGGCGAGCAGGAGGTAGCCGTAGTCGAGCGCACTCTTCAGCGCCGTCCAGTTGGCCTCGGCAGCCGCCTCCCAGCGGGTGATGTCGTTGCCGGGATTGCTCAGCGGGCTGGCGGCATAGAGCAGTGCACGGCCCTTCATGGCCAGCGCCGTCACACCGTTGGGCTTGTCCTGATCCGAGGCCGAGAGGTGTCCCGAGCCCGAAGCCGGGTCACGGCGCATCAGGCCCGCCTGATCGAAGATGTCGGCCGCGGTCTGGAAATCGGCGGCGATGCGCTGCAACATGTCGTTGTCCGACAGGCGCGGCAGGTCCCACTCGTCCTCCGAGCCCATCACCTTGTCGATGTAGGGCAGCGAACCGTAGAGGCGGAAGAGTTCGAAATGGCAGTAGGCACGCACGAAGTAAGCCTGCGCCAGCAGGTCCTTCTTCTCACGGTCGGTGGCGTCCTGCAGCATGTCGATGTTGCGGATGGCCATGTTGGCCACGCGGATCGACTTCCACGAATAGGGAACCTTCGCGGTCTTCGACTCGTTGTTGTAGCCTGTGGCATAGGTCACAGTCGAACCATCGCCCATGCGGCCGGGCTGGCAGCGCTGGATACGGGTCATGTCGCACATGTCGGTAAGGCCCTCCATCGTGTATTTCTGGTTGTTGCCGGCGAACCACAGCGGATAGTGGGCCTTGATGTTGAAATTGGCTCCGTTGTAGGCCGCGTTGAAGTAGCTCTTGAAGTTGGCGTACTTCGAGAAAACCTCCTTTTCGTCCAGTCCGGCGTCGGGTGCCTTGTCGAGATATTCGTTCAGGCACGAAGTGCTGCCCGCGGCAACCGCCGCCAGCATCGCCCAGCTCAATACCTTTGTCAATATATGTTTCATGGTCTGTTTGCGTTTTTGGGGTTAGAACGATACCTGAAGACCCAGTTTGATGGTCATCATCTGCGGATACTGACCCCACACGAGGTACTTGTTTTCGGGATCGCCCTCGAGCAGGTCGGTGAAGGTCAGCAGGTTGTTACCCGTGGCGTACACTTTCAGGGCACGCACGCCCAGCGCCTGCTTGATCTTCGGACCGCTCCATGTGTAGCCGATCGAAACCTCCTTCAGACGCAGGTAGTCGGCGCGGCGCCACGAGCGGCCGGCGAGTTTGGCGTTGTAACCGCCCGTCGTCGCACTCTCATTGTAGCCCGACCAGTTCATGTTGACCTGCGACGAAGCGGTGTAGTGTACGGCTCCGTGGTTGCCGCCGGGATTCGACGGCGACCAGTAGTCGAGCGACGAAAGGTGGGTGCGGTAGTTGCCCTTGTAGAACTCCCATTCGTACATCTGGTCGAAGTTGACCCATTTCTTGGCATAGCCTTGGAAGAGGACGTTCACGTCGAGGCCCTTCCACTTGAAACCCGCGTTGAAGGCATAGGCGATCGGGGGATTGAGCGAACCCTCCATGCGTGCGAGGTCGTCCTTGTCGATCTTGCCGTCGCCCGTGAAGTCGAGGAACTTGTAGTCGCCGACCACCACGTCGCTGACCTTGCCGGGCAGGAAGTTGCTGTGGATGTCGTCCACCGACGTGAGGTAGCCGTTGCCCACGAGGTACGCGCCGCTGAGCTGTGCACCCAAGGCCGTCCCGACCTTGCGCTGGTGCGCAAGGGCGTAGAGGGCGTCGTCGGCATAGAGGATGCGGTTCTCGTTGAACGAGAAGTTGCCGCCCAGAAAGATCGTCCAGTCCTTGTTCAGTTGTTTGCGGTAAGAGAGTTCCAGCTCGATGCCGTGCTTCTTGATCTTACCCTTGTTGAGCTCCTTCGAGGTATTGCCGATCCACATCGGGGTCGTGTTGTCCACCGAGATGAGCATCTTGTCGCGCTTCTCGTCGAAGAGGTCCACGCTCAGGTGGAGTTCGTCCCGGAGGAAGCTCATCTCGATGCCGAGGTCGCGTTTCATGGCCTGCTCCCACTGCACCGAGCTGTTGGCGATCTTGTCCTCGACGATGTTGCCGTTGGAGTCCTTCGAGAATTCGCTCATGTAGAGCCAGCGGTTGTTGGCGTAGTCGCTGCCGACCAGACCCTGCGAATAGCGGAGTTTCAGCTTGCTGAACCACGGTTTCAGCGGCTCGAAGAAACGCTCCTCCGAAACCACCCATCCCACAGCGCCCGAGGGGAAGAAACCGAAGCGGTTGCCCGGGGCGAAACGCTCCGAACCCGTGTAACCCATGTTGACCTCGACGAGATACTTATGGGCGAAATCGTAGGTGGCGCGCGCCACGATCGCTTCGTTGTAGTAGGGGAAATCCGAACCCTTGTCCTGCTCCTGCCGGTTGAAGAGCACCAGCCCCGTCACGTTGTGGCGGCCGAAGGTGCGGTTGTAGTTGAGCGAGATGTCGTAATAGAGGTCGAGGTAGTAGCCGTCCTGCAGCGCGTTGCCGGCCGTCGTATAGACCGGATTGGGCACATAGAGATAGCCGTTGTCGCCCGTGCGGCGCCATGCGTTCTCGTCGGTGCCGATCTTCGAGAAATCGAGGTACCAAGCCGGACGGTCGTACTCGGTGCGCAGGGTCGTATATTTATAATAAGTGCTCAGCGACACCTTGCCCTGCACCGAGAGGCCCTTGGTGATGAAGTCGAGCTTCTGGTTGAGGATGATGTCCGAGAAGAGCTTGGAATCGGTGAGCTGGATGAAGCGGCCGCGCATCATCTGGTAATAGGGGTTGCCCGTGGTCTGGTCGGCCTCGCTGATCAGACGGTCCTCCACGACGCCCGGATAGTCCAGATCGGGAACCTCCTCCAACACCCACGAGGGGTAGTACATCGGGTATTTGGCCGTCGAGCTGCCGAAGATGTATTTCCACATGCCGTCGTCGCCGTCCTGCGGCTGGGGCTTGTTCTTGATGCCGACGTTGCCGCCCAGCTTGAACGACACGACGGTCGTGGGCGTGACGTTGAAATCGACGTTGGTGCGGAAGTTGAACCTATTGTAATAGTAGCGCGAGTCGATCTTGCCGTCGTTCACACCTTTGAATATGGAGCCTTCGTGCGCGTATCCCACCGAGGCGAAATACTTCACGAAGCGCGTACCGCCCTGAATGTTGAAGTTGGCGTTGATCGTCGAGGCGAACGAGTCGGTCATTTCGTCCAGCCAGTTCACGTCGGGATAGCGCAGCGCGTTGAGGCGCGACGAGGGACGGCGGTACTCGTTGAGGTCCGCCTCCGAGGTGAGCGAATCGAAGAGCTGGTCGTTCATCTTGGCCACGTTCATCAGCGACATCGTCCGGTAGGAGTCGATATGCTTGGGGGTGTTGATCGGAACGGCGAAACCCGTCGAGAACGAGAAGTCCATCTTCGGCTTGCCCTCCTGACCGCTCTTGGTCGTGACGATGATGACACCGTTGGCACCCTTGGCTCCGAACACGGCCGTCGCCGAAGCGTCCTTCAGGACCGAGATGTTGGCCACCTCGTTGGGGTCGATGGTCGAAAAGTCGCGCTCCACGCCGTCCACCAGCACCAGCGGGTTGGAGTTGCTGAAGCTCGAGACGCCGCGGATCAGGATCTCGGCGTCGTTCTGACCCGGCTGTCCCGAGGTCTGGAGCGTCGTGACGCCCGAGAGCTTACCCGCGAGGGCGTTGGTGATGTTCGACACGCCCGAGTCCACGAGAGCGTCGCCCTTGACCTGCGAAATGGCGCCCACGACGCTCTCTTTGCGCTGCACGCCGTAGCCCACGACCACGACGTCGGCGATGGCCGCGGCGTTCTCCTGCAGCGTCACCACATACTGCGTCTGCGACGTCAGCGTCACCAACTGGGTCTCATAGCCCAGATAGGAGACCTGCAGACGACCTTTGGCGGGAACCTCCAGCGAGAAGGCGCCCTTCACATCGGTGGTCGTGCCGGTCGTCGTACCTTCGACAATCACGTTGGCTCCGATCACCGGCGCACCGGCCTGATCGACCACCGTACCCTGAATACGGTGTTTCGAGGCGGCATTCCCGGCCTGCGCCGCCGCAGCCGGCGCGGCAACGGCTCCCGGCGCCTGCAGCAGACACAGCGCCAGAACCAACACGGCGAAACGCAGTGCGCCCCATCGTCCGGTTCCGGAAATTGCATACTTTGTAGATTTACTCATGTTGATTGGTTTAGGTTATTTGTCTTGTTTCAGCTTGCCATTATTTAAATTTTTAAATAATTACACTCTTCCGGTACTGCAAACTTAAAATAAGGCATCCCGGAAGACTGAAACTTGCGTACATCTGATTGAAACAATCATACATTTCTGCAGGATGTGTGCGCACACATCCGCCCGAAACAACAGGAGTGACGAAAAAAAGGGGACGGATTTCCTATCCGTCCCCGAGAGGGAGATCCCTGGCCGCAAGCGACTGCGAGAGCTTATTTTACCTTATAAAAAGAGTACGGCGAGTACCGAAACGGCGAAACCGCCGCAGAATCCGGCCAACACCTGCCGTCCGTTGTGACACCCCAAGTAGAGGCGCGCCGAAGCCAGCGCCCCGGCGCAGAGGATGGCCGCCATGAGCGGCACCATCATGTTGCCCACGCCCACGACGTTCATCACCACCAGCAGCGCAACGACGGCGCCCATGCCCGTCAGGTGGAGGCTGATCTTCCAATAGAGCGACACCCCGAGGCACAGCAGTTCGCAACAGGCCGCGGCGAGCATGAACTTGCGCAGGAACATCGCCGAAGGGATTTTGGCAATGGTGATGGCGCAGAGGATATAACAGAGCGCCCCGACCAGCAGCGGCAGCATCCGCTCGCGCCGGTCGTCGACGCGGTAGTCCGAAATGCGCCCCAGCGACCGCAGCACCCCGAGCGCCAGCACGGGAATGACGACGGCATAGAGCACCACCACCCACAGCAGATAGAACTTCACGTTCGAGGGGTAATGGGCGAAGGTGGTCATCGTCAGCAGCACCGCCATCATATAGATCGGCAGCAGGAACGGATGCAGGACCCAAGATATGCCGGTAGAAAGTTTTTTATAATCCATTGCTTCATTCATTAATGTAATCTCACGCGATCTTCCGGGCGAAATCCCGGTTGCGTCGCGACAAGCCCCCGCCTGAGGCGGGGGTTTGGGGGTGGGTCAGACTTGCAAACGACGCCATAGGCGGCGACAACAGCAGCGGAGAGCAATCTGACGGTACTTCATCATATTTGTTTCCTCAAACGCGCTACCGGAATCCCGAGCATTTCGCGGTATTTGGCCACGGTGCGGCGGGCGATGCGGTAGCCCTTCGAATTGAGGATGTCCATCAGCGTCTCGTCGGTCAGCGGACGGCGCTTGTCCTCCTCGTCGATGCACTCCTGCAGGATGTTCTTGATCTCGTAGCTCGACACCTCCTCGCCCGAATCGGTCTGCATGGCCTCCGAAAAGAGCGATTTCAGGAGGATGATCCCGAACTGCGTCTGCACATATTTGCTGTTCACCACGCGCGAGATGGTCGAAACGTCGAGCCCCGTGCGGTCGGCGATGTCCTTGAGGATCATCGGCCGGAGCTTCGACTTGTCGCCGTCCTTGAAATACTCCTCCTGATAGTCCAGAATGGTCTGCATCGTGCGCATCAGCGTGTCGTGGCGCTGCTTGATGGCCGAGATGAACCACTTCGCCGAGTCGATCTTGCTCTTCACGAACTGGATCGCCTCCTTGTCCTTGTCCCGGACGCGGCCGTCCGAACCCACCATCTCGCGGATCATCTCCATGTAGCGGCGGTTGACGCGCACCTCGGGGACGTTATAGGAGTTCAGCGAGAGGGTGAACCGCCCGTCCTGATAATCGAGGATGAAATCCGGGATGATGTAGGGCGTGGTGTCCGTGCCGCCCTCGGCGTAGAGGTTGCCGGGCTTGGGCGACAGGTGGCGGATCTCGGCGATCGCCTCGCGGAAATCGTCCTCGGAGATTTGCAGCCGCGCCATCAACTTCTCGTAGTGCTTCTTGACGAACTCGTCGAAATAGTTGGTCAATATCTTGCGGGCCAGCCGCCGCGGGCGGGTGTTGATCGGCATCTGGGCCATCTGCAACAGCAGGCATTCCCGCAGGTCGCGGGCGCCGATACCGGCGGGCTCCAGTTCGTGGATGATGTCCAGCAGGCGTTCGAGCTCCCCGGCCGTGGTCTCGACACCCACCGTAAAGGCGATGTCGTCGGCCACGGACTCCAGATCGCGGCGCAGGTAGCCGTCCTCGTCGATGCTCCCGACCAGATAGACCGCCAGCCGCATGTCCCGCTCGGGAAGATTCCGGTAGCGCAGTTGTTCGATCAGATACTCCTGCAGCGAACGCCCCTCGGTCAGATAGACCGGGCGCTGTTTGTCGTCCTTCGAGAAGTTGTTGATGCGGCTCTTGTACGACGGCGTGTCGTCGTCGTGCAGGTATTCGTCGACGGAGATCTGCTGGGGTTGTTCGTCGTCCTCCGAGGAGCGTTCCTCTTCTTCCAGAACGATGTTGTCCTCGATCTCCTGTTTGATGCGCTGCTCGAGCTGCACGGCGGGCAGCTCCAGCAGCTTGATCATCTGAATCTGCTGCGGAGAGAGCTTCTGCTGAAGCGAAAGTACCTGTTTCTGATTAATAGCCATATAGGGTCCAAATTAAGAATTATTCAGCATTCCGAATTTGGTCTCTTCATTTATCGGGTTTGGTCTTGCTCGGTTATTCTTCGAAAGTCGTTCAGGGCGGACAGATTCCGGTTTTCGTGAAGTCGGCAGCGGCAGGAGCATACTCAGGTATGTGACTGTCGCGGACGGCGAGGGAAAGCCGGAAGGTGCCGCACTCGGACGGCTTTCGTTAGAAATCGGCGTGTTGCGGCGTCCGGGGGAACGGCTGCACGTCGCGGATGTTGGTCATGCCGGTCACGAAGAGCAGCAGGCGGTCGAAGCCCAGCCCGAAGCCCGAGTGGGGCGCCGATCCCCAGCGGCGGGTGTCGAGGTACCACCAGAGTTCGCGCTCGCTCATACCGAGCTCGGTCACGCGGTTGTGGAGTTTCGTGTAGTCGGCCTCGCGCTCCGAACCGCCGATGATCTCGCCGATGCCGGGGAACAGCACGTCCATCGCACGCACGGTCTTGCCGTCGTCGTTCTGCTTCATGTAGAACGCCTTGATCTCCTTGGGGTAGTTGATGAGGATGACCGGACGCTTGAAATGCTCCTCCACGAGGTAGCGCTCGTGCTCCGACTGGAGATCACAGCCCCAGTCGCAGGGGAATTCGAACTTGCGACCCGAAGCCTTCAGTATCTCGATGCCCTCGGTGTAGTCGAGGCGCTTGAAGTCGTGCTCCAAAACGAAGTGCAGACGCTCCAGCAGGCCCTTGTCCCACATCTTGTTCATAAACTCGAGGTCCTCGGCGCAATGTTCCAGCGCATAACGAATCAGGTATTTCAAGAAATCCTCGGCCAGCTCCATGTTGTCCTCCAGCTCGAAGAACGCCGCTTCGGGCTCGATCATCCAGAACTCCGACGCATGGCGCGGGGTGTTGGAGTTTTCGGCACGGAACGTGGGACCGAACGTATAGATGCGGCCCAGCGACAGCGCGCCCAGCTCACCCTCGAGCTGGCCCGACACGGTGAGGTTGCACGACTTGCCGAAGAAGTCCTGCGCATAGTCGACCGCCCCCTCCTCGGTCCGGGGCAGGTTGTTCAGGTCGAGCGTCGTCACCTGAAACATCGCGCCGGCACCCTCGCAGTCCGAAGCCGTGATGATCGGGGTATGGAAATAGTAGAAACCGTGGTTGTTGAAATATTCGTGGATGGCATAGGCCATGGCGTGACGGATGCGGAGCACCGCACCGAAGGTGTTCGTGCGCGGACGCAGGTAGGCGATATCGCGCAGGAACTCCAGCGAGTGTCCCTTCTTCTGCAGGGGATAGCTCTCGGGATCGGCCGTACCGTAAATCTCGATCTTTTCGGCCTGCACCTCGACGCCCTGTCCCGCGCCCGGCGATGCGACCAGACGGCCGTCGACACGGATGCAGGCGCCCGTGGTGACGGGTTTGAGCACCTCCTCGGAGATTTTCGCCAGATCGACCACCACCTGTATATTATTTACGCACGACCCGTCGTTCAGGGCGATGAACGCCACGTTCTTGTTCCCGCGCTTGGTGCGCACCCAGCCTTTGACGACGATGTCGGTGTCCACGACGCCCGACTTCAGAATTTCTGCGATTCTTTGCGTTTTCATAGTTTGTTTTTCACTCATTTTCCTGAATTGACAAAGTTAGCTATTATTTGCGATTTGGCAAAAAAAAATACCTTTGGTGTCGTAACGACACTTCTATAAGTCGGATTGTTTTACCGAACTGCATACGATTCCGTTTTGAACCCATCCAACTTTTGTTTATCTTTGTCCGGATTATACACCCCTGTATACGATGAAACGAACGATACTGACGGCTGCGCTGGCAGCCTGCACGCTTGCAGTTGCGGCCCAAGAGGAGCGAAACCCCGTTCCGATGACCTCTCAGGGAGGCCGCATCTACCGCACGGAGGTCGTACCCTACGACGCACGCCACGACGCCGACGCCCGCAACCGCGAAGCCGGAGCTTACTGGAAGGCTTTCAGTCCCGAAGTGACGGTTACGACCGAAGGTCCCCTTTATGCCATTCTCGGGCAGGAGATCGAAATTCCGTTTGCTTGGACCGACGGCGTGGTCTACCTGCATCTGGAAAATCCCGGCTCGGCCTACTCGCTCTGGCTCAACGACCGTCAGGTGGCCGAGGTCAGCGACCCGCTGACGCCCGCGGAATTCGACCTGACCCCCTATATCCGCGAGGGCGTCAACAACTTCAAACTGCTGATGCGCAACGACAACCCCGCCCGACAGCTCGACGCCGAAGCCCCCGCCGCCCGCATGTCGTTCGAAAACAGCTACCTCTATTACCAGAACAAACGTTCGATCGCCGATTTCGAAATCGGGCTGGTGCCCGACTCGCTGGGACGCGACTTCGGGATGCTGGACCTGCGGATCGTGGCGCAGAATGCGTTCAACTACGACGAGCCCGTCACGGTGGGTTACGACATCTATTCGCCGCAGGGCAAGCTGCTCGAGTTCAACATGACCGAGATCACCATTCCGGGCCGCTCGACCGACACGGTGCGCTTCTCGCCGTTCATCTACCACACCTACGACAACAAATGGGAGGCCGGGAGCAAGACCCCGCCGCTCTACAAGGTGATGCTCTTCACGCGCCGCAACGGCGTCTACAAGGAGTATATGCCCCTGAAGATCGGGTTCGGCAAGACCGAGCTCGTCGACGGACGCATCATGCGGCTGGGCAAGGAGCTCAAGCTGGAAAAGGCCCGCTACAACGCCGCCGCCGACCGCAAGACGGCCCTCGCGGAGCTCAGGGCGCTGAAGGCCAAAGGCAAAAACACGGTCTGCCCGGACTATCCGCAGCCGGCGTGGTTCTATGAACTGTGCGACGAACTGGGGCTCTACGTCATCGATCAGGCGAACATCAACGCCCCGGAGCACAGCGGCGACCGCACGGTCGGGGGAACGCCGTCGAACGACCCGAAATTCGCGGAGGAGTATCTGGAACGCGTGAAGGCGATGTATTACCGTTCGCGCAACTTCACCTGCGTCGTCGCCTACTCGCTGGGCGGTCCCTCGGGCAACGGATACAACATGTACAAGGCCTATCAGTGGTTGAAGTCGGTCGAGAAATCCCGTCCGGTGATCTATGCCGACGCCGACGGGGAGTGGAACACGGATCTGTAACCCATAACCAAACTCCGCTATGAAAAAACTGTTGATCCTCTTCTTCTTCGCAGGTCTCCTCAGCTCCGGAAGTGCTTTCGGATGGGGCCGTGAAGGACATGAGACCATCGCCAAAATCGCCGAACGCAACTTGACGAAGAAGGCCAAAAAGCGCATTGAGAAATACCTCGGAGGCCACTCTATCGTTTATTATGCCAAGTGGATGGACGAATACCGCCACACCCCGGAATATGCCTTCACCTCCGCATGGCATGTAGTGCCGGTCAACGCCGAACTATGTTACGAGGATTCGATGCTTACCCCGAAGGGCAATGCGATTTACGGGCTGGAACAGGCTGTCGAAAACCTGAAAAACTACCGAAATCTCCCCGATTCGGCCGTAGCCGTCAACCTCAAATACATCATCCATCTGGTCGGCGACATGCACTGCCCCGGACACGTCATCTACACGACGCACAACATAAATTACAACGTGTTGTTCGAGGACAAATTCCACAAACCCCACAAATTCCATATCCACAGCGTCTGGGACAATGAGGTCATCACCACCGCACGCATCTGGTCGGTCAGTGAATGGGCCGACGAGCTGGACCGCGTACGGAAATCCGAAAAACGGGCTATTGCAGCAGGCACGCCGCGCGACTGGCTCCACGACAACGCCGTGACATGCGAAGTGCAGTTCGAATGGGCGCAGCCCGATGCACGGCTGGGTCAGGATTTTCTGAATCAAGCCGTGCCACTGGTAGAACACCAGATTCGCAAAGCCGGATACAGGCTCGCCCGTATGCTGAACGAATTATTCGGGTCGTAGAAATGACCCTCGAACTGATCGTCATCGGCAAAACCGATTCGAAGGAGGTCGCCGCGCTGGTGGAGCTGTATGCCCGGCGCGTGAATTTCTACTGCAAATTCGCGGTCACCACCCTGCCCGACGTGCGCAACACCAAGAGTCTGACCGTCAAGCAGCAGCGCACGGCCGAGGGTGAAGCCATCCTGCGCCAGCTCACCGACGGCGACTATGTGGCGCTGCTCGACGAGCGGGGAACGGAGTTCCGCTCGGTGGAGTTCGCGCTGTGGCTGCAAAAACGCATGAACAGCGGCGTGAAGCGCCTCGTGATGGTGATCGGCGGTCCCTACGGATTCTCGGAGGAGGTCTACGCCCGCGCCGACGCCAAGCTGTCGCTCTCGCGCATGACCTTCTCGCACCAGATCGTGCGGGCGATCTTCGCCGAGCAGATCTACCGGGCCTTCACCATCCTCAACAACGAACCCTACCACCACGAATAATGCAGCAGCGCCCCGCCATAGCCGTCCTGACCCCCAACATCCTCGTAGGCGCGGGGCTCCGCTCCATTCTGGAAAAGGTGATCCCGCAGGCCGGCATCGAGCTGTTCCGCGATTTTCAGGATTTCGTCGAAGCGGAGCCGGAGCGGTTCATCCACTATTTCGTGGCGGCGCAGACCTTCGCGGCTCACAACGCCTACTTCCGCGCCCGGCAGCACAAGACCATCCTGCTCACGGCCGGACAGCCGCATGCCGGAATGCACTGCATCGACGTGCAGACCGATGAGGAGGAGTTCGTGCACGCGCTGGTGCAGATGCAGCGCAGCGTCCGCCGTCCGGAACACACCCTGCCGGAGTTGCCGCAGGCCGGGCAGCCGCTCTCGGAGCGTGAAGCCGAAGTGCTGGCGCTCGTCGCCCGGGGGCTCATCAACAAGCAGATCGCCGACCGTCTCGGCATCGGGCTGACGACGGTGATTTCCCATCGCCGCAACATCATGGAGAAACTCGGTATCCGTTCGGTGGCAGGGCTGGTGGTCTATGCACTGGCCGCGGGCTACGCCGACCCGGACGGGATGTAGGTCCCTCCTCATAAATTAGGATTGCACGGTTCGAAATAAATCCGTTACTTTGTAGCTCTGAAAAATCCCGTTCAAGAATGCACCGCAAGCTGATAGCCATACCGCTCCTGCTGCTGGCCGCCACGACCGCAGGCCGCACCTCCGGCGAGGAGGGACCGGCGTCGGGCACGGAAGCGGCCGACACGGTGATCGTGGTGGACAAGGTGCAGGTGACAGCCATCAAACAGGGGCTCGTACTACGGTCGCAGCCCGTTGCGGCATCGATCGTCGGCAGCCGCGCCATCGAACGCCGGCACATCGGAGCGCTGAAAAACCTCTCGCAGACGGTTCCCAATTTCCACGTCCCGGACTACGGTTCGCGCATGACCTCGTCGATCTATGTGCGGGGACTCGGAGCGCGCATTGACCAGCCGGTGATCGGGCTCAACATCGACAACGTACCCGTACTCAACAAGGATAATTTCGACACGGAGCTGGCCGACGCCGAGCGCATCGAGGTGCTGCGGGGTCCCCAGTCGACGCTCTACGGCCGCAACACGATGGGCGGCGTGGTGAACGTCTACACCCTCTCGCCGCTCTCGTACGAAGGGGTGCGGCTGACGGCCGAATACGGCAGCGGGGATTCCTACCGCTTCCGGGCGTCGTCCTACTACAAGCTCTCGCCCGATCTCGGCATGGCCGTGACGGGCTATTACACCCATACGGGCGGCTTTTTCGAAAATCAGTACACGGGCGAAAAGTGCGACTGGGAGCGGCTGGGCGGCGGTCGCTGGAAGACCCAGTGGCGCAACCGCAAGGGGCTCCGCATCGACAACACCCTCTCGTTCTCGGTGCTGGATCAGGGCGGCTACCCCTATGCCTATGTCGGCGAGGACATCGTACACGACGGCCAGACCGTCATCCGCAACGGGGAGATCAGCTACAACGATCCCTGCACATACCGCCGCACGACGATCAGCGACGGTCTCACGGTGCGCTACGACGCCGAAAAATTCGCCGTTTCGTCGATCACCTCCTACCAGTACTCCGACGACGAGATGATCCTCGATCAGGATTTCCTGCCCCTGAGCTATTTCACGCTCAAACAGGCCCGGCGGGAACATACCGTCACCGAGGACGTCGTATTCCGCTCGCGCGACGGACGCCGCTACGGCTGGCTGTTCGGGGCATTCGGATTTTACCGCCACGGGACGATGGACGCCCCGGTGCATTTCAAGCGGACGGGCATCGAGGAGCTGATCCTCAAAAACGCCAACGTCAGCCCCGATCTGGTCTACACGATGGATGCGGAGGAACTGCCGCTTTATTCCGATTTCCGCATGCCCTCGTACGGTGCGGCGCTCTACCACGAATCCCGCTTCACGCTGGGCCGTTGGCGGCTCACGGCCGGCATCCGCGCCGATTACGAGCGCACCCGGCTGCGTTACCACAGCAAGGCCGGCATGGACTACTCCCTGAGTGTCAACGGCGGAGCGCCGGCACCCATCCGGATCAACATCGACGAGACGAACGAGATCGCCCATTCCTACACCGAAATACTCCCGAAATTCTCGGCCATGTACTGCTTCGACGAGGTGCGCAACCTCTACGTCTCCATAGCCCGGGGCTACAAGGCCGGGGGATTCAACACGCAGATGTTCTCGGACATCCTGCAGGAAAAAATCAAATGGCAGATGGCCTCGGGAATCCCCTATGAAGAACCCGACCTGATGTCCTACGAGCCCGAATATAGTTGGAACTACGAGTTGGGCGGACATTTCTCATGCGTGGACGGCGCCGTGCGGGGCGATTTCGCGGTGTTCTGGATCGACGTCCGCGACCAGCAGCTCACGGTATTTCCCGAGGGGACGGCCACGGGCCGCATGATGACCAATGCGGGCCGCACGCGCAGCGTCGGGGCCGAAGCGGCCATCCAGTTCACGCCGTGGCGGTCGCTGGAGATCAACGCCGCCTACGGGTACACCGACGCCCGGTTCGTGCGTTACGACAACGGCATCGAGGATTTCAAGGACAACCGCATTCCCTACGCTCCGCAGCACACCTTTTCGGCCGGAGCGGCATGGACCATCCCGACGGGTGTAAGGTGGCTGGGCGATCTGGTCCTGCAGGCCGGGGTCCGCTGTGCGGGGCGTATCTGGTGGAACGAGGAGAACTCGCTCTCGCAGCCGTTCTACGCCCTCGTGGATGCCTCGGTACGCTTCGAACACAAGCGCTATTCGCTCGACATCTGGAGCCGCAACCTTTCGGGAACGAATTACAACGTATTCTATTTCAAGTCGATCGGCAACGAGTTCGTCCAGCGCGGACGCCCCCGGACTTTCGGCATCACCCTGAATATAAACATCTAAAAATACCGACGCATGAAAAAAATCCTCTTCCTCCTGTTCGCCGCCGCGGCTTTCGCAGCCTGCAACGACGACGACGGCGCACCCAAGATCCGTTACGCCTCGACCAACGACGGCATCGTCGACGGGCATCTCCAAGGTATCAACATGTTCTTCTACGGCCGCGCGGTCGCTACGGATGACACGGGCGACACCTACACCGACGACGAAGCCCTGTTCGAATTCGCCGGAGGTCCCTCGGGCGATTCGGAATATTTCTCCCTCTACATGCACAAGACCCGCTTTGCGGCCAGTATGCCGCCCTTCGAAATGAAAATACCGCATACCCACTACACCGGTAAGGGCAATTCGATCGCTTTTTCCGAAGAAAGCATTGTGCCCGAAGCAATCGTGCCCGGTCAGGACGGCTACCAACCCCTGCCCTCCTACACACTCACCGAGGTCGAAGGGTCGATCGACGGCGTCAACTGCCGTGTCAGCTTCACATGCACTGTCCCCAGACTGGAAAAAACCTACCGGATGGAATACGAAGGCAAACTGATTATCAAAGAATAAATATCCACGAACCATGAAACCCGAATACAAACCTTTCGTAGACGAATTGATCGAACTCTGCATCAAGGAGGACATCGGCGACGGCGACCACACGTCGCTCTCGTGCATCCCCGCCGACGAGCACGGACGCATGCGCCTGCTGTGCAAGCAGGAGGGCACCATCGCCGGCATCGAGATCGCCCGGCTGGTGCTCCGGCGCCTCGATCCCGAGATGACGTTCGAACAGATACTCCATGACGGCGACCGCGTCGTGCCCGGCGACGTAGCATTCTATGTCTCGGGACGCCTGCGTTCGCTGTTGCAGGCCGAGCGCATCCTGCTGAACATCATGCAGCGCATGAGCGGCGTGGCGACCCAGACGGCCGTTTACGTCAAAAAGCTGGAGGGGCTCCACACCAAGGTCCTCGACACCCGCAAGACCACGCCCGGGATGCGCGTGCTGGACAAGATGGCCGTGAAGCTGGGCGGCGGCGAGAACCACCGCATGGGACTCTTCGACATGATTCTGCTGAAAGACAACCACATCGACTTCGCAGGCGGTATCCGCCAAGCGATTACGGGAGTGCGCGAATACCTTGCGGCCAAGGGCAAGAACCTCCCGATCGAATGCGAGGTCCGCTCGCTGGAGGATATCGACGAGGTGTTCGCCGCGGGAGGCGTCGACCGCATCATGTTCGACAACTTCACCCCCGAAATGACCCGCAAGGCGGTCGAGAAAGTCGCCGGGCGCTGCGAAACCGAGTCGAGCGGCGGCATCACGCTCGAAACGATGCGCGACTACGCCGAATGCGGCGTCGACTTCATCTCGGTAGGCGCGCTGACGCACCAGATCCGCTCGCTCGACATGTCGCTGAAAGCCTGCGAATAAATGATGAGGCGTCTGCTCCATACGCCGTTGGCGCTGCTCGTGTGGCGCATCGTGCTGCTTTACGCGGTGCTGATGGGTTGCCGCGTGGCGTTCTACCTCTACAACGCCGCCCAGCTCGGCCCGCTCACATGGGCCGAAGCGGGACCGCTGCTGGCCGGAGCGCTGAAATTCGACACCGCGTCGATCGTCTATGCCGACGGGGTGTTCATCCTGCTGTCGCTGCTGCCGCTACGCCTGCGCGAACGGCGCTGGTACCGCGCCATGCTGTTCGGATACTATGTCGCGGTCAACGCCCTGCTGGTCGCGGCGACGAACCTCGCCGATACGGTCTATTTCCGCTACACGCAGAAGCGTTTCACGGCCGACGAGGTTTTCTTCGCCGACAACGACAATTCGGTGCAGTTGGTCGGGAAATTCATGGCCGAAAACTGGTATCTCGTGCTGTTGTGGATCGCCCTGATCGCCCTGCTGGCATGGGGCTACCGCCACCGGACGCGGGAGAAGAGCCTCTTCAGCCGCGGATGGGCCTACTACATCGGCAACACGGCCGTCTTCGCCGTGGCCGTTGGACTGAGCATCGCCGGGATGCGCGGCGGCATGACCCGCATGACCCGCCCGATCACGCTGTCGAACGCCACGCTCTACACCGCCGACAGCGGCAAGGCCAACCTCATCCTGAGCAACCCGTTCTGCATCCTGCGCACCATCGGCAGCGCGGGGAGCGTCAAATACAAGAAATATTTCCCGCCGGAGGAGCTGCCGCAGCACTTCACGCCCGTGCACCAGCCCGCGGACAGCGCGGCCGTAGACCTCACGGGCCGCAACGTCGTGGTCTTCATCATGGAGAGCATGTCGGCCGAACACTCGGCCTACCTCTGTCCGGAGGTCTATGCCGACCGGGAGGTGAAAGGATTCACGCCTTTCCTCGACTCGCTGATGCAGAACGGACTGGTGTTCAAACAGATGTATGCCAACGGCACGCGGTCGATCCAAGCCATGCCCTCGGTGCTGGGCAGCATCCCGTCGTTCCGCACGCCCTTCGTGTTGATGCCCCAATCGCTGGGCGAGAGCCGCCAACTGCCCGCGATGCTGGCGGACAAGGGCTATGCGACGGCGTTCTTCTGCGGCTCGGAGCGCGGTTCGATGGGCTTCGGGGCCTATGCCCGTTCGGCGGGCGTCGAGCGGCTCGTAAGCCGCGAGGATTACGAAGCCCGCCACGGTACGGAGGATTTCGACGGCTACTGGGGCATCTGGGACGAACCGTTTCTGCAATTCACAGGCGAAGAGCTGGCGGCGACGCCCGAACCGTTCTTCGCCGCGCTGTTCACCCTCTCGTCGCACCATCCGTTCGTCGTGCCCGAACAGTACGCCGCGACGCTGCCCGACGGCTACACCCGGATTCACAAGGGCGTGGCCTACGACGATCAGGCATTCCGCCGCTTCTTCCACCACTTCGGCAACGAGGAGTGGTTCCGTCGCACGATCTTTGTATTCGTAGCTGACCACGTCTCGTCGGAGAAATTCGCCGAAAAGACGCGCTCGTACCCCGGCAACATGCACATCATCGGATTTATCTACACCCCCGACGGCGCCCTGCGGGGCGAGGTGCGGGAGGTTACGCAGCAACTGGACATCATGCCCACGGTGCTGGGTCTCACGGGCAACACCGAGCCCTACTTCGCCTTCGGACGCGACGTGCTGAACGAACCCCAGCGGCCCCGGTGGTCGGTGTCGTACGACGGGAAGTTCCGCGCGCTGACCGGCGAAGGCGCCGTCGTGCTCGACGATTCGGGCGCGCAGGTGCAGGAGTGCCCGGCGACGCCCGCCGCCGACAGCCTGATGCAGTCGTTCCGGGCGCTGATCCAGCAATATTACAGCCATATCGAACGCAAGAGTTACACCCCCAATGATTGAATTCAAACCCGTGCGCCTCGAAGACCGGGCGGTCATCGAGCGCTATACCATGCCGTCGGGCATCTGCAACTGCGACCTCGCCTTCGCCAACATGTACTGCTGGCAGGCGGTGTTCCACAGCGCGTGGGCCGAGATCGACGGATTCCTCGTCATCCGCTTCCAGATCGACGGCGGCGAGCGCATCGGCTACATGCAGCCCGTCGGCACGGGCGATTTGGGGGCGATTATCCCCTGCCTGCGCGAAGATGCCCACGCCCACGGGCAGCGGCTGCGGATCATCGGACTGACGGACGAGGGCCGCGAGATAATCCGTCAGGTACATCCCTGCCACTTCGCGTTCGAATCGGACCGCGCATTGGAGGATTACATCTACAATGCCGACGACCTGCGCAACCTCACCGGACGCCGTTACCAGCCCAAGCGCAACCACATCAACCGTTTCACGGCCGAATACCCCGACTACCGCTACGAGCCCCTGACGCCCGACCGTTTCGAAGCCTGCATGGCCCTCGAACGCGCGTGGAGGCGGGAGCACGAGGGGCACACTTCGGAATTGTGCGCCGAGCAGCGGGCCATGCAGCGGGCTTTCGAACACTTCGGCGAGCTGGGGCTGATCGGCGGCTGCATCTATGTCGGCGACCGGCTGGCGGCCTTCACCTACGGCTCGGCGGTCAACGACCACACGTTCGACACCCATGTCGAGAAAGCCTCGACGGAGTTCGACGGTGCCTTCACGATCATCAACAAGCTTTTCGCCCAGCATCTTCCCGAGCGTTTCACGCTTATCAACCGCGAGGAGGACCTCGGGCTGGAGGGGCTGCGGCAAGCCAAACTCTCCTACCACCCCGCTTTCCTCCAGCACAAGTTCACGGCGATCTGTCTGCATCCCGACGAGTTGGCCTGCAAGGATTTGTGGATGAAATCGTTCGGCGACGACGAGCAGTTCGCCGACTCGTTCATCATGCGTTACTATTCGCGCAGCCGGATGCTGACCGCCGAGGTCGAAGGCCGCACGGCGGCGATGCTCCACCTCGTGCCTTTCGACACGGAGCTGGGGCGCACGACCTACATTTACGCCGTGGCGACGGACCCCGCATTCCGGGGGCGCGGACTGGCGTCACGGCTGATGCGCGAGGCGATGCAGGTGATTGCAGAGCGCGGCGACGACGCGGCATTCCTCATCCCGACGCCCGGCGAGGAGTGGCTGCACGGATTCTACGGCCGTTTCGGGTTCGAAGGGAGCATACCGGCGAAATTCATCACCCCGGACAACTTCGACTTCGGAACGGGCGATGCGGCCACCGACCGGGCGATGGTCTGGCGGCGCGACCCGTCGGCCCCGCTGCCGGAAACGCTGACAGCGACCTACCGCAAATAAAAAGAACCGGATTAACTCCGGTTCTTTTTATTTAAGAAACATTCGATCGTATTCTCCATCAGGCAGCAGATCGTCATCGGCCCGACACCGCCCGGCACGGGGGTGATGACCGAGGCTTTGGGTTCGATGGCGGCGAAATCGACGTCGCCGCACAGTTTGCCCGTCTCCGGGTCACGGTTGACGCCCACGTCGATCACCACGGTACCCTCCGACACCATATCGGCCGTGACGAACTTCGGACGCCCGATGGCCACCACCAGAATCTCCGCCCCGCGCGTCACTTCGGCGAGGTTGCGCGTGCGGCTGTGGGCCATTGTCACCGTGGCGTTCGCGTCGAGCAGCAGTTTCGAAACGGGAAGTCCCACGATGTTGCTGCGGCCGATCACCACGGCGCGTTTGCCGGCGATCTCCACACCTGCGGCCCGCAGCATCTTGAGGATGCCTTTCGGCGTGCAGGGGAGCGTACAGGGCTGTTTCTGCCACAGCGCCGCGACATTCAGGGGGTGAAAGCCGTCGACATCCTTCGACTTGTCGATGGCGGCGATCACCTTGTCTTCGTCGATGTGCTTGGGCAGGGGCAGTTGGACCAGAATGCCGTCGACCTCGTCGTCGAGGTTCAGCGCCGCGATGATGTCCAGCAGTTCGGCCTCCGTGATCGACTCCGGCTTGCGGATCGTGGTGTTGCGGATGCCCACCTCGGCCGAAGCCTTGGCCTTGCCCGTCACATAGCTCACGCTGCCGGGGTCCTCGCCCACGAGAATCACCACCAGATGGGGCACACGCCCGTATTTGCCTTCGAATGTGGCCACTTCGGCCGCCATTTCGAGTTTCAGTTTCGCTGAGAGTTCTTTTCCGCTGATTATCATATCGTTCGTTTTATTTTTCAAATGCCCAATGACCGATGTCGGTGCGGTGGAACAGGTTGTCGCAGTCGATGCGGGCGACGTCGGCCAGCGCATTCTTCCGCGCCTCGGCCAGATCCCTGCCCGTACCCACGACGAACAGCACACGGCCTCCGTTGGTAAGAATCCGGTCGCCGTCGGCCTTAGTGCCCATGTGGTAAACGGCCCCCTCGACCGTATCGAGGCCCTTGATTTCGAAGCCCTTTTCGTAGTCACCCGGATAGCCTTTCGAAGCCAGCACGATGCCCAGCGCGGCAAAATCATGCCACTCCAACCGGGTGTCGCGGCCCTCGGCCACGGCGCAGAAGATGTCGACGATGTCGCTTTTCAGGCGCGGCAGCACCACCTCGGTCTCGGGATCGCCGAAACGGGCGTTGAACTCGATGACCTCGATACCCCGCGCGGTCTTCATCAGCCCGCCGTAGAGCACCCCCTCGAAAGGACACCCCTCGGCGACCATCGCGTCGGCAACGGGCTGCATGATCTTCTCCATCGCGTACCGTTCGTCCTCGGCCGTGATGAACGGCAGGGGCGAATAGGCGCCCATACCGCCCGTATTGGGACCTTTATCGCCGTCGTAGGCCCGCTTGTGGTCCTGCGCCAGCACCATCGGCCACACCTTGTTTCCCGAGACGAAGCACATGAACGAGAACTCGGGGCCCTCGAGGTAATCCTCGACGACCACCTTGCCCTCGCCGAACTTGTCGTCGAGCAGCATGTCTTTCAACGCCGCTTCGGCTTCGGCCATCGTCTGGGCGATCACAACGCCCTTACCGGCGGCCAGCCCGTCGTATTTGAGCACCGCGGGCAGCGGACGCGCCCCGACATAGGCCACGGCCTCGGCATAGTCGGTGAATGCGTGGAATCCCGCCGTCGGAATGCCGTATTTGGCCATCAGCTCCTTGGCGAACTCTTTCGACGACTCGATACGCGCCGCGGCCTTCGTGGGACCGAAAATACGCAGTCCCGCGGCCTTGAAGCAGTCGACGACTCCCGCTGCCAGCGCCACCTCGGGGCCCACGACCGTCAGTCCGATGGCGTTCTCCGCGGCGAAGTCGCGCAGGCGTTCCACCTCGGTTTCGCGGATCGCCACACATTCGGCTTGCCGGGCAATGCCCGCGTTGCCGGGTGCGCAGTAAATCTTTTCGACCTGCGCCGAGCGCGTCAGCGCATCGACAATGGCGTGTTCGCGGCCGCCGGAACCGATAACCAGTACTTTCATAGGTCTAATGTTTGAAGTGGCGTTCGCCGGTAAATACCATCGCAATGCCCTTCTCGTCGGCCATCCGGATCGAATCCTCATCGCGGACCGAACCGCCGGGCTGCACGATCGCCGTCACACCGTACCGGGCGGCCAGCGTCACGCAGTCGTCGAAGGGGAAGAAGCCGTCCGATGCCAGCACGAGACCCTCGGTGACGCCTGCGGCATGCGCCTGTTTCAGAGCGATCTCCGCCGAGCCGATGCGGTTCATCTGTCCGGCGCCGACGCCCAGCGTCCGGCCGTCCTTGACCGCCACGATAGCATTCGACTTCACATGCTTGACGATGTGCCAGCCGAAGTTCATGTCCTCCATCTGCTCCGGAGCAGGCTTCGCCTTCGTGACGCACATATCCGCCGTAACGGTCTTCGTCGCCACGTCGAGGTCCTGCACCAGCAGGCCGCCGTTGACGCTCACATACTGTTTGGGATCGACGTCGCCCTTATCCATATTGACTTCGAGCAGACGCAGGTTCTTCTTCGCCGTGAGGACTTCGAGCGCCCCCTCGTCGAATTTCGGGGCCATGATGATTTCGAGGAAGATCGGCTTCATCAGCTCGGCGGCCTCGCGGGTCACCGTGCAGTTCGTGGCCACGATGCCGCCGAAGATCGACACCTTGTCGGCCTCGTAAGCCTTGGTCCACGCCTCGACGACGTCTTTGCCCGTGGCCGCGCCGCAGGGATTCATGTGCTTGAGGCCCACGCAGAACGGCTTGTCGAACTCGCGCACGATGCACAGCGCGGCGTTGGCATCCTGAATATTGTTGTACGACAGCTCCTTGCCGTTGAGCTGCCGGGCGAACGCCAGCGAATAAGGAACCTCCTTCTCCTCGCGGTAGAACTTGGCCGACTGGTGGGGATTCTCCCCGTAACGCAGCGACTGCACGAGGTCGAACTCGAGGAACAGTTTTTCGTTCAGCCCGGCCTGCGCACGCATATAGGTAGCGATCATCGCGTCGTACTCGGCGGTATGCGTGTAGGCTTTGGCCGAGAGTTTCAGGCGCGTAGCCTTTTCGGTGTTGCCGCCGGCCTTGATCTCGGCCAGAATCTGCGCATAGTCCGCGGGGTCGCACACGACCGTCACGTCGGCCCAGTTCTTGGCCGCCGAGCGCAGCATCGAAGGACCGCCGATGTCGATATTCTCAATAGCGTCCTCCATCTTCACGCCGGGCTTCTCGATCGTCTGGCGGAACGGGTAGAGGTTCACGCAGACCATGTCGATGAACTCGATGTGGTTATCTTTCAGGGCTTTCAAATGCTCCGGATCGTCGCGGCGGGCCAGCAGTCCGCCGTGCACGTTCGGGTGCAGGGTTTTCACGCGGCCGTCGCAAATCTCGGGGAATCCCGTGACGTCGCTGATGTTGATTACCTCCACGCCGCTGTCGGCCAGCAGCTTCATCGTACCGCCCGTGGCGATCACCTCCCAGCCCAAGGCCCGCAGCCCCTTGGCAAACTCCACGACACCGGTTTTGTCGCTTACGCTTATTAATGCTCGCATTATTCGATCAGTTTTTTAATAGTTTCAATATACAACGGATACTCCACGGCATGGATCATCGACTCCAGTTCCCCGATGTCGTTGCCCTCGTAGGGAAAAGCCCGCTGGGCGATGATGCGCCCGCCGTCGAGCTCGCCGTCGACATAGTGGATCGTCACGCCGAAGACCTTGACGCCGTATTCCAGCGCCTGTTCAATGGCGTGCGCGCCCCGGAAAGCCGGCAGCAGCGACGGGTGGATGTTGATGATCCGCCCCCCGTAGGCACCCAGCAGTTCGTCGCCGATGATGCGCATATAACCCGCCAGACAGACCAGCTCCACGCCCGCGGCATCCAGCCGCGCAATGATCTCCCGTTCGTAATCGGCCTTCGAAGCATATTGCTTCGGGGCGAAGACAAACGCCTCGACCCCGTGCGCCGCGGCCCTTTCGACCACCTTCGCACCGGGTTTGTCGCAGACCATCAGCACCACTTCGGCAGCCAGTTCGCCCTGCTCGCAGGCCCGGACGATGGCTTCGAAATTGGTGCCGCTGCCGCTGGCGAAAACCGCAAGGCGCCGCATCCGTCTATCGGATGACGACACCTTCGGTGTCGGTTACACGTCCGATGACCGTAGCCCGCTCGCCCTGCTCCGTGAGGATGCCGATGGCTTTCTGCGCCTCGGCGGCATCGAGGGCGATGACCATGCCGATGCCCATGTTGAAGATGTTGAACATCTCGCGGTGGGCCACCTGACCGTACTTCTCGAGGAAGCGGAACACGGGAAGAATCTCCCACGAGCCTTCCTCGATCTCGAGGCCCTGACCGTCGTGCAGGATGCGGGGAATGTTCTCGTCGAAACCGCCGCCCGTGATGTGGCAGATACCGTGCACGTCGCAGTTGCGAACCACCTCCAGCACCTGTTTGACGTAAATCTTCGTCGGGGTGAGCAGCACCTCGCCCAACTGTTTGTTCGACAACTCGGGATAGGATTCGCGCAGGTTCAGGCAGTTGTCCGCAACGATCTTGCGCACGAGGCTGAAGCCGTTGGAGTGTACGCCGCTCGAGGCTACGCCCACGAGCACGTCGCCCACCCTGACCTTCGAACCGTCGATGAGTTTCGATTTCTCGACGACGCCCACCGTGAATCCGGCGATGTCGTATTCGCCCTCGTCATACATGCCCGGCATCTCGGCGGTCTCGCCGCCCACCAGCGCACAGCCCGCCTGACGGCAGCCCTCGGCGACGCCGGCGACGATGGCTTCGATCTTCTGGGGTTCGCTGCGGCCCTGCGCCAGATAGTCGAGGAACACCAGCGGTTCGGCGCCCTGCGCCAGTACGTCGTTGACGCACATAGCCACGGCGTCGATGCCGATCGTGTCGTGCTTGTCCATCTCGAAGGCCAGCTTGAGCTTGGTGCCCACGCCGTCGGTGCCGCTTACGAGCACCGGCTCCTTCACGTTCAGGGCCGAGAGGTCGAACATCCCGCCGAAAGCGCCGATGTTGCCCATCACGCCCGGACGCGAGGTCGAAGCCACATGCTTTTTGATGCGCCGCACCACTTCATACCCGGCTTCGAGATTCACGCCGGCCTTTTCATAACTTTGAGCCATAAAACAATACTATTTGATTAAATTTCATGCTCCGGGAATGCTGTCGAACCTACTATTCACGGCGTCCCGCCGTGTTTACAAGTCCGACCCCACCCCAAACCCCTCCCTCGGGAGGGGCTTATCGCGTTGCGAACGGAATGTCTTAACATTTTACATCTTTGTTGGCCTCGTCAGGCGACTGGTACAGCGCCGTGGGGTAATGTCCCGTGAAACAAGCCATACAAAGCTCCTTGCGGTTGCCTGCCTCCAGCAGCGACGCGGGCGAGAGGAACACCAGCGAATCGGCGCCGATCTCCTCGCAGACACCCGCCGTGTCCTTGCGGGCCGAGATCAGCTCCTCGCGCGTCGAGGTGTCGACGCCGTAGAAGCAGGGGTCGATCATCGGGGGGCTGGCGATGCGCACATGCACCTCGGTGGCTCCCGCCTCCTTGAGCATCGTGACGATGCGCCGCGAGGTGGTGCCGCGCACGATCGAGTCGTCGACCAGCACCACGCGCTTGCCCTTGACGATCGAGCGCACGGCCGAGAGTTTCATCCGCACGCCTTTCTCGCGCAGTTCCTGCGAGGGCTGGATGAATGTCCGGCCGATATATTTGTTCTTGATCAGACCCATTTCATAGGGCAGACCACTCGCCTCGGCATAGCCCATCGCGGCGCTGAGGCTCGAGTCGGGCACGCCGACCACGATGTCCGCCTCGGCGGGCGCCTCCTTGTAGAGCAGGCGTCCCGACTCCTTGCGGTAGGCATGGACGTTGCAGCCCTCGATGTCGCTGTCCGGACGCGCAAAATAGATATACTCCATCGAGCACATCTCGTGACGCTTGTACATCGAATAGTCGCGGCTGCGGACGCCCTGCTTGTCGATCGTCACGATCTCGCCCGGCTCCACGTCGCGCACGAACTCCGCGCCCAGCACGTCGAAAGCGCAGGTCTCGCTCGAGACTACCCAGCCGTCGCCCAGCCTGCCGATCGACAGCGGACGCAGGCCGTACTTGTCGCGGCAGGCGTAGATGCGGTTGGCCGTCATGATGAGGAACGCAAAAGCCCCTTCGAGCATATTCAGCGCGTCGATGATCGAGAAGATGCGCGGCCGGTCGTGGTAGCGCGTCTCCTTTTTGATCAGGTGGGCCAGAATTTCGCTGTCGGAGGTCGACTGGAACAGGCTTCCCTTGTTCTCGAGGTGGCGGCGCAGCAGTTCCGAATTGACGATATTGCCGTTGTGCGCCAGCGCGAAATCACCCGTGTTGTGGCGGAAAAGAAACGGCTGGACGTTCTCCATGCCGCCGCCTCCGGCCGTGGTGTAGCGAACGTGGCCGATGGCCGTCGCGCCCTTGAGGGTTGCGAGTTTCTCCTCGTTGAAAACCTCGGTCACCAGTCCCCCGCCCTTGATGCGGTAGAAAGCGCCGTTCTCATCCACCGAGACGATGCCGGCCCCCTCCTGCCCGCGGTGCTGCAGGGCGTGAAGGCCGTAGTAGGTCAGCGACGCGGCGTTGGGCACCCCGTAGATGCCGAACACCCCGCACTCCTCGTGCAATTCGCGGTCGCGGATCACTTCCATCATCTTAAGCCGTGATTTTTTTCAGACGTGCCAGAATCTCCTCGTAAGCCTCGCGGACCTTACCCAGATCGCGGCGGAAACGGTCTTTGTCGAGTTTCTCGTTGGTCGTGGCGTCCCACAGGCGGCAGGTGTCGGGCGACACCTCGTCGGCCAGCACGATCTCGCCGTCGAGCGTCTTGCCGAACTCGATCTTGAAGTCCACCAGCTTGATGTTCATCTTCAGGAACAGCTCCTTCAGCACCTCGTTGATCTTGGCCGTCATAGCGTACATCTCGTTCAGCTCCTCGTAGGTGGCGGCGCCGAGCGCTACGGCGTGGTGGTCGTTGATCAGCGGGTCACCCAGCTCATCCTTCTTGTAGCAGATGTCGAAAATGACGTTCGAAGGCTGCGTTCCCTCCTCGATGCCGAGGCGCTGGGCCATCGAACCGGCGATGACGTTGCGCACGATCACCTCCAGCGGAATGATCTCGACACGGCGGCAGATCTGGTCGCGGTCGTTGATCGTCTCGACATAGTGGGTCTTGACGCCCGCCTTCTGGAGCTCCTTGAAAATAATCGTCGAAATGGCATTGTTCAGCACGCCCTTTCCTTCGATCGTGGCCTTCTTGATGTTGTTGAAAGCCGTTGCCGCATCCTTGTAGTGGATGATGATCTTATCGGGATCGTCGGTGCGGAAAACCTGTTTTGCCTTGCCCTCGTAGAGCATTTCGAGCTGTTTCATGGTGTACAAGATTTTAAGTTTATTTGTTTGTTGTAACATTTCTCTCTAACGACCGTCACGCATTCGCGGCGGGACGCCGCGTTTACAAGTCTGACCCCGGCTAAGAGCCGGGCTTTGAGGGCGATGCCCGGATATTAAGTTCAGTCCCATTTCTGCGCTCTCACCTCCTAATAAGCCGTTTTTTAAACGGCCCTCGGGAGGGGTTTGTCGCAGCGCGGCCGGATTACGGACGGATACTACGCCATCACTTTTTCCGGAAATAAGCGACGGCGTTCGAGAACAGCGACTGCTCTTTCTCGCCGGCGATGTTCTTGAACAGGTTCGTTTCGTAACGCTCCGTGTGGCCCATCTTGCCCAGAATCTGTCCGTTGCGCGAGACGAGGCCCTCGATGGCGTACTGCGAACCGTTGGGATTGAACGGCGCCTCGGCCGTCGGGTTGCCCGCAGCGTCGGCATACTGGAAAGCCACCTGCCCGTTGGCGAAAAGCTCTTTGGCCAGCTCCTCGCTCACCACGAACTTGCCCTCGCCGTGGCTGACGGCGATCGAGTGCAGGTCGCCCAGCCGGAAGCCCGCGAGCCACGGCGAAGCGGTCGTGGCGACGCGCGTCGTGACGATCTGCGAGATGTGGCGGTTGATGTCGTTGCGGAACAGCGTCGGCGAATCCTTGGTCACCATGCCCAGACGTCCGTAGGGCAGCAGACCCGATTTCACCAGCGCCTGAAAACCGTTGCAGATGCCCAGAATCAGCCCCCCGCGGTCGATCAGCGCGTGGATTTCCTCACGAATATCCTTGTTGTTCAGTACGTTCACGATAAATTTCGCACTTCCGTCGGGTTCGTCGCCCGACGAGAAACCGCCGCTCAGCACGAAAATATGCGCCCGGCGGATATGCTCCTTCATCGCGGCGATCGAGCGCAGGATGTCGTCGCCGGCGATGTTGCACAGCACGCTCATCTCGACCTCGGCGCCCGCTTTGCGGAACGCCTTGGCGGTGTCGTAGTCGCAGTTCGTGCCGGGGAACACCGGGATATAGACCAGCGGATGCTCCACCGCCTCGCCCGGATAGGCGAACGTCTTCGGAGCGGGTGCGGAGGTCATCACCGTCGCGGTGTTCCGGCCCTTGTCCGGATAGACCGCCGCGAATTTCTCCGTATTGGCCTTGTAAAGTTTCTCGAGCGGCATCTTCACGCCGTTGACCGTCAGCACCTCGTCGGCGACGGTGAAGCCCAGCAGTTCGGCATGGGGATATTCCAACGTACCCTCGCATTCGACGAGGATCGAACCGTAGCTGTATGCGTAGAGTTTCGCCTCGTCCATCGTCACCTCGGCGCCGATACCGTTGCCGAAAGCCATCTTAGCCAATCCCTCGGCCACGCCGCCGAAACCGACGGACCACGCCGAGAGAATCTTTCCGGCCTCGATCTGCGAGCTGACGAACGTAAAGTTCTCCTTCAACTGCGCCGTGTCGGGCATCCGGCACTCCAGCGGCGTGTGGCGGATGAGGTAGATGCGGTGTCCGGCCCCTTTAAGGTCGGTCGAGATGACCGTCCGCGCATCGACCGTCGTGATGCCGAAAGCCATCAGCATCGGCGGCACGTTGATCTGCTGGAAAGTTCCCGACATCGAATCCTTGCCGCCGATCGAGGGCAGTCCCAGTTCGACCTGCATCTTCAGGGCGCCCAGCAGCGCGCTGAGGGGCTTGCCCCACGATTCGGGATTCTTGGTCATACGCTCGAAATACTCCTGATAGGAATAGCGCATTTTATCATATCGTGCGCCCGCCGCCACGACCTTCGCCGCGGCCTCCACGACAGCGTAAGCCGCACCGTGGTAGGGGCTCCACGAAGCCACATAGGGGTTGTAGCCGAAGGCCATGACGCTGGCCGTGTCGGTATAGCCGTCGGTCGGGAGCTTCTGCACCGAGACCTGCGTCTCGCTGCGCTGCATGCGGCCGCCGAAAGGCATCAGCACCGTGGAACGGCCGATCGTCGAGTCGAACATCTCGATCAGTCCCCGCTGCGAAACGACGTTATTGTCTTTCAAATTATTCACAAACCGCTCGGCAAGGCTCTCCCCCGCCACTTCGCGGACGAAAGGATCGCGGTTCTCGACCTCGCCGATCTTCGCCTCGGCATAGTGTTTGGCACCGGCGCTGTCGATGAATTCGCGGCTGAGGTCCACGACCTTGCGGTCGCCGTTGAACATCCGCATCCGCGCCGTGTCGGTCACGTCGGCCACATGCACGGCCTCGATATTCTCTTCGCGGCAGTAGCCCATGAACTCCTCCATGTCCTTCGCCTCGATGACCACCGACATGCGCTCCTGCGACTCGCTGATAGCCAGCTCCGTGGAGTTCAGGCCGCTGTATTTGGTCTTCACACGGTCGAGGTAGATGTCCAGTCCGTCGGCCAGCTCGCCGATGGCGACACTGACGCCGCCGGCGCCGAAGTCGTTCGACTTCTTGACCAGACGCGTCACCTCGGGACGGCGGAACAGCCTTTCGAGCTTGCGCTCCTCGGGGGCGTTGCCCTTCTGCACCTCGCTGCCGCACGTTTCGAGCGATTTCACGTTGTGCTCCTTCGACGAGCCCGTGGCTCCGCCGATGCCGTCGCGGCCCGTGCGGCCGCCGAACATGATGATCCTGTCGCCGGGGGCGGGACGCTCGCGGCGGACGTTCGCGGCCTTCACGGCGCCCACCACGGCACCCACCTCGAGGCGCTTGGCGACATAGTCGTCGTGGTAAATCTCCCGCACATGGGTCGTGGCCAGACCGATCTGGTTGCCGTAGCTCGAATAACCGGCCGCGGCCTTCTTCGAAATGACGCTCTGCGGCAGTTTGCCCGGGAGGGTCTCGGAAACCGGCAGGTAGATGTTCCCGGCACCCGTCACGCGCATCGCCTGATAGACGTAGCTGCGGCCCGACAGCGGGTCGCGGATGGCGCCGCCCAGACAGGTCGAAGCCCCGCCGAAGGGTTCGATCTCCGTGGGGTGGTTATGGGTTTCATTCTTGAATTGCAGGAGCCACTTCTCGGTCTGTCCGTCGACATCGACGTCGATATAGACCGAGCAGGCGTTGTTCTCCTCCGAGACCTCCATGTCGTCCAGCATCCCCTTCTGCTTGAGGTAGCGGGCGCCGATCGTCGCCATGTCCATCAGGCAGAGACTCTTGTGTTCGCGCCCCAGTTCGCGGCGGATGCGCAGGTACAGGGCCAGCGAGTCCTCGATCTCCTCCTTGGCGAACGACTCCTCGACGGTGATGCCCTCCAGTTCGGTCGTGAAGGTCGTGTGGCGGCAGTGGTCGCTCCAATAGGTATCGAGGATGCGCAGTTCGGTTTCATAGGGGTCGCGTCCCTCGGCGCGGAAGTATTTCACCACCTCACGCAGGTCGTCGTCGTTCATCGCCAGCCCCATCCGCTTGCAGTAGGGCTCCAGCTCCGCATCCGTCATCTCCCGGAAGCCCTCCAGCACCTCGACGGGCTTCACCTCGGCCTGCTCCATGTCGCTCAGCACCGCGAGGTTCTTCTCGCGCGACTCCACGGCGTTGATATAGTAGTGACGAATCTTTTCCAGCTCGGCATCGGTCACCCGATCGTCGAACAGCAGCAGCTTCGACGAGCGGATGTTGACCTGAGCTTCAGGGTCGATCAGCCGCACGCAGTCGACGGCCGACGCGGCACGCTGGTCGAACTGCCCGGGCAGGAACTCCACGGCGATGTATTTGCGGCCCGTGAGATCACACTCATCGGTCACGGAGTCGGTCACCACCTCGCCGAAGACCGTATAGCGGCTCTTCTCCAGCAGTTCCCCGCTGAAGCCGAACAGGTCGTAGACGCAGAGCAGGCGCACTTCGCCCAGTTCGAGGTTCAGGTTGGCATTCAGCTCCCGGCGCAGGCTCTCGGCCTCGACCCGGAAGCGGGGTAATTTCTCGACAAAAATGCGGTAATTCTTCATTATCTTGTTTATTCCTTATTTTACACAAATCTTGCGGCCCACTCCTGCTCATACTCCCCGGGCGTCATCCCCACGAAAGTGATGTGACCCATCTTGCGCTTGGGACGGCTCTCCGTCTTGCCGTAAAGGTGGACGTAAACACCGTCGCGGTTCTCCTCAGCCACCTTTTCGGCCGCTTCGAGATCCTGCCCCAGAATGTTTTTCATCACCGTGGGCGCCACCAGCCGCGGCTCCTCGAGGGGTTCCCCGACCAGATAACGCACCAGCTCGCGGAACTGGTTCGTGGTCGAACCCTCGATGGTGTAGTGTCCCGAGTTGTGGGGACGCGGAGCCATCTCGTTGAAATAGAACGCATCGCCCTTGATGAAATACTCGATGGCCAGGATGCCCCGGTAGCCGCAGTCGCGCATGAAGCGTTCGCTCTCGGCCTTCATCTGCGCCAGCACCTGCGGATCGGCCTCCGAAGGGACGAGGCAGAGGTCCAAAATCCCGTCGCGGTGGACGTTGCGTCCCACGGGGAAGCTCACGACCCGTTCTCCGTCGGCGACCATCACGATGCTGGCCTCGGAATCGAAACGCACGAACTCCTCCAGTATGCAGGGCACCGCCAGCAGCGGCAGGGCCCGCTCGATGTCGGCCTCGGTTTTCAGCACCAACTGGCCGTGACCGTCATAACCCAGCGTGCGGGTCTTCAGCACGGCGGGGAGTCCCAGCTCCTTCACGGCGGCTCGCAGCGACGCTTCGTCGTCCACGGCGGCGAAGCCGGGCGTGCGAAGCCCGTGGTCGCGGGCGTTGGTCTTCTCGCGCAGGCGGTCCTGCGAATCGTAGAGGGGTTTATACCCCTGCGGGATGTTGTATTTTTCGCACAGCGGGATCAGAATCTCCCCCGGCACGTTCTCGAATTCATAGGTCACCACGTCGCTGCGGCGGCACAGCTCCTCGAGCGCCGCGGCATCGTCGTAGGCCGCAACGATGTGGTCGTCGCAGACCCGGAACGCCGGGGCATCCGGCGCCGGGTCGAGGCATACGGCCTTCACCCCCAGCACATGCGCCTGCTCGGCGATCATCAGCCCCAACTGGCCTCCGCCTATGATACCGATGGTCTTCATTACAGTTCGGCTTTGAGTACGTCGGCAGTCTGTTTGGCGCGGAAAGCGTCGAGTTTCGCGGCCAAGTCGGCATCCTGCAGGGCGAGGATCGACACGGCGATCAGCGCGGCGTTCTTGGCTCCGTTGATGGCCGTCGTGGCCACGGGAACGCCCGCGGGCATCTGCACGATCGACAGCAGCGAATCCAGTCCGTTCAGGGCCCGCGACTTCACGGGAACGCCCACCACGGGCAGCGGGGTCATCGAAGCCACCATGCCCGGCAGATGCGCGGCGCCGCCTGCCCCGGCGATAATCACGCCGATGCCGCGTTCGCGGGCCGTCTTGGCGTATTCGCACAGCAGGTCGGGCGTGCGGTGAGCGCTGACCACCCGTTTCTCGAAATCCACGCCGAACGCTTCGAGCATCGAAACCGCCTCGGACATCACTTCGTAATCGCTCACAGAGCCCATAATCACGCCTACTTTCATATGAATTCGTTTTATATTATCATTCCAAAATCCGCTTCCTAAACGGGCGGGAGCGGAAACCCGGCCCGAAAACCCGACAACCGGCCACCGCATCCTAAAACCCGTCTCTTAGACGGGAAAGAGAGACCGCCACAGCATTCCTGCCGTGGCGGTCTGGTATCTATCCGAGCATTCCACGAGCAGGCATCTGCTGCATCGGGGAGTGTGCGGGCTGCATTTGCCGACACGCCGACGAATAGAAGGCAGCGGCCTGCCCCTGCCGTTTCTTTCGTTCGCGCTGGTCGATATTGCTAATGGGAATCATCGGAATTAACCTAACTGTCGTTAAAACAACGTCACAAAAGTAGCGTTTTTCGGCAGACTTTCAAAATTCCCGGGCATATTCTATCGACAATTTATCGACATTCACCGTAACGCCCCTACCGGGCCTTCGCCTCGCAGTAGGCGCAGCGGCACGCCCCGTCGTCCGCACGGCGGAAGAGCTGGTCGACATCCTCCGTGGCCGAGATGCAGCGGCGGTTCGGACACTCCAGTTCGTTGACGAGGTATTCCTCGCCGAAAACCGGGGTCCGGTCGAAGGGCTTGTTCTCGTCGGCCCAGCGCAGCAGCGTATAGATCAGCGCCATGCGCACGAACTTGCCGTTCTCGACCTGCCGGAAGTAAGCCGCACGGGGGTCGTTGTCCACCGCCCGCGTGATCTCGTTGACGCGCGGCAGCGGGTGAAGGATAATCATATCCTGCTTGGCGGTGGCGAGCTTCTCGGGGTTGAGCACGAAGCTGTTCTTCACGCGGTCGAACTCCTCCTCGTCGAGGAAGCGCTCCTTCTGCACGCGCGTCATGTAGAGGATGTCCAGTTCGGGCATCACCTCCTCCATCGTGCGCACCTCGCGGAACTCGAGTTTCGAATTGGCGCTCATCTCGTGCAGCATGTAGTCCGGAAGGCGCAGCTCCTCGGGCGAAATGAGGATCACCTTGATCCCCGAATAGCGCGACAGGGCCTTGATGAGCGAGTGGACCGTGCGGCCGAATTTCAGGTCGCCGCAGAAGCCGATGGTCATGTTGTCGAAACGCCCCTTCTCGCGCTTGATCGTCAGCAGGTCCGTGAGGGTCTGCGTCGGATGCGAGTGGCTGCCGTCGCCGGCGTTGATGACCGGGACGCCCGCATACTGCGAAGCCACGAGCGGCGCACCCTCCTTGAAGTGGCGCATGGCGATGATGTCTGCGAAGCAGCGGATTACGCGCACGGTGTCTGCCACCGTCTCGCCCTTGGATACCGACGAGGAGTTGGCGTCGGAGAAGCCGATGACCTGCCCGCCCAGTTCGAGCATCGCCGAGGTGAAGCTCAGCCGCGTGCGGGTCGAGGGCTCGTAGAACAGCGTGGCCAGCTTCTTGCCCTTGCACGATTCGCTGTACTTGGCGCGGTTGGCGATGATGTCCTCCGCCAGCGCCACGATCTGCTCGGTCTCCCGGACCGTGAGGTCGGTCGGATCAATTAAATGTCGCATAGGTTTTCATTCTAAAGTTTCGGATTTTCACCTGATTCTGATTTTAGGGGAGCGGATTTTGGCCTGCCCGACGGTCGGCACGGACGGGCTGTACATGAGGTACCGCCCATTCGGGACGAGCGAGGAAGGACAAAAGGCGCCCGCTAAAATCGGAATTATTTCATCCAACTCTCGTCCGACGGATTGTTGCGGAATGCAATCAGCCGCGCCTTGTCCTCGGGCTTGATATATCCCTCCTCGGCGGCAACCTCCACAAGCGCGTCGAGGTTCGAAAGGCTGTAATTCGTGACATTTGCTTCCTTCATGCGGTCGAGGCCCTTCTTCATCCCGTAGGTGAAGATCGAAGCCACACCCAGCACCTCGGCGCCCGCTTCGCGCAGGGCATTCACCACCTCGATGCACGAACCGCCCGTCGAGATGAGGTCCTCGATCACGACGACCTTCTGGCCCTTTTCCAGCTTGCCTTCGATCTGGTTGCCGCGGCCGTGGTCCTTCGAACCCGAGCGCACATAACCCATCGGCAGGTCGAGGATCGTGGCCGTGATGGCCGCATGGGCGATGCCGGCCGTCGAGGTGCCCATCAGCACCTCGGCTTCGGGGAATTTCGTGCGGACGATCTCGGCCAAACCCGCCTCGACGTGGCCGCGGACGACGGGAGCCGTGAGCGTCAGCCGGTTATCGCAATAAATCGGGCTTTTGATACCGCTCGCCCATGTAAAAGGCTGTTCGGGGCGCAGGAACACCGCGCCGATCGACAGCAAATCCTTAGCAATTGATTTCTCCATCATATCGTTTAGTTTTCAGTTTTCAAATCATCAGCAACCCAACGCACCCATGTATCGACATTGTCGGTCAGGATTTCGGGTAAGGGCAGCGGAATGCGCACATCGGGCGCAATACCCGCGGAGTCGATCCCGCGGCCTTCCGAAACCCGGCAGGAACGGGTCGTGGGGAGCATCATCCACCGGGTCGAATCCTGCGGAAAATAAAGTATTTCGCAGTTCGAAAAATCGAGGCACCCGAGCGTATTATCCTGCCCGTAAACGGTCGTCCGGCGGCTGCTGGCCCTGACTTCGAGCACCAACTGTTCACCCGAGGAGCCGACTTTTCCATCGATCAGCAACCCCGCCCGGCGAGGCCGCGGCGAGACGGAATCGTAACGGATACGGTAGGTTTTCGGTCCGTCCGTTAGGAACTCCCCTGCCGGAGTGCGTTCCATCCGTGCGATCTTCGCGCGTCCCCGCTCCGTATCGCCGGCAAACTCCCCCACATGGGCGACGGCCAGTTCCGAAACGCGGTACTCCATGGCATCCTCCACCCCTTCGTGGTCGTAGAGCAGTTTGAGCAGCGGTTCATAGGCACTGTCGCTCCCGCCGCCGTTGCCGCGGATGTCGAGGATCAGATTTTCACATCCCGAGGCCAGATAAGCCCGCACGGCAGTCCGCACCCAAGCGGCCTGTTCTTCATTCAGGTCGCACGACGGGAAACGGATCAGATACGTTTCGCCGTCCACCCGGCAATGGGTGAACTGCGGGTCATAACGCTCCATCCGTGCCGCGTAATCCGAAGGTCGGCGGACCGATTTGGGCCGGTAAGTCCTTACGCCCTCCGTTCCGAGGTGCGAATCGTCGAACCAGCCGAGATACTCGGCAACGGCGTCATAGGTGTCGCGCCCCGAGGCGATCCCGCTCCGCAGCCGCTCTTTCAGCGCCGCGTATTCCGCCCCGCGGTTCGCGGTCTTGTCCGGATAGCCCGCATAGGCGCGCTCCACCGCGTCGACGGCGAAGTCGAAGTCGGACACGGCGTCTCCCGCAGGGGTTTGCGCCCCGGCAGGCAACAGGCTAACGGCACCGAACGCCATCAGCAGGATGCGCAGCAAAATCGTCATCTATTCCAGCGCCGAGCGTAAAATCTTCTCTACCTCGTCGGGATAGATACCTCCCTCGTGGACCTTCACCCCGTCGACGTAGAACGTCGGCACATAGTAGTAGTCGAACGTGTCGGCCACCTCGGGCTCCTCCGACTCCTCGATCATCTCGATCCCGACAGCGGCCAGCTCCGGATGGGCGGCCTTCGCCTCCTCGATGTAGCGCAGCGCCTTCTTGCAGAAGGGGCACGATTTCAGGTAGAAAAGTTTTACCGGTTTCATAAGCTATACAGTTTAAAGTAATTCGATAAATTGTCTTTTTACAAGGCCTGCAAGGAGCCGGACGCGGAGTTTACAGCGGTAAATGAGCAGTCCGGCGACGACGCATAACGCCGTAAAAAGCGATTTTGCGAATTATCCGACGAATTCGGCCACGCACCTGCGGTAAGCCGCCACGGGGTCCTCCGCAGCCGTGATCGGGCGTCCCACGACGATGAAGTCGGAGCCGATCTCACGGGCGCGGGCAGGGGTCGTGACGCGCACCTGATCCGCTACATCCCCGTCTGCAAATCGCACGCCGGGCGTGATCGTGAGGAACTCTTTCCCGCACGCCTCGTGCACCATCCCGGCCTCCAGCGGCGAGCAGACCACGCCGTCCAGCCCGGCATCGCGGGTGTTCTGCGCGTATTTCACGATCGTGTCGTTGATCGAAGCGTCGATCAGCAGTTCGCCGCGCATGCGCTCCTCGCTGGTCGAGGTGAGCTGCGTCACGGCGATCAGCAGGGGCCGCGTACCGTCGGCGCGGGTGAGCCCTTCGAGGGCGGCCTTCATCATCTCGATCGTGCCGGCCGCATGGACGTTGCACATGTCCACGTCCAGCCGCGACAGCACGGCCATCGCCTTTTTCACGGTGTTGGGGATGTCGTGGAGCTTCAGATCGAGGAAAATCTTGTGCCCCCGGCGCTTGATCTCGCGCACGATCGAGGGTCCCTCGGCGTAGAAGAGTTCCATGCCGATCTTCAGAAAGGGTTTGCGGGCCTCGTCTTTGAAAAGATCAAGGAACCTGAAGGTGTCTTCTGCCGACTTGAAGTCGCAGGCTATGATTACGTCGTGTTGCATATTTTTCTTAATTCTGCATCGTATCAGCGTACGGCAGGTTCGGGGCTTCGTGAAGCCGGCAAAGCAGGAGCATACCTGACGTATGCGACTGCCGAAGCCGGCGAGGGAAGTGCCGAAGATGCCATGCGATCATACGATGCCGATTATATCCGATAATTTTTCAATCCCCAGCCGCTCCATCTCGCCGGGCAGGGCCTCGACGATCTCCTTCGAAGCGTAGGGGTTCACCAGATTGGCAGCCCCGACCTGCACGGCCGTGGCCCCGGCCATCATCATCTCGATCACGTCGCGGGCCGTCGTGACGCCGCCGCACCCCATCACGGGAATCCGGCACGCCTTGGCGACCTGATAGACCATCCTGAGGGCAACGGGAAAGACCGCGGCGCCCGAGAATCCGCCCATCGTGTTGGCGATGACCGGACGGCGGCGGGCGACGTCGATGCGCATGCCCAGCAGCGTATTTATCAGACAGATGCCGTCGGCCCCCGCCTCCTCGCAGGCCCGGGCGATCGAAACGATGTCCGTGACGTTGGGCGAGAGTTTGATGAACACGGGCTTCGTCGTCACCGCCTTCACGGCGCGCGTCACCTCGGCGGCGGCATCCGGGCAGGTGCCGAACGACATGCCGCCGTGCCGCACGTTGGGGCACGAGACGTTGACCTCGATGATGCCGACCTGCTCCTGCTTGTCGATCCGCTCGCAGCAGTAGGCGTACTCCTCGACCGAGAATCCCGAAATATTGGCGATGACGGGTTTCCGGAAAAAGGTTTTCAGCCGCGGCAGTTCCTCGCGGATCACGGCGTCGATGCCGGGATTCTGCAATCCCACGGCGTTTATCATCCCGGCTTCGCACTCGGCGATGCGGGGCGTGGGGTTACCGAAGCGCGGCTCCCGCGTGGTGCCCTTGAACGAGAACGACCCGAGGACGTTGATGTCGTAGAACTCCCGGAATTCGTTGCCGTAACCGAAAGTCCCGCTGGCCGGAACGACCGGATTGTCCAGCCTGAGGCCGCACAGTTCGACCGATGTGTCTACCATATGATCTCTCCTTTCTCCAATACCGGCCCCTCCTTGCAGATGCGTTTGTTGCCGTATTTGGTTTTGCACGAACAGCCCATGCAGGCGCCGAATCCGCACCCCATGCGCTCCTCGAACGACAGTTGTCCGTCGCGTTCCGTGGCGTTGTACAGCGCGTGGAGCATCGGCAGCGGACCGCAGGCGTAAAAATAATCGAAATCCATCTCCCGGTCGGCGATGGCCGTGGTGACGAACCCTTCGACACCCCGCGAACCGTCGGCCGTCGAAACGGTGACCTCGCACCCCAGTGCGCGGAACTCCTCCTCGTAGAAGACTTCCGAGGCGGTGTTGAAACCCAGCACCACCTGCACCGGTTTGCCCTCGGCAAGGAGTCGCTTCGCCAGATTGTAAAGCGGCGGAACGCCCACGCCGCCCCCGACCAGCAGGGGCCGCCGCGCATCGTTCCGGGTCGAGAAACCGTTGCCCAGACCCGTCAGCAGGTCGAGCTCCTCGCCCGCCTGCATCCGGCTCATCTGTTCGGTGCCTCCGCCCACGACCTTGTAGATCAGCGTGATCGAGCTGTCATCGAAATCGCAGACCGAGATGGGCCGGCGCAAATACCTGCCCTCCAGCGCGATATTGACGAACTGTCCGGGCGCCGTGATCCACTGCGTGTCGCCGGCGAGCGTCATCCGCCACACCGCATCGGTCAGCGGTTCGTTCGTGAGAACTTTATATATGCCTTTCTTATACATAAATTTTCTTTTCCGTACTTTTGAGGGCAAAAGTACCAAAACCCTCCGCATATCACAATCTGTGGATAACTTCGGCGTCTTGTCGGAGTTACAAGAGCACACTTCACCCGGAATTTTGATTTCAGGCGAGCAGATTTCGGCCTGACCGAAGATTGACGCGGATGGGCTGTACACGAGATACTGCCCATTCGCGGCAAGCAAGGAAGGACGAAATATGCCGCATAAAATCGAAATTACTTGGAATCTATGGTCGAAACGCGCAGTGTAATCTCCTCCAGCACGTCCAGCAGCACCTTCACCGTTTCCAACGCCGTGAAGACCGTCACGTTGTTCTCGACAGCCGTGCGGCGGATTTCGTAACCGTCCAGACGCGTGTTGTGCTGGTTGATGTCGATCGTGTTGATCACATAGCTGACATGTCCCTGACGCAGCGCGTCGATGATCTCGGAACTGCCCTCGTTGAGTTTGCGGCGCGTGCGGGTGCGGATGCCGTGTTCGCGCAGGAACTCCGCCGTCCCGGTCGTCGCCTCGATGTTGAAGCCCAGATCGTAGAACCGCTTTACGAGCGGAAGCGCCTGCTCCTTGTCGTGGTCGGCGATGGTGACGAAGATCGTTCCGTAGTTCGAAACGTGCATACCCGTGGCCTGCAGGGCCTTGTAAAGCGCCCGCGTGATCTTGTCGTCGTAGCCGATCGCCTCGCCCGTCGATTTCATCTCCGGCGAGAGGTAGGAATCCATGCCGCGGATCTTGGCAAACGAGAAGGCCGGGGCCTTGACGTACCAGCGCTCCTTCTCCTTGCCGCAGACCTCGGTGATGCCCTGCTCGCGCAACGATTTTCCGAGGATGACCTGCGTGGCGATGTGGGCCATCGGCACGCCCGTCGACTTGGAGAGGAACGGCACCGTGCGCGACGAGCGCGGATTGACCTCGATGACATAGACGTCGTCGTCGCCGGCCACGATGAACTGGATGTTGTACAGGCCGACGATGCCGATCCGCAGACCCAGTTTCACCGTGTAGTCGATGATCTTGTCCTTGGCCTTCTGGCTCACGCTGAAGGTCGGGTAGACGCTGATCGAGTCGCCCGAGTGGATACCCGTGTGCTCGACGTGCTCCATGATACCGGGGATGAAGACATCCTTGCCGTCGCAGATGGCGTCCACCTCCAGCTCCTTGCCCATGATGTAACGGTCGACCAGCACCGGCTGGTCCACGTCGATCTCCACGGCGGTCTGCAGGTAGTGACGCAGGCGTTCCTCATTGGAAACGATCTGCATGGCGCGGCCGCCCAGCACATAGCTCGGGCGAACCAGCACCGGATAGCCGATGCGGGCGGCGGCCTTCACGCCCGCCTCGATGTTCGTCACGGCCTCGGCCTCGGGCTGGGGGATCCCCAGCTCCTCCATGATCTTCTCGAAACAGCCGCGGTCCTCGGCGTTCTTGATCGCCTGAGTGTCGGTGCCGATGATGGGCACGCCCAGTTTCGAAAGGGGTTCGGCGAGGTTGATGGCCGTCTGTCCGCCGAGCGACACGACGATGGCCTTCGGTTTCTCGAGGTGCACGACGTTCATCACGTCCTCCACCGTGAGCGGCTCGAAATAGAGTTTGTCGCTGGTGGTATAGTCCGTCGAGACGGTCTCGGGGTTGTTGTTGATGATGATCGCCTCGTAACCCGCGGCGCGGATCGACCAGATGGCGTGTACAGTCGAATAGTCGAACTCGACGCCCTGTCCGATGCGGATCGGGCCCGAGCCGAGCACGATGATCTTCTCTTTCCGGCTGACGATCGATTCGTTCTCCTCCTCGTAGGTCGAGTAGAAATAGGGCACATAGGAGGAGAACTCGCTGGCGCAGGTGTCGATCATCTTGTAGACCGGGAAGATGCCATGCTTCTCGCGCAGGAGGTACATGTCGTGCTGCGAAAGTCCCCACAACTGGCCGATATACTTGTCGCTGAAGCCCATGCGCTTGGCAGCGCGGAGCGTCTCGATGTCCGTCGGATTGGCGCGGACGACCGACTCGAACTCGATGATGTTCTTGAACTTCTCGAGGAAGAACATGTCGATCTTCGTGTTGTTATAGATCAGCGCCAGATCGACGCCGTTGCGGATCAGTTGCGTGATGGCGTAGACGCGGTCGTCGGTACCCTCCTTGATGTAGTCCAGCAGGGCGTCGTTCGACCACGAATCGAACTTTTTGTGGTAGAGGTGGCAGACGCCCGTTTCGAGCGAACGCACGGCCTTGAGCAGCGACTCCTCCATCGTGCGGCCGATCGACATCACCTCGCCCGTGGCCTTCATCTGCGTGCCGAGCTTGTTCGAAGCGTCGGAGAACTTGTCGAAGGGGAAGCGGGCGACCTTCGTCACCACATAGTCCAGCGTCGGCTCGAACGAAGCCGGCGTGTTGGCGATGCGGATCTCGTCGAGCGTCAGACCCACGGCGATCTTCGCGCTGACGCGGGCGATGGGATAACCCGAAGCCTTCGACGCCAGCGCCGAGGAGCGCGACACGCGGGGGTTGACCTCGATCAGGTAGTATTTGAACGAGAGGGGGTCCAGTGCGAACTGCACGTTGCAGCCGCCCTCGATCTTCAGCGCGCGGATGAGCTTCAGCGCCGAATCGCGCAGCATCTGGAACTCCTTGTTGGTGAGCGTCTGGCTCGGGGCCACGACGATCGAGTCGCCGGTATGGACACCCACAGGGTCGATGTTCTCCATGCAGCAGATGCAGATGGCCGTGTCGTTATGGTCGCGCATCACCTCGAACTCGATCTCCTTGTAACCCTTGATGCTCTTTTCGATGAGCACCTGATGCACGGGCGATGCGGCGAGCGCATTGCGCATCATCTCGCGCAGCTCGGCCTCGTCGTCGGCGAAACCGCCGCCCGTGCCGCCCAGCGTGAAGGCCGGACGCAGCACCACCGGATAACCGATCCGGTGAGCCACCTCGGCCGCCTCTTCGATCGACATGGCGATCTGCGACTCGATCACCGGCTCGCCCAGCGATTCGCACAACTCTTTGAACAGTTCGCGGTCCTCGGCGCGCTCGATCGACTCGAACGAGGTGCCCAGAATCTCGACCTGACACTCTTGGAGAATGCCCTTCTTGGCCAACTGCACTGCAAGGTTCAGACCCGTCTGTCCGCCCAGTCCCGGAACGATGGCGTCGGGACGCTCGTAGCGGATGATCTTGGCCACATACTCCAGCGTCAGGGGCTCCATGTAGACCTTGTCGGCGATATGCGTGTCGGTCATGATCGTGGCGGGGTTCGAGTTGGCGAGGATCACCTCGTATCCCTCCTCCTTGAGCGCGAGGCACGCCTGCGTACCCGCATAGTCGAACTCTGCGGCCTGTCCGATGACGATCGGACCCGACCCGATGACCATTACCTTCTTGATATCCTTTCTCTTAGGCATTTTTGTGATCCTCCATTATTTTAGTGAACTTCTTGAACAAATAGGCGCTGTCCTGCGGTCCCGAAGCGCTCTCGGGGTGGTACTGCATCGAGAAAACCCCGTCGGCGGCGCACTCCACGCCCTCGGCCGTGCCGTCGAGCAGGTTGACGTGCGTCAGCACAAGCCCCGTACCCTCCAGCGAATCGACGTCGACGGCGTAGCTGTGGTTCTGGCTCGTGATTTCGAGCTTGCCCGTCACGAGGTTCTTCACCGGGTGGTTGGCGCCGCGGTGGCCGAACTTCATCTTGAAGGTCTTGGCGCCGTAGGCCAGCGAAATCAACTGATGGCCCATGCAGATGCCGAAGATCGGCAGCTTGCCCCGGAGCTGTTTCACCAGCTCGATCACCGGGGTCACGTCCTCCGGGTTGCCGGGGCCGTTCGAAAGCACGATGCCGTCGGGACGGAACGCCATGATCTCCTCCGCGGTGGAGTTGTAGGGCATGACCGTCACGTTGCAGCCCACGCGGTTCAGCAGACGGATGATGTTGTATTTGATGCCGCAGTCGACGGCCACCACGTCGTATTTGTGGTTCGGGACGCGCGACATCCAGCGCTTCTTGCAGCTTACGCGCGAAACCATGTCGTGCGGAGTGACATACTCGGACAGCTTGCGCATAGCCTCTTCGTGGGGCGTCGCGGCGTCGGTGATAAGCACCTTCTGCGTACCCTCGTCGCGGATGATGCGCGTCAGGGCCCGGGTGTCCACACCCCAGATGGCCGGAATGTCATGCTCCTCGAAAACCTCGTTCAGCGTCTTCGTGTAACGGAAGTTCGACGGCGAGTCGTTGTACTCGCGGACGATCATGCCGCCGATGGTCGGCGTTTTGGTCTCGTAATCCTCGTCGGCCATGCCGTAGTTGCCGATCAGCGGATAGGTCATCACCACCATCTGGTCGGTGTACGACGGGTCGGACATGATCTCCTGATACCCCACCATCGAGGTGTTGAAGACGATCTCGTTGATGGCCTCGCGGTCGGCTCCGAAACCGTATCCGTAGAACTCACGGCCGTTCTCCAAGACAATTTTTTTCGTAAATGCTTTCATCCTTATCTGTTTGATTCGTAGTTATCCGTTATAAACCTCCTTGCCGCCCACCACCGTCAGCACGGCGCGGCCCTGCACCTCCCATCCGGCGAAAGGCGTGGCGCGGCCCTTCGAAAGGAACGTCCCGGGATCGACGGCGTATTTCGCCCCGAGGTCCAGCACCGTGAAATCGGCCCGGTCGCCCACCTCCACGCCCCCTTCGAGCGCGAAAAGACGCCGGGGATTGTCCGACATCAGCGCGAGGAGCCGTTCGAGGGTAATCGTTCCCGGCAGCACCAAGTATTTATAGAGCAGCGGGAACGCGGTTTCCAGCCCCACGATACCCATGGCGCTCCCGGCCAGCCCGCGCGATTTCTCCTCGGCGGTGTGGGGCGCGTGGTCCGTGGCCACGACCTCGATCGTGCCGTCCACGATGCCCGCGACAAGCGCTTCGCGGTCGGCGCGGCTCCGCAGCGGCGGGTTCATCTTGAAGCGCCCTTCCTCCTGCAAATCCTCGTCGCACAGCAGCAGGTAGTGCGGCGCCGTTTCACAGCTCACCCGCAGTCCCTTCGCCTTGGCGCGGCGCACCAGCTCGACACTCTCTTTCGTGGAGACGTGGCAGACATGGTACTGGCAGCCGGTCTTCTCCGCGAGCGCGATGTCGCGCTCCACCTGCCGCCACTCGCTCTCCGAACAGATGCCTTTGTGTCCATGCTCGCGGCAGTAGACCCCGTCGTGGATATAACCGCCCCGCAGCAGATCGTCGACCTCGCAGTGGGCCACGATAGGTTTGCCGACGGCCGCCGCACGACGCATCGCCTCCTCCATCAGCTCGTCCGACTGCACGCCGCGGCCGTCGTCGGAAAATCCGACCACCTCCGGAGCCAAAGCCGCAAAGTCGACCAGCTCGCCGCAGCCGCGCTGTCCCAGCGTGATCGTGCCATAGGGTTTCACGCGCACCACGGCGTCGCGGCGGATGATCGCCAACTGTTCGCCGAGCGTCGCCGGCGTATCGGGCGCAGGGCAGAGGTTGGGCATCGAACAGACTGTGGTGTAGCCTCCCCGGGCCGCCGCCGCGGTACCCGTGGCGATGGTCTCCTTCTGCGGGAAACCCGGCTCGCGCAGGTGCACATGCACGTCGACCAGTCCCGGCACGAGGCAGAGCCCCCCGAGGTCCACGACCCGGTCGCCCGGCCGAGGTTCCCCGGCCGCGACCACACGGCCGCCCTCGACGGCGAGACGGCCCGTTTCGAGCCGGCCCCCGCGGTAGATCATCGCGTTGGTATAATACGTTTTCATCTTGTACGAACACAAAAAAATAGGGCAACCGAAACAGTTACCCTAATAAAACAATAATACCTAAATCCGTCGGAGACTGGAAACCCGACCAGTAATCCTGCTGCCAGAATACTTGCGCCGATGCTATGTTGGGTTTACAATTCATAGGATTCAGGTGTCGCTATAATTGTCTGCAAAGATAGGGCATTTTCGCCGCCCCTGCAAAACTTTTCCGAAAAAATTTTTCAACAATCCGTCCACAACCTTGCGGCCGCTCCCGACAGGAAACGGACCGAAAGACGAAGCGGCCTCAGCATGAGGCCGCTCCCCTACTTCACGATAATCAGATCGACGCCCGCCTCCTCGATGATCGAGATCATCTGCTCGGGAATGCGCTCGTCGGTGACGATCACGTCGATGTCCTCCAGCGCACAGATGCGGCCGAAGCCCCGCTGCCCGAACTTCGACGAGTCGGCCAGCACGACCACCTGCGACGCCGCACGCATCATCCGCCGCGTGAGCTTCGCCTCGTCGATCGTCGAGGTCGTGATGCCGTGTTCGAGGTCGATGCCGTCCACCCCGAAGAAGACCTTCGAGCAGATGCAGTCATCCAGTTCGCGTGCGGCCTCCTCGCCCAGCACCGAAAGCGACTTCTTGTGCACCGTGCCGCCCAACTGCACGACGGCGACATTCTCCGACTCGTTGAGCAGCACGCCCAGCCGCAGGAACGGCGTGACGATGTTCAGGTGGTGCCATGCGCGCATCTTGATCTCCTCGGCAAAGGCGTAGACCGTGGAACCCGAAGCCACGATAATCGAATCGGCATCGCCGAGCATCTCCACCGCCCGCTGCGCAATGCGCCGCTTGGCGTCGCGGTTGATGTTGTCTTTCACATGCACATCGAGGTCCGTGACATGGGGATTGGCCGGACGGGCGCTGCCGTGCACCTTATATAATAAACCCTTGCTCTCGAGTATCTTGATATCCTTGCGGATCGTCACCTTCGTAACGCCCAGCTCATTGGCCACGTCCGTGATCCGGACGAACCCGTATTTGGTCAGGTTGTCGAGGATGTATTTGTGCCGTTCGGCAATGCTCAGCATATCGGTCGGATATTTAAAGTGTTATCAAAGCAAAGATAAGAAAAGTTTTCATATATCGCAAAAAAAGAGTCCGCACCCCTCACGGGCCGGACCCTTCCGGACCGCAGTCCGTATCATCTAAAACAGAACGTTTTCCGTCATTCGGCCTCAGCCTCGTAGCCGTCGGCCTTGGCGCCCCACATCAGCAGGAAGACCAGCATGCCCACGACGGCCATGCCGAGGATGCCCACATAGGCCCAACTCCAGCCGTAGTGCTGGGCGACGTAACCCAGTCCCACGCCCGAAACGAGCGTCGAAGCATAGCCGAACAGCCCCGTGAGGCCGTTGGCCGTGGCGGCAGCCTTCTTCGTAGCCTGATTCGCCGCAGCGATGCCGATGAGCGCCTGCGGGCCGTAGATGCAGAAACCTGCGGCACACAGCGTGGCGAACAGCAGCCAGATCGGGGCGTCAGAGGGAAGCTGCCAGAAGAGGAAGACGAACAGCGCGGCACCCGCCATGCAGAAGACGCAGGTGCGGTGCGCACGGCCTTTGAGCCATTTGTCGGTCGCCCATCCGGAGAAGAGCATGCCGAGGATTCCGGCGATCTCGAACATCGCAACGAGCCATCCGGCGTGCGACATCGAGACGCCCTTCGACTGACTCAGCAGCGAAGGTCCCCAGTCCAGCACCGAGAAGCGGACGATGTAGACGAAGAAATTGGCAAAACCCAGAATCCAGATCAGCGGATTCTTAAAGACGTATTTCATCAGGAACGCCTTGTGCTCGGCGCCCTTCTTCTCGGCTTTCACCTTGGCGGTCTCGGTGCCTTCCAGCTCGGGAAGCCCCACCGAGGTCGGCGTGTCGCGCAGGAAGACGACCAGTCCGATAGCTCCGGCAAAGGCGATGGCCGAAGGAATCCAGAAGCACCATTTCCACGCGCCGACGTGTGCGGCGGCCACCATCACCCGCTCCATGCCCGCGGCATCGTCGGGTGCGACGCCCAGATTGGCGGCAATGGTCGCCACGGCATCGGGATCGGCCGTCATGTTGGTACCCAGCGTGCCCATGACATAGCCGCAGAGGATCACCACCAAGCCCGCGCCGATCGAGTGCGAGGTATTCCACACCGACATCTTGGTCGCCAGCTCCGTGGGCGGAATCCAGTGGGTCAAAAGACGCGCGCAGGGCGGGAATCCCGTCCCCTGCAACAGGCCGTTGATGACCCACATGATACCCATGAAGAGGATCAGCGTGTTGGTGAACTGGCTGCCGTCGTGCTGGCCCGTGATCCAGTAGGAGATGTCCTCGCCGAAGCCGAACGCGAAGTTGGCCAAAGCGCACAGCGCCAGACCGACGGCCATGTACCAGCGGGCGTTCATCCGATCGGCCAGAATGCCGTTGGCGAAGCGCGAGAAGCCGTAGATCAGACCGTTCAGGGTGAGGAAGATGCCGAGGCTCGTCTTCGAAATGCCGAGGTCGGCTTCGAGGCCGGGCATGGCCAGCGAGAAGTTCTTGCGCACGAAGTAAAAGAGTGCATAACCGACCATCGTGGCGATGATCGTACGCATCTGCCAATACTTGAAGCGCTTGGATTGTTCAGATGTCATTTCGAAATGAAAGTTAGCAGTTTCAGATTCCAAATATACAACTTTCGGAGCGATATTATGCACGTTTTCCGTGAAAATTCCGCTTCATCTCCAAAAATCGTATCTCCGCTACATTCCCGAAGCGGCCGGAATGACCTGCCCGACGCCGGTCTGCCCGAGGCTTTCGACCTGCCAGACGCCGCCCTTGCCGAACAACCGGTCGAGCCACTCCTCCATCCAGCCGCAACGGAAAGCCACGTCGATGACCGTATAGCGGCTGCGCATGTAGGGAATCTTCTCGAACGAGGCGCGGAAACGGGCGCGCGAAACGCCGATCTGCTCCGGTTCGCAGGGGGCTCCGACCAGCTCCAGCCGGCGGTGAACCTCGCCGAAGGGGATGATCTGGCTGCGAATACGGCCGCGCAGCTCGGGCCACGCCTGCTTCAGCCGCGTAAGCTGCTCGCGCAGCCCCTCCTGATCGACATACTTATCGCGGGTCTCTTTCAGGCCGCGGGCCACGAACTCGGGATCATTGTCGAAGACGGCGCGGATGTCCCGCTCGGTCTCCTCCCACGATTTCCACGCGGCGACGCATTTTTCGACATCCAGCGTCTCCACGGGAGCGTCGAGCAGCATTTCGAGGAACGCCGTCGAAGCGAGCGTGCCGATGCCGACCTTGAAGCCGTGCGACACCGAAGCGCCGTTGAAGCGCAGGTGCTCCATGTCCCACAGGTGGCTGAACTGGTGTTCAGCGCCCGAAGCCGGGCGGCTCGACAGCGTGGCCTGCATGGCAAAGCCGCTCAGCAGCAGCCCTTCGGCCAGTTGTTCGACCTTCGCCACATTACCGGCATGCACCCCGGCAGGGTCGCAGAGCGCCTCTTTCAGCCCCTCCTGCACCAGCCCGAAGGCGAAATCGTCCATCTTGTCGGCTCCCACGGCGTCGGCCAGCATCCAGTCGGCGCCGGCGGGAATCTTGGCGATCAGGTCGGCATAGCCCGAAGCGGACATTTTGGCGGGAGCCGCGGCGGAGATAGACGGATCGAGCACCATGCCCAGCGGTGCGGGACAGTCGAAGGTCTGCTTGTTGCCGTCCTTGGTGATCGAGGCTCCGTAGGCGGTATAGCCGTCCATCGAGGCAGCCGTGCCGACCACCATGTAACGGCGGCCGTTGTGGTGGGAACAAAGTTTGGTCAGGTCGTTGATAACGCCCGAACCCACGGCGACGGGCACGGCATCGGTCGCGGCCAGCACGCCGTCCAACTCTTCGACGAACGTCCATTCGGCATAGAGTTTCGGATCGGTGAAGATGTGCGGCTCGTCCTGCGCAATGCCCGCTTCGGCAAGGATGCGGTGCACCTCCTTGCCGGCCACCCGCCATGTATTGGAATCCGCAACCACAAGGGCGCGGCCGGCGGGGAACAGGCGTTTGAACATCTCCGCGGTCTGCGGGAGGGTATCGACACCGATCACCAGCGCTTTGGTGTCGGTCGTGCGCTGAAGGGCGCTCTCTACTTTATTCATAATAGCAATTGTGTAAACGGAACTTCGCCGGAAATACCGGAGTGCTCTTAAAGCAAAGGCAAATATACGAATTATTTTCCTTTTAACAACAAAACGCAAGAAAAAATATTTCTTTTCTGTATCTATTATGTTTCCCTTTCGGGTTTTTCGGGTCGATAATTGGAAAAAAGAAAATAAAAACATAACTTTGGGCACCGAACGAAACTGCTTTCGCTATGAAACAAATGACCTTGCTGCTAACCGCCCTCCTGACGACGGCCGCGGTGCTCGCACAGCCCCGCATACGCATCGAGCACGGCCCCTACCTGCAAAACGTGACGGAGGAGGGCTTCACCGTCGTCTGGAACTCGACGGCGGATGCCGCCGGATGGGTGGAGCTGGCCCCGGACGACGGTTCGCACTTCTACGCCGCCGAACGCCCCAAATTCCACGATTCGCACCTCGGGCGCCAGCGCATCGGGCGCATGCACAGCGTCCGCATCAGCGGCCTGCAGCCCGGCACGACCTACCGTTACCGCATCATGCAGCGGGGCGTCGTCCTCAACGAAGGCAACAAGCGCGTCATTCTCGACGAGGGTTTCGGCAACGACATCCTCAAACACAAACCCTACACCGTAACGACCCTCGACCCTGCGCAGGAGCGGGTCGATTTCTGGGTCGTCAACGACATCCATTCGCAGGATTCGGTCTTCCGCCGACTGATCCGCACCGCCCCCGAGGAGAAGCCCGACTTTCTCTGCCTGAACGGCGATCTGGCCACCCAGATCGAGACCGAACAGACGCTCTGGGACGCCTGCCTTGCGTCGGCCTCGGAGATACTCACGCCCGCGGGCATTCCGCTGGTCCCCGTGCGCGGCAACCACGAGAACCGCGGCGTCTGCTCGGGATGCTGGTCCGACTTCTTCCCCACGCCGACCGGGGAGACCTATTATACATTCCGCCGGGGCCCGGCCTTCTTCCTCGTGCTCGACGGCTGCGAGGACAAGCCCGACAGCGACATCCGCTACTACGGGCTGGGCGACTGGGACGCCTACCGCCAGCGCGAGGCCGCATGGCTGAAAAAGGTCGTCGAAAGCGAGGAGTTCCGCACGGCACCCGTGCGCATCGTCCTGATCCACATGATTCCCGGAGGCAAGGCAAGCTGGTACGGCGAGCAGCAGATCCGCCGGCTGTTCGTCCCGGAGCTGGTCGGAAAAGGCATCGACGTGATGCTCTGCGGCCACTACCACCGCTACCAGTGGATCGACGACGGCAGCCGCGGGGTCGATTTCCCGATCCTCGTCAACTCGAACGTCGACCGCCTCGCGGTATCGGCCGACGCATCGGGCATCGACCTGAAGGTCTTCGACACCGCCGGAAAACTCGTCAAACAACACCGCATCGACAAAAAATAAAACAATACGATGGAAAACTTTCACGAATACCGCTCCGTCTGGGAGCACGGCGAACTGATGGAGCGTCTGCGCCGCATCCGCCATGTGGCGCTCGACATGGACGGCACGATCTACATGGGCATGTCGCTCTTTCCCTACACGCAGGCTTTCCTGCGCGGACTCCGCGAACAGGGCATCGGCTACTCGTTCCTGACGAACAACCCCTCGAAGTGCATCGACGACTACCTCCACAAGCTCGCGACGCTGGGCATCGAGGCCACGCGCGACGAGATGTACACCACGGCGCTGGCCACGATCGACTACATCAAGGCCCACTACCCCGCGGCCCGGAGGCTCTTTCTGCTGGGAACGCCCTCGATGATCTCGGAGTTCGAGGCCGCGGGCTTCGAATCCTGCACCGACTCGGCGGACGACGTGCCCGACGTCGTCGTGGCGGCGTTCGACATGACGCTCAGCTACGACCGCCTGTGCCGCGCGGCTTGGTGGGTGAAGCAGGGCGTGCCCTACATCGCCACCAATCCCGACCGGGTATGCCCCACCGACCTGCCGACGGTGCTGGTCGACTGCGGTTCGATCTGCGCCTGCATCGAGCACGCCACCGGGCGCCGTCCGGACATCACGCTCGGCAAGCCCGACCCCAACATGCTCTCGGGCATCCTCGCACGGCACGGATTGCAGCCGTCGGAGATCGCCATGGTCGGCGACCGCATCTACACCGACGTGCAGATGGCCCACAACGCCGGGGCGATGGGCGTGCTGGTCCTCTCGGGCGAAACGACGCTCGACGTGGCGGACAAGGCCGACCCGCAGCCCCACATCACGGCCGACAGCATCGAGATTCTGGGCCGGCTGCTCCACGAAGCAAATAAATAGATACGGCAGGAAATTCACGGCGTTCCGCCGTGTTTACAAATCTGACCCACCCCCAAGCCCCTGCCTCGGCGGGGGCTTCGATCAAACAGAAACGTCCGATAGGTTACGACAATAGCCCTATCAGAAAATACCGAATCCTTGCGGGCTCGGTATTTCGTTTTATGCACTATCTTTGCGGAGGATGAACCTCCGCTTAGACAGGCTGCGCCTCGGCATAGTCGAATAAATTCGCCTCTGCTCTCGGCTTGCACTGTCTTTGCCGAAGACAAACATAAAACGATTCGTATGGAAGAACCCAATATCCTGATCCCCCTGCTGCTGACGCTCGGCGCGGGTCTTGCGACGGGCATCGGCAGCGCCATCGCCTTTTTCGCCAAACGCACCAACAAACGGCTGCTGTCGTTTTCGCTGGGTCTGTCGGGCGGCGTGATGATCTATGTCTCGTTCGTCGAGCTGTTCCAGCAGGCCAACATCTCCCTCACGGCGGAATGGGGTCCCCGCCTCGGCACGATCGTCACGGTGGCGAGTTTCTTCGCGGGCATCCTGCTCATCGGCATCATCGACCGGCTGGTGCCCTCGTTCGAAAATCCCCACGAGGCCCACAGCGTCGAGGAGATGGACCACCAGCCCCGCAACCCCAAACTGATGCGCATGGGCGTGATGACGGCGCTGGCCATCGGCATCCACAACTTCCCCGAGGGTATTGCCACCTTCACCTCGGCCGTGGACAACATGGCCCTCGGCGTGGCGATCGCCGTGGCCATCGCCATCCACAACATTCCCGAGGGAATCGCCGTGTCGATCCCGATCTACTACGCCACGGGCGACCGCAAGAAGGCTTTCCGGCTGTCGCTGCTGTCGGGGCTCGCCGAGCCGGTGGGCGCCGTGCTGGCCTATCTGGTGCTGATGCCCTTCATGTCGCCGACGCTGATGGGCTGCATCCTCGCGGGCGTGGCGGGCATCATGGTCTTCATATCGATCGACGAACTGCTTCCCGCGGCCCGCGAATACGGCGAAGCGCACATCTCCATCTACGGTGTGGTGGCCGGCATGGCCCTGATGGCCGTAAGTCTTATCATGCTGTCTTAAAGCCATGGATATCCTGCTATTGATCGTCGGACTGGGGCTGATCCTCGCCGGGGCCAATTTCCTTACGGACGGCTCCGCGGCGCTGGCCCAGCGCTTCCGGGTGCCGGAATTCATCATCGGACTGACGGTGGTGGCCGTCGGCACCTCGACGCCCGAACTGGTCGTATCGGTGCTCTCGGCCATCGGAGGCCAAAGCGACGTGGCGATCGGCAACGTCGTGGGGTCGAACATTTTCAACGTCTTCGTCATTCTGGGCGTCTGCGCCCTGATACGCCCCGTACCGCTGACGGCGGGGAACATCCGCCGCGACATCCCGTTCGGGGTGCTGGCGTCGTTGCTCCTGCTGGCCATGGCCATGGATTCGCTGCTCTGCAAAGGGGCTGCGGACCGTATCGGGCGCATCGACGGCGTGGTGATGATCGGGCTTTACGTCGCATTGATGTGGTATACGATCCGGAAGACGAAGCGCCCCGAAGCGACCGCCCCGGCGGAAGGGGCCAAGGCGCCGATGGCCGGATGGCTCATGGCCGTGATGATCGTCGGGGGACTTGCCGGACTGGTCTTCGGCGGCGAGATGTTCCTCCGCAGCGCCACGGCCATCGCCCGCAGCCTCGGGATCAGCGAATCGGTGATCGCCATCACGCTCGTGGCGGGCGGCACGTCGCTGCCCGAACTGGCCTCGTCGCTCGTGTCGCTGTTCAAGGGCAAGGCCGACATGGCGCTGGGCAACGTCATCGGATCGAATATCGCCAACATCCTGCTGATTCTGGGTGTGAGCGCCACGATAAACCCGCTCTCGATGGGCGGCATCACGGTCTGGGACCTGCTGATGGTCCTGCTGAGTTCGGTCGTGGTGTTCCTCGCGGCTTTCACGTTCAGGCGCAAGGCCATCGACCGTTGGGAAGGGACAATCTTCGTGGCGATATACGTCGCCTATATCTGGTATTTGATCAGGTAACGGTCGATCAGCCGCGGCACGGCATAGTCGCCCAGCGCAGCGGTCGGAACGGCCATCGCAGCGGCGGCAGACGTCAGAGAAGGGGTTTCGATGCGGTGGACGACCGCATGGAGCGTCTGGTGGGAAAGCTGGTGCTTCGGCAGCGGGATACTGCGCACGAGGTGCCACGGAGCGTCGCCCAGCAGTTCGGCGAACTGTGGCAGGCGCACGAGTTCCGGCAGTTCGACGGGGCCGTCGGTCTCGATGAGCGGAAATTCGTAAAGTCCCTGCCAGATGTCGCGCCCCTCGCGGCGGCGAAGCAGGGTATGGTCGCCCGACGAAAGGTGCAGGTAGTTGAACCAGCGGTCGCGGACCTTGGTTTTTCCCTGTTTCACGGGACGCGTGGCGATGGTTCCGGCGGCGAGGGCGAGGCACCGTCCGGACAACGGACACGTCTCGCAGCGGGGCGACGAAGGGGTGCATTGGAGAGCCCCGAAGTCCATGATCGCCTGATTGTAGCGTCCCGGACGCGCGGTGTCGAGCTGCGACTGCGCCAACTCGGCGAAAGCCCGCTTTCCGGCCGTGGAGTCGATCGGCGCATCGAGGTCGAAGAGCCGCGCGAGCACCCGGTAGACATTGCCGTCGACCACGGCGCACGGGGCGTCGTAAGCCGCCGAGCAGATGGCCGCGGCGGTATAGTCGCCCACGCCGCGCAGCGAGCGGACCTCGTCCAACGCGACGGGAAACCGTCCGCCGAAGCGTTCGACGACCTGCCGGGCGGCGGCATGGAGATTGCGGGCGCGGCTGTAGTAGCCGAGCCCCTGCCAGAGTTTCAGCACCTCGTCTTCGGGAGCGGCGGCGAGCGATGCGGCGTCGGGAAAACGCTCCGTGAAACGGAAGTAGTACTCCATCCCCTGCGCCACACGGGTCTGCTGGAGGATCACCTCCGAGAGCCAGATGCGGTAGGGGTCGCGCGTACGGCGCCACGGCAAATCGCGCCCTTCGCGGGCGTACCAGTCGAGGAGTATGTCGGCGACGGAGCTCATAAGCGGAGACAAAAGTACGATAAATCACAATAAGTTCAATCCAAAATACCAATCGTTATGGAAAAGAAACACACAGTGGTCGACAACACGGCCGAGAAACGCTACGAACTCGATCTCGGGGACGGCGACATGGCGCTGATCGAGTATGTGCTGGGCAAAGGGCTCATCGTCCTGACCCACACCGAAGTTCCGCCCAAATACGAGGGACAGGGCATCGGCAAGGAGCTGGTGCAGGCCGCGCTGGAGGACATCCGCCGCAAAGAGCTGCTGGTCGTCCCGCAGTGCCCGTTCGTCGGAGCCTATATCCGGCGTCATCCCGAGTGGATGGATCTGGTGTTGACCGCCGAATCGGCGAAACGCTGACAAACGGACGGAGGGACCTGCGCAGGTCCCTCCGTCCGTTTCATGCCGCCGGGGCTCAGGGCCGGGGCTGGAAGTCGTCCGTGCGGAAAGGAATGACGGGCAGTCCCCAACTGTTGGCGAGGTTGCCGATCTGGAAGTTGCGGAAGCAGTAGCGCACGGCGGCAGGCTCCGAAACCTCCTTCGACGAAACGACCAACCGCATCTGCGCATCGACCGTCACATCGGCCGGATGGAACACCCCGTTGGAGCCGCAGAGCTCGAAACCCTCGATGCCCACCAGTCGGTTGAAGCCGTATTCGGCGTTGTCCAGCGAGACGACGGCCTTGCCGTCGGCAAACTCTACGGAGCGAAAACGAGGGCTGTCGCAATGCACGGCCTTCTTTCCATAGGTGCGGTTCAGAGCCATGCAAGCCAGCCGGTAGCCGATGTCGTGCTTGTTAGCCGGGTGGATGTTGCACCACTCGTAAGGCTCGACCAAATCGTTCGTCGAGACCATGCCGCTGTTCGGGATCACCTCCTGCGCCCGGCACTGCGCCTCGCGCAGGAAGGCCGCGAGGTCGCTGCCCCAGTAGTTGAACGGAGCGATCTCGACGAAGTAGAACGGCAGTTCGCCCTGCCCCCACAGTCCGCGCCACAGCTTCACCATGTTGGCCAGCCGTTCGGCATAGACCGTATGGGCCCCAACGTTGGATTCTCCCTGATACCAGAGATATCCGCGGACGGTATAGCCCGCCACGGGACGCAGCATGCCGTTGTACATCACCAGCGGCCGCAGCCACTCGTCGGTCGCCGCAATGCCCTTTTCCGTGATGTCTATGTCGGGATAGGTCTCCAGAATTTCCCGCGAGGTCCAGCTCTCGACGCGGCTGCCGCCCCATGTGCAGTCGATGACCCCCACGGGAACGCCGAGCACGTCGCCCAGCATCTCGGCAAAGAAATAACCGACGGCCGTGCAGAGCGGAGCCGTTTCAGTCGAAAATTCGTTCCAGCGGCCGCCGACACGCTCTTCGGGGGTATAGGAGGCCGTTTTCGGAACTTTCACATAGCGGATTCTGCCGCGCCGGGCGTCGGCCCGGGCGATGACCTCGTTGGAGCGGGCCACAGGGCAGTTGTGGAATCCCTGCACGCCCATCTCCATGTTGCTCTGACCGCCGGCGAACCACACTTCGCCGATCAGGATGTTGTTCAGCTCGACCCGGCCGTCCCCGGCGATCGCGATGCGCTGCGGCTCGTAACCGCCCGCAGGGGTCTTCAGCATCACCTCCCAGCGGCCGTCGCCGCCGCTACGGACGGTCGCTTTGGCGCCCCACGAAGCCTCGACCTTCACCGCCGTATGCGGATCGGCCCAGCCCCAGAGTTTAGCTTCGGTGTTTTGTTGCAACACCATATTGTCGCCGATGATCTCCGGAAGGGTGACCTTCGCGGCGGCGGTCCATGCCGCGGCAAGGGCGGCGGCAAGCAGCAGTATTCGTTTCATAGGTTTCGGATTGATGGTTTCGGGTTAAAAATCGTCGGTGCGGAACGGCACGAGGGGAAGCTCGCGGGTGTTGACCACGTTGCCCGGCTGGAAGTCGCGGAAGCCGTAGCGCACGGCCACCGGCTCGGGGATATCGGGCAGAAAGACGATCAGCCGCTCATTGCCCTCAAAATGCACCTGCGCGGGACGGAACATCCGGTCGGCGCCGCAGACCTCAAAACCCCTCAGGTCGAACGCCCGGCCGAAGCCGCCGAAAGTGTTGTCGAACGAAAGGTAGGCTTTGCCGTCCCTGACCTCCATCGAGCGGAACTGCATGTTCTCGCACGCCACGTCCTTTCGGCCGTAAGTGCGGTTCAGAGCCCAGAATGCCAGCCGCTTGCCCACGCTGCGTTTGTCGCGGGGATGGATGTTGCCCTCCTCGCAGGGAAGGACCAGATCGTTGGTCGAGACCATGCCGCTGCCGGGAATCAGCGCCTGCGCCCGGCACTGCGCCTCGCGCAGATAGGGCGCCAGCCCGTTGCCGTAACCGAAAGGAGCGATCTCGACGAAATAGAAAGGCAGTTCGCCCAGCCCCCACTGCGCACGCCATCCGGCTACCATGTCGGCCATCCGCGCGGCATATTCCGTATGGTGGCCGATGTTCGACTCGCCCTGATACCAGAGGAGGCCGCGGACGGTATAGCGGGTCAGGGGATAGACCATGGCGTTGTACATGGCCATCGGGCGCATGTAGTCGGGCAGGTCGGCGACGGCCTTTTCATCCAGATCGATGTCGGGATAGGTTTCCAGCGCCGCGCGCGGGGTCCAGCACTCGATGCGGCTGCCGCCCCACGAACTGTCGATCACGCCGACCGGAACGTCCAGCGCCCGCGAGAGCATCTCGGCGAAGAAATAGGCCGTGGCACTGCACCGTGCGGCGGTGGCCGTCGTGAACTCGTTCCAGACGCCCGGAACGCGTTCCTGCGGCGTATAGCCCTGCGAATAGGCCACTTTCAGGAAGCGGATGCGGTTGCGCTGCGCATCGGCGCAGGCGATGACCTCGTTGCCGCCCTCGATCAGTCCGTTCCAGTAGCCGCCGAGGGGCATATCCATATTGCTCTGGCCGCTGCAGAACCACACCTCGCCGATCAGGACGTTGTCCAGCACCTGCCTGTCGCCGCTTGCAACGATGATCCGCTGCGGGTCGTAACTGCCGGCGGGAGTTTTCAGCGTCACCTCCCAACGCCCCCCGCCGTCGCTCTTTGCAGACGCTTTCGCGCCCCACGAAGCCTCGACCTTCACCGCCGCATGCGGGTCGGCCCAACCCCAGAGTTTCACGTCGGTATTCTGTTGCAGCACCATGTTGCTGCCGATGGCGTCGGGAAGGGTGACCTTCGCCGCAACACTCCACGCCGCGGCAAGGCCGAGGAGGAGCAATAGCATTTTTTTCATAGCAGGTTTTCGTTCAGGTTTTTGCAAATTTAGCATTTTTTCGCCGGAATTAGAGCGTACTTAATCGATAAAATAAACTATCAGCAGCCAACTCGATCAAAAATTGCAATCGCCGGTCAAAATACGGCATCCTGCCGGAATCCCGCTGCTTTATAAATAGGTATCCGATTTTTTGAAAAATTTCCGGCTTGAAATTTGGTTTATTATATAAACTACTTTATATTTGCAATAGATTTATGAACGGGGCTCCGGCCCGCAAAACCGAAAACGATGGAAATCACCTCCCCCAACACCGACAAACGCCGCCTTTTCGCGCGCCGGTTCAGCCGCCGCATCACGAATTACGTCGCGGTCTGCGGCTTCTTAGCCTTCGTCAACTGGTACACCTCGCCCCACTACTGGTGGGTGGTCTGGGTCATTGCCGGATGGGGACTGAGCATCCTGCTCTCACTCGTCCATTATCTGTTCGATTGGGACGACGAGAACGATTACCGCAACCATTAAAAACTCATACCCATGGAAGACCGTAAAATGGAGGCCGCCGAGAGTCTGGAACTCATCGGCCGCATGATCGAAAATACCCGCAGCCGCATCGCCCGCAACTCGGGACGTCCGCTGCTGGCGTGGGGCTATGCCACCGTCCTGACGACACTCGTCGTCTGGGGTGCCGTCGCCTATTTTCAGGACCCGCGCTGGAACTACCTGTGGCTGCTGCTGCCCGTGCTGGGATGGCTGCTGATGGGGCTCACACGCGGAAAACGCACCGAAGGCGAGGCCCGCACGTTCGTCGACCGCGTGATCGGAAGCGTCTGGTTCGTCATGGGGTCCACAGCCCTCTTCGTCAGCCTGCTGACGCTCTTCACGCCCATGCGTCTGCCGATACTCTTCATCATCCTGCTCATCATGGGCATGGGGACCGCCGTCACGGGACTCATCATCCGCTTCACGCCCACCATCGTCGGAGGCATCGCGGCCATCATCCTCGCCCCGTGCACGCTGCTTGCCGGCAACATGTGGCAGCCGTTGCTCTTCATTGCAGGATTCGTAGTGATGATGATCGTCCCGGGCCATATCCTCAACCATACGTCGAACCACCCGCAACGATAACGCGATGTTCAAGGAACTGAATCCCCTGCTGCACTCCGAGCTGAGGCTGGCCGTCGTCTCGATCCTGATCGGGGTCGAGAGCGCCGACTTCGTCTTTATCCGGCAGCAGACCGGAGCCACGGCAGGAAACCTCTCGGTGCAGTTGGACAAATTGGCAAAGGCCGGCTACATCGAGGTCGAAAAGACCTTTCGGGGAAAGATGCCCTGCACGGTGTGCCGCATCACCGCGGCCGGGCGCGACGCCTTCGCCGAATACGTCGAAGCCCTGCAATCCTACATAAAAAAATGAGCGTCCCGCGGGACGCTCATTTTTTCAGACACTACAGAAGAACGTCACCAGAAACGGGACGCTGAAATCGAGCACGCAGCCGTGGAAGACCGACACCACGGCATAGGGGCGCCCCGCCGCCTGCGTGATGATCGGGAGCGTCGTGTCGAACGTCGTCGCACCGCCGATCGACACGGCGGCCAGCGGCCCGCACCAGCGGGCCACGAGCGGCGCGGCCAGCAGGGTGAACAACTCGCGCATGACGTTGCACAACAGGGCGATCGTCGCCAACTCGGGCCCCCGAAAATCGGCGATGAAGATGCTCGACAGCGAATAGTAGCCGAACCCCGCACCCACGGCCAGCGAATCGGTCAGCGACCACTGAGCGAGCAGCGGAGCCGCGAGAGCGGCCCCTGCCAGCGTTCCGACGGCCGTGGCGACGGGCAGCAGCGCCAGCCGCGGATCGAGCCGCCGGACCCGTCCGGCCAGCGTGCGGTCATTGCCCAGCGTCACGCCGACGCAGAACATCAGCGCATAGAGCACATAGGTGCTGACCCGCGACCCGGCCATATCGAGCGGCGCGAAAAGTCCCACGATACATCCTACGACGAAAAAGGCGACGATCACAAGACTGCCGCAAAGGGCCGTCCATGTAGAGACCGGAGCGTCAACATCGGCCTCCCCGTCATCCCCGGGCACGGCGCATCCGCGGATACGCCGCCACAACAGCCACGCCGCCAAAATACTCCCCGCGACGGAGAGGGCGAAGATCGCCAGCGCCGCCCCGCCGAGCGTCGCCAGCGAGCCCACGACCGCAGGGTCGCCGCCCACCTCGACGCCCAGCAGAAACAACAGGGCCCAGATGATGACGGTGATAAGACGTTGTACAAAGGCGAGGCGCCGGCTGATAAGCAGACGCCCCGTCACAATGCCTCCGATGATGACGGCAAAAATTACGAGCATTTCGGTTATTCCTTTTTCGCCGTGAGTTTTTCGATCTGCCGCTCGGCCTCGGCTTCGAGGTTCGCGGCCTGTTTCCCGGCCTCCTGCACTAGTTTGTCTCCGGCTTTTTCGGCGGCGAGTTTGGCCAAGGCGCCCTTCTTCGAAGCCTCCTCGACAAGTTTCGTCCGCTGTTTTTCAGCCGCTTCGACGAGTTTCTCCCCGGCCCGTTTGGCCTCCGCACGGAGGTTCTCGGCCTGCTTCTGAATCTCCTCCGAGAGCGACTCGCTGCCGGTGAGTTTCTGGATCTGTTCGTCGACGATGTTCTTCACCGCCTCCTCTGCCGCCTCCTTCACGCCGAGCGTGATCTTGGGCGAGGAGAACGTGCCGCCGATGCCCACGCCGATCGACTGCAGGGTCTTGCCGCCCGGGATGGCCACCTTGGCCGTGTAGTCGATGGTCTGGTCGAGGCCCGTGGAGCCCGAAAGGTTGATGCCGACATTGCCCAGCTTCAGGTCGAAGGGCTGCGTGGTGATGCGGCCGTCCCTGATGGCGAAACGGATCGTGACGTCCTTGGCCTCGATCTTCCGCAAATCGTCGTTGTTCAGCGCCTTGGCCAGCGCGTCGAACGCCTCGATGTTCTGAACGTGGATATTGGCCGACCTGATCTCGCCCGTGGCGGTGAGGGTCTGCAGGTCGGGCGACATCTGAGAGTCGAGCAGCGTATGCATATCGAGCGCCAGCGAATAGTCGCCGCCGGTCTTGGCGAAAATCGGCACGAGTTTCTGCACCATCTCCAGCTCCTCGAAACTCCGCTGGAACGAAGCGCCCGCGATGTTGGCGTTGAGTTTCAGCGCGGGTTTCGCCGGATCGGCCGCCGTCGAGTAACTGCCCGAAGCGGTAGCCTTGCCGCCGAAAATACCCAGCCCCAGCCGGTTGAGCGACAGCGCACCGCCGGAAATTCCCATTTCGCCCGAAATGTCGCTGACGGTCATCTTCCCGAAGAGCACTTTACGCAGGTCGGTGTTGAGCGAGAGGTTCAGGTTGCGCGGAACCTCAACGGCCTGCGTCGGCTCGGCAGGAGTGTCCTCGGCCTCAGCCGCCTCGTCCGTAGCGGGCATGGCGTCCATGATCTCGTTCAGATCGAGCAGTTCGGATTTGACGTAAAGGCGTCCCGAAAGCATATCGCCCCGCAGCAGGTAACCGATGTAGTTGGTCAACTGGCCGTTGGCCGAGAGGTCGCTCCTGCCGACCGTCACCCCGAATTCGCCGAGGGTCATCGCGGCGGGTGTGATGGTGGCCGCAGCGCGGCGGATGTGCACCGCCGGAAGGTTCGGAAGCGTCAGCCCCAACTCCTCGACAGTGAAGGTTCCCTGCGCACCGAGCTTCTCATAGCGCGCCTTCTCGATATCGGACATGCGGCCCGACACTTTCAGGTCCGCAGCGATCTGACCGCCCAGTTCGACGCCCTTCTCCAAGGGGTAGACCTCCTTCACGGCTCCCAGGTCGACACGCCCGGCAGCCGCAGCGCGGAATACGGGATCGCTGACGAGATTCGTGGCGTAGAAAGTCGCCGAAACGGAGTTCCCGGCCATCTTAAGACCGAATTTCGACAGGTCGATGACCGTCTTGTCCATCACGCCCCCGGGATTTGCAACCTTGGCGGCGATGTTGATGCCGGTCACGGCCTTGGGCAGCGAGGAGTATTGGAAACTGCCGTCGCGAACCTCGGTTTTCAGTTCGAAGGCCGGAAGCGCCGAGCCGCGCATCTCGCCCTTGGCCCAGAGCGCCATCGACAGCTCGCCGCCCGCCGTGAGGTTCTTGAATTCCCGGGTGTAGAACGCCGGGATGAGCGACAGCACGTCCTTGAACTGCACCTTGTCGCAGCCTGCCGTAAGGTCCATGGCCACGGCATCGTCGCCCAGTTCGACCCATCCGTCGAGTCCCACCTCAATGGCATTCAGCCGCAGCGTGTTGCGCGAGAAGGTGAAGCGGTTGTTCGCCAAATCGGCATCGATCACGGCGACGAGTTCCGCCTCGGCGCCGCTCAGCAGCGGAATGCCGCCCGAAACGAAGCGCATTTCCTGCGCCGTGAGCCGCAGATCGAGGTCGGTGCGTTCGGCCGACATGTTCCCCTGCAGGCGCAGCGAGAGGGGCGCGGTCGAAAAGCGCATGTTCGTCGAATCGTCCTCATAGCGGATCGCGGCGTCCGAAATCCGGAAATCGCGCACCGAGAGGCGGAACGACGAGGGTTCGGCCGGCTCCTCGGCAGGCGTCTCCTCCGCAGCATCGTCCGAAGGCTTCATCACGTCCCAGTTGACGGCTCCGTCGGCGAGCTTGTGCGCATGCACGGCCGGCGACGAGAGGATTACCTTCGTCACCTCGAACCCGCTGTCGCCGAAAAGCGACATCAGGTTGACGACCACCGAAATCCGCTGCGCGGCGACGATCGTGTCGCCCTCGAAACGGTCCACGCCCACCAAGGTGAGCCCCTTCAACTCCAGCGAAGCGTTCGGGAAATGGCGCAGGAGGCTGATGTCGAGTTTCTCGAAATCGAGCTTCGCCGCGAGCATCTCATTGGCCTCGCGCTTCACGATGTCGGCGATCTTACCCCGCAGCGCGATCGGCGCGATCAGGGCAATCGCCAGAATGGCGGCCACCACGATGGCCGCGATCTTTACGAACTTCTTCATTTCGCATCTGTTTTAATAGCAAAGACCGTCGTTGCGGCCTCTTCGAATCCCATTTTACGGTAGAGCGCCCGCGCGGCTTCCCGCGCAGGGTTGGAGGTCAGCAGGACCTTCCCCGCTCCGATGGCCCCGGCATGCTCCAGCGCGGCGGCCACGAGCGCACGCCCCGCCCCCGTTCCGCGGGCTTCGGCGTCGACCACCACATCCTCGATCCACGCCTTGCGGCCCGACGCCACATCGTACCACACGAGGGTCAGCAACCCCCAAATGCGGCCTCCACCCTCCGCGGCGAAAAGCGCCGTCCCGGGGGACGCCACGATCTCCCGCAGCCGTGCGGCCGGGGGAGCCGCGAGCTGCGGCGCAAGCTGCGGCATCAGCCGCGCAAACGCGTCGAGCAGCGGACCGGTGACTTCGCGCACCTGTATCACATTGAGTTCCATATCCGCAAAGATAACCTTTTTATGCGAAACGTTGGGGCGATCCGTGAAAAAAGCGTACTTTTGTCCGTCCTGACCGCCGGCAGACGGCACGACCCCACGCATAAAATCCGCACACGATGACCCTCCGCGAACAATTACTGGAAATGGCCGACCCCGGCTACCGCGACTTCCACGCCGCGCTGGTGCCGGGCATCGGGAACATCATCGGCATCCGCCTGCCGCTGCTGCGCGGCATCGCCCGCCAGATCGCCCGGGGCGACTGGCGCACGTTCCTCGCCGCGGACGACCTGCTTTATTACGAAGAGCGGATGTTGCAGGGACTGGTCATCGGCTATGCCAAGTGCACGCCCGGGGAGAAACTGGAACATGTGGCGCGTTTCGTCCCGAAGATCGACAACTGGGCCGTCTGCGACTGCTTCTGCTGGCGGCTCAAAGCCGCCGAACGGGCTCCGATGTGGGACTTCATCCAGCCCTATTTCCATGCGGAGAAGGAATACGAACTGCGCTTCGCGGTGGTGATGGCGCTGGGCAATTTCGTGGATGCCGAGCACCTCGAAGCGCTGCTCGGACTGCTGGGCGGCATCCGCCACGAGGGCTACTACGCCCGGATGGGCGTGGCATGGGCCGTGTCGCTCTGCTTCATCCGGTTTCCCGAACGGACGATGCGCTGGCTGCGGCAGGCATGTCCGCTGGACGATTGGACCTACAACAAGTCGCTGCAGAAGATCGTCGAGTCGTACCGCGTCACGGACGCCGACAAAGCGGCGGTCCGGGCGATGAAACGCCGCACAAAATAACGGTTCAAACGACGGCGTTTTTGCAAAATAATTTTACCTTTGTACATTCATTATTCACGATTCACACCATGCGCAAACTCGTAATCATTCCGACCTACAACGAAAAGGAGAACATATCGGCGATGATCGACAAGGTCTTCTCACTCCCCGAACCTTTCGAAATGCTCGTCATCGACGACGGATCGCCCGACGGCACCGCCGCAATCGTCAAAGAGCGCCAGAAGGAGTTCCCCGCGACGCTTCACCTCGTAGAGCGCTCGGGCAAACAGGGACTCGGAACGGCCTACCTCACGGGATTCCGCTGGGGACTGGAGAACGGATTCGACTACATCTGCGAGATGGACTGCGACTTTTCGCACAACCCCGACGATCTGGTACGGCTGTACGAAGCCGCCGCCGAAGGCAACGACGTGGTGGTGGGTTCGCGCTATGTGCAGGGCGTCAACGTCGTCAACTGGCCGATGTCGCGCCTGCTGATGTCCTACTTCGCCTCGATGTATGTGCGCATCGTCACGCGCATGCCCCTGCGCGACGCCACGGCGGGATTCGTCTGCTACTCGCGGCGGGCGCTGGAGACCATCGACCTCGACGCCATCCGGATGAAGGGCTACGGTTTCCAGATCGAGATGAAATACACGGCATGGCGGCTGGGCATGAAACTCAAGGAGGTGTCGATCATCTTCGTCGAGCGCCGCGAGGGAACGTCGAAAATGAGCGGCGGCATCTTCCGCGAAGCCTTCTTCGGCGTGCTGGGCCTTCCGTTCCGCAAAATCCGCAAACGCAAGTAAGCGGGCGATGGAGCAGGGAATGCTGAACACACGGCCGGGGACCGAGGGTTCCGTCTGGCGGCGTATCGGGGCGTTTTTCCTCAACCCCCGCAACCTCTACATCATCGGGCTGCTGCTGGTGCTGGCGCTTTCGCTCTCGGAAGTCACGCGCGGCAAGCACCGCAATTTCATGATCTTCGCCGAGTCGACGAAACTCTTCTGGCAGCAGATATCCCCCTACGGCGCCAACTGGCCGCCCGCAGGTTTCCCCATCCGCCTCGACTATTTCCTCTACGGACCGCTTTTCAACATCCTCTTCGCGCCGTTCGCCTACCTGCCCGCATGGCTGGGGCCGATCGCGTGGAACCTCTTCAACTTCACGCTGTGGTTCGCGGCGATCTTCACCCTGCCCGGAAAGTTCACCCGCGAGGAGAAATGCAAATCGTTCCTTTTCACCTTCCTGATACTGGCCTGTACGCAGTTGTCGTTCCAATACAACGTCGCGGTGGGTTATATGTTCCTGTTCGCCTACTCGCTGCTGGAGCGCGACAAGGGATTCTGGGCCGTGCTGCTGATTATGATTTCGGGATTCACCAAGATATACGGCATCTTCCAGTTGGCGATGCTGCTGTTCTATCCGCATTTCTGGCGCAACGTGGGTTATGCCGTGCTGATCGGCATTGCGTTCCTGCTGGCTCCGGCGGTCAGCATGCCGCTGGCGGAACTGCCCGATTACTACGGACAGTGGGTCGGCGCCCTGACCGAACACCCGGGCACCCGGACATGGATGAACGTCTTTTATCTGCGTCCGCTCGGACTGCTCCCCTACCGGATGTATATCCAGATCGGCGTACTGGCAGTATTGGCCGCCGGCGTGCTGGCCAACCGGCGCAACTGGCAACTGCCCTTCTTCCGGATAACCAGCCTCGCGGTGCTGATGGGCTATGTCATCCTGTTCAGCAACTCCAGCGAAGGACATACCTATGTGATTATGCTGATCGGCTACCAGATGTGGTACTGGACGATGCGCCGGGGGGGGGTAATCCGTCTCGCCGACCGGATCGCCTATTGGGCGACCTTCGTGATCGTGGTCGTGATGCCGGTGGACATACTGTGCCCGCCGAAGGTGATGCAGCTCTTCTACGGATGGCAGCTTAACCTGTGGTTGCTGCTGACCCTGTGGCTGAGGATGTGCTGGACGGCATTCATCCGCATCCCGGAGCCGATGAAGCGCGTAGGAGCCGCTTAAAACGTGAAGAAATAGTTCATGAAGAAGTTCCAGAACGTCACCACCCCGGTGGCGAAGAGCTTCGCAAAGTAGAAGTTCAGCCGGAAACGGTTGTGCAGGACGTAGATCGTGGCGTTGTTGATGACCAGCCCGATCGCCGCGATGCCCAGAAAACGGAGATACTGGCCCGTGATGTCGGGATTTTCATCGTGGAACGTCCAGATACGGTTCAGGATATAATTCGTGGTCGACGCGCAGAGGAATCCCAGCGAGTTGGCCACATATTTGTTCAACCGCAGGAACTCCTTGCAAAGATAGGTGACACCGAAGTCGACGAAGACGCCCGAGCCGCCGACTACGCAAAATTTCAAAAACTGTTCTATCATAAATTTCCGACTACTTCCGTCGAGATCGATTTTCCGTTAAACCAATTGGTATATCCTTCGCGGCGCAGGGCAAAGCCCACGTCGAAGGTCTCCCCGGCCAGTTGCGGCGGCACGGAGAAGGTCACCGTGCGGGTCATCACATCGTCCGCCGGGATCGTGAACTGCGCCCCGGTCGGGAACTCGTCGACCCGGAAACGCCCGTGTTTCCACAGCATCGCCAGTTGCACGTCCGCCCCTCCGACCGCGATGTCGTAGGGATAAGGGTTCGTGATCCGCAACTCCAATCGCAACTCCTCGCCCACGGCCACCTTAGCGGGCAATCCCGTCACGGCAATGTCCACCAGCCGCACCGGATGGAAATCCCGGTCGACGAACCATGTGAACCGGCGGCCGTTGGCCATCGTGAGGCTCCGCACCTCCCGGGTCGTATCGACCGGTTCGGCCGGACATTCGATGAGCACCTCGCGCCCCGTGAAGCGGGAATCGTCGTCCCGGAACTGCCACTGGTGCGTGCGATAGCGGATATTGGGCTGGCAATAGGCCTCGCCGCCCGTGTAGAACGCATATTTGGCCGCCACGGCATATCCCTGCCGGAAGATCACCGGACGGCCGCCGGCCGCTTCGGCGATGGCGCCGTAGCTCGCGCGGTTGTCGAACACCTCGAAACGGATGCCCAGCGGATTGAAGATCATTTCGAGCCGCACCAGTCCGATCAGCGCGATGGTCGCGCCACCTGCCCACATCACATAACGCCGCGTGCGGGGATGGCGCCGCGCGTAGGCGAACACCACATAAATCAGCCCGAAGCACGCCACGATCACCCACTGGGGCTGCACATATCCCCGCAGGGACGAGAGCAGGAAGAAGCCGATGAAAGCCACGGGCAGCAGTTTCAGGGCCCGTCCGACGGCGCTCTGCGGCTTCACTTTCCGCCACGCCTGTACATACAGCGGCACGAGGAACGGGTTGAAGACGACGAGCATGTTGCCCAGAAACTCGACGACGTAATTGGGTTTGAAGACCGAATTGCGGCCCGACAGGTGGTAGGCGAACGACGCCCAGTCGTGGTCGTACTGCCACACGAGGTGCGGCACGAGCAGCAGCAGGGCCACGGCCCCGCTCAGGTATAGCGAGGGACGCAGCAGTTGGCGGGGGGGGGTCACCGCCAGCGCGAAGAGAACCACCAGCGCACCGTGGTACTTGCTGTAAGCCATCAGCGCCATGGCGACGCCCATCCAGAGCCACGCCATGCGGCGGCCTTCGGTAAACCACTTGAATGTCAGCAGGAACAGCGCTGCGGTGAGCATCAGCGGCCCGTCGGGTACGGCGATGAAACCGTAGAGCTGAAGCATCAGCGTCGAGGCCGAAAGCACTACGAACAGCGCCGCATCCCTGCGGTCCGCATCCGCAGGGCGAACGATGCGCCACAATATCCAGAGATAAAGAGGTTGGAGCACGGTGAAGAAGAACCGCACACCCAGTTCGCCGCCGAAAAGGTGTTCCCCGGCCCAGACCAGCAGCGCCGTCATCGGCGGATGGTCGAAATACCCCCATGCGAGCCGTTCGGCGAATAGGTGGTAATAAGCCTCATCGTTGGCCAGTTCCGTCAGCCCGGCCTGCAGCAGGTTGCACACCCACCACACGGCAAGCCACAGAAGCACCAGCCGATCGGCATCCAGCGAAGCGTATGTCTTTTTAAATGATGCTTTCATTTCAACGTGCGAAGGTACAAAGAATTTCCCGAATTTGTTGCATATTAAAAAATCGGTTGTATATTTGCAAATAACAAAATTGTTAAACAAAGTTATTAATACAAGCCGCCCATGACAAAACCGGCACGGAACAAGGAACAGGCGATTCTGGAAGCCGCCGAGCAGGAGTTCCTCAACAAAGGGTTCGCAGGAGCGCGCACGACCTCGATCGCCGAAGCGGCGGGTGTGACGCACGCCATGCTGCACTACTATTTCCGGACCAAGGAGCAGTTATTCGAACGCATCCTCGACGAGAAGATGCGCCTGATGAGCCGGTCGGTGCTGACCGCCTTCGGCCAGCCGGACCTGCCGCTGCCGGAACGCATCCGCGACGGCGTCGAAAGCCATTTCGATTTCATCGCGGCGAACCCCGACCTGCCGCGCTTCATCGTCAACGAGGTCTTTTCGCGCCCCGAACGCTACGAGTCGATGCGCAGCCGCGTCCGGGAAATCGCCGAAACGCTGATGCGCGACATCCAACTGGAACTGGACGCATCGGCGGCCCGCGGCGAGACCGAGCCGATCGACGCCCGGATGCTGCTGCTGGACATCATTTCGCTCAACGTCTTCCCGTTCATCGCCCTCCCGGTCGTGGAGCCCATCCTCGGAGACCTTTCGGGCAACCGGAAGCGCTTCCTCGAACTGCGCAGGGCCGAGAATACCGAAATCATCCTGCGACGACTCAAAAAAGCATGACCATGAAACGAATCGCCCTCTTATGCGGATGCCTGCTGGCCGGACTTTCGGCCGGCGCACAGGTGACACTCGACGAGTGCCGCCGGCTGGCCCGCGAGCACTACCCCGAAATCCGGCAGTACGACCTCGTGCGCCGGACCGAGGAGTACACCCTGTCGAACGCCCGCCGCGCGTGGCTGCCGCAGCTCTCGCTGGCGGCGCAGGCCACTTGGCAGACCGAAGTCCCCTCGTTCCCGGACGCCCTCGCGGGCATGCTCTCCCAGCAGGGGATCGACATGCCCGGCATGAACAAGGACCAGTACAAAGTCGCCCTCGAGCTGAACCAGACCCTCTGGGACGGCGGCAGATCGGAGGCCGACAAGCGCATCGCCCGAGCCGAAGCCGAAGAACAGACGCGCTCGGCGGATGTGGACCTCTATGCGTTGCAGGGGCGTGTGGACAACCTCTTTTTCGGCATCCTGCTCCTCGACGAGCGGATCGCGCAGACCTCCCTCACGTTGGACCTGCTGCGCAGCAACCTCGAAAAGGTGCGCGCCCTGCAACGGAACGGCGTGGCGATGCAGACCGACGCCGACGCCGTGGAAGCCGAACTGCTGACCGTCAACCAGCAGTTGACGCAGGTCACGGCCTCGCGCGAAAGCTACCGCCGGATGCTCTCCGTCTTCATCGGCCGGCCGCTGGGCGACGAGCCGCTCACACGGCCCGATGTCGCCGAACCCCGTTCATTCGAACCGGCGCGCCCCGAGCTGGCGTTGTTCGACGCCACGGCCGACAAGCTCACGGCGCAGGAACGGCTGGTCAAATCGGCGACCCGCCCGCGCTTCGGGCTCTTTGCGCAGGGGTATTACGGCTATCCGGGGATGGACTATTTCCAAAGTATGATGTCGTCGGACTGGTCGTGGAACGCAATGGTGGGCGTGAAGATGTCGTGGAACTTCGGGGCCTACTACACCCGGAAGAATTCGCTGGCCAAACTGCGCACGGCTAAAGCGCAGGTCGAGGTGCAGCGGGATATCTTCCTCTTCAACACCCGGTTGCAGACGACCGAGGAGAACGGCGACATCGCCCGTCTGCGGAAAGCCCTCGCCGACGACGACCGCATCGTGGCCCTACGCCGCTCGGTGCGCGAAGCCGCCGAGTCGAAGCTCCGCAACGGCGTGATCGACACCAACGACCTGCTGCGGAAGATCACCGACGAAGCCACGGCCGCGACGGCGCGTTCGGCACGCGAGATCGAACTCCTGAAGACCATCTACGAGCTCAAACATACGATAAACCGCTAAAAATCACGCCTATTATGAAACGCATATTCATCTGCTGCACCCTGCCGCTCCTTGCCGCCGCCTGCGGCCGCAACGGGGATTTCGACGCCACGGGAACTTTCGAGGCCACGGAGGTGGTCGTCTCGGCCGAAGCCGCAGGGCGCATCCTGCGGTTCGACGCCGAGGAGGGCGACCGGCTGGAAGCCGGCAGGCAGGTCGGCGCCATCGACACCGTGCAGCTCTATCTGCAAAAGTTGCAGTTGGAGCGCCAGCGGGCCTCGGTCGTCAGCAACCGCCCCGACATCGCCAAACAGGTCGCATCGCTGCGCGAGCAGATCGCCAAGCAGCAGACCGAACGCCGCCGCGTGGAGAACCTGCTGCGGGACGGCGCCGCCACGACCAAACAGCTCGATGACATCGACGCCCAGATCAAGGTGCTGGACGGACAGTTGGAGGCCCAGCTCTCGACGCTCCGCAACAACGCCGCGTCGATCGACGAGAACTCCTCGTCCATCGAATTGCAGATCGCCCGGATCGAAGACCAACTGGCCAAATGCCGCATCGCGTCGCCCGTCGCGGGGACCGTGCTGGCCAAATACAGCGAAGCCGGAGAACTGGCGTCGGTGGGACGTCCGCTGATGAAGGTCGCCGATCTGGACCGCATCTACCTGCACGCCTACTTCACCTCGGACCAACTGGCCGCGCTGAAACTCGGGCAGGAGGTGACCGTCACGGCCGATTTCGGCGGCGACAGCCGCATCGACTATCCGGGGCGCATCGTGTGGATCGCCTCGGAGAGCGAATTCACGCCCAAGACGATCCAGACGCGCGATTCGCGGGCCAATCTGGTCTATGCCGTGAAGATCGCCGTCGAAAACGACGGGCGGCTGAAGATCGGCCTTTACGGCGAAGTCAAACTCTGAACCGGAGGACGCTGACATGGCCGCACGCAACGCCATAGAGACCGCGGGCCTCACCAAACGCTACGGGACGCTGACGGCGCTCGACAACGTGACGTTCGAGGTCGCCCGGGGCGAACTGTTCGGGCTGATCGGCCCCGACGGCGCGGGCAAAACCACGCTGTTCCGACTGCTCACGACGCTGATTAACCCCGACGGGGGCACGGCGTCGGTCGACGGCTGCGACATCGTCGCCGACTACCGCGAAATCCGCCGACGGGTGGGTTACATGCCCGGGCGGTTCTCGCTCTACCCCGACCTCTCGGTCGAGGAGAATCTCGACTTCTTCGCCGCGCTGTTCGGCGTCGGGGCCGCGGCCAACCGCGACCTGATCGCCCCGATCTACCGCCAGATCGAACCCTTCCGCACTCGCCGCGCCGGAAAGCTCTCGGGCGGCATGAAGCAGAAACTGGCGCTGTGCTGTGCGCTGATCCACCGCCCCTCGGTGCTGCTGCTCGACGAGCCCACGACGGGCGTCGACGCCGTATCGCGCAGCGAGTTCTGGGACATGCTCTCCGAACTGAAATCGAAAGGCATTTCGATGCTCGTTTCGACGCCCTACATGGACGAGGCGCGCCGCTGCGACCGCATCGCACTCTGCAACGTCGGGAAAATCCTCGGCATCGACACCCCGCAGGGGATCGTCGGACGCTTCGACGAACCGCTTTATGCGCTTTCGGGCAAGGATATGTACGGACTGCTGCTGGCCGCCCGCCGCTCGGCAGGAGTCCGCGAGTGCTACCCTTTCGGCGAGGCGCACCACCTGATTCCCGCCGACGGGTTCGACGCCGCGGCCTTTGCCCGCGAACTGGCCGGGCAGGGTTTCCCCAACGCCGTGATCCGTCCCGCCGAGGCCGGGATCGAAGACGTATTCATCAAACTGATGCACCATGAACAATGACCCCATCATATCCGTCCGGGAGCTGACCAAGCGGTTCGGCGACTTCGTGGCCGTCGACCGCATCACCTTCGACGTGGCCCGCGGGGAGATCTTCGGATTCCTCGGGGCGAACGGCGCCGGGAAGACCACGGCGATGCGGATGCTCTGCGGGCTGAGCTACCCCACATCGGGCAGCGGCACCGTCGCCGGGTTCGACGTGATGCGTCAGGGCGAGCAGATCAAACGTCATATCGGCTACATGAGCCAGCGGTTCTCGCTCTACGACGACCTCACCGTGCTGGAAAACATCCGCCTTTACGCCGGCATTTACTCCCTCACGCGCCGCGAGATGCTGCGGCGCGCCGTGACGCTGCTCAACCGGCTGCAGTTCCGCCGCGAGGCCGACACGCTGGTGGGCTCCCTGCCGCTGGGATGGAAGCAGAAGCTGGCCTTCTTGGTAGCGACGCTCCACCGTCCCGAGGTGGTGTTCCTCGACGAACCGACCGGAGGCGTCGATCCCGTGACGCGCCGCCAGTTCTGGGAGCTGATCTACGAAGCCGCCGCCGGAGGCACGACCGTCTTCGTCACGACGCACTACATGGACGAGGCCGAATACTGCTCGCGCGTGTCGATCATGGTCGACGGGCAGGTACGGGCGCTGGGAGCCCCGGCCGAGCTGAAAAAACAATTTGCCGCAGGGTCGATGGACGAAGTCTTCCGCACGCTGGCCCGCGGCGCCAAACGCACCGAATAATATGGGCGGTTTCCTGTCATTCGTCAAAAAAGAGGCGCTTCACATCGTGCGCGACCCGCGAACGATGCTGATCGTCCTGCTGATGCCCGTGGTGCAGGTGCTCCTGTTCGGATTCGCCATGAACACCGAGGTCAGCAACATCGACGTGGCCGCGGTAGCCCCGCATCCGACCGAGGCAATCCGGCAGGCCGTCGAGCGCGTTGCGGCCAACCCCTATTTCACGTTCCGGGGCTACATCGCGGGGACGGAAATCGACCGCACCCTGCGCCGGGGCGATGCCGACGCCGTCGTCGTGTTCGCCGAAGATTACGACCGGCAGACCGAAGCGCTGAAGCAGGGCCTCGCGGCGGAACCGGCCGTGCAGCTCGTATTCGACGCCTCGAACACCAACACGGCGTCGGCCGGGGCCGGTTACCTGACAAGCGTCCTGCTGGCCGACATGCCGGGCATACAGGCCCCCGGGACCCACCTGCTGTTCAACCCCCAGATGAAGAGTTCGTACAACTTCGTGCCGGGCATCATGGGCATGATCTTCATCCTGATCTGCGCCATGATGACCTCCGTGTCGATCGTCCGCGAGAAGGAGACCGGGACGATGGAGGTGCTGCTGGTGTCGCCCGTGCGGCCGCTGAAGATCGTGCTGGCCAAAATGATCCCCTACTTCGCGCTCTCGTGTTTCAACCTTGCGACGATCCTGCTACTGGCGCGCTTCGTCCTCGACGTGCCCCTGTCGGGCAACCTCGGGGCGATCATCGGGCTGTCGATGCTCTACCTCGCCCTCTCATTGGCCTTCGGACTGCTGATCTCCACCTTCGCCGACCGGCAGGCCACGGCCCTGATTATCTCGGGCATGCTGATCCTGCTCCCGATCATCATGTTCTCGGGACTGGCATTCCCGGTCGAGAACATGCCGAAGGTCCTGCAACCGATCTCCTGCATCATCCCGACCCGCTGGTACATCGACGCCGTGCGCAAGCTGATGATCGAGGGACTGCCGTTCGGGGCCGTGCTCCGGGAGTTCTCGATCCTCGCGGCGATGACCGCCCTGCTGATCGTGGCGGCACTCCGGAAGTTCAACGACAAGTTGGAATAACGACCGACCGCGCGAAACGTATGCCATCTCCCTCCCCGAGGCCGTTTAAGAAACGGCTTTTAGAAGTGGTAGCGCAGATCGGGTCTGAGCCCCGACAACTGAGCCATCGCCCCTCTATCCCGGCTTTTAGCCGGGTGGCGCCGCAGGCGGCAAATACAGCGGCCGAAAGCGGCCGACACAGTAAACAGACATAATTACCTGACAATGCATACTCTTCTTTACCTGTTAGATAAGGAGTGGCGGCAATTCCTCCGCAACCCGTTCCTGCCGAAGATGGCCGTCGTGTTCCCGCTGATGGTGATGCTCGTCATCCCGTGGGTGACGACGATGGACGTGCGGCACGTCAACGTCGCGGTGGTCGACGGCGACCGCTCGCCCGCCTCGCGGCGGCTGATCCAGAAGATCGACGCCTCGGACTACTTCACCCTCCAACGCATCTCGGAGCATTACGACGCCGCACTCGAAGCCCTCGAAACGGGCGACGCGGACGTCATCGTCGAGATCCCCGACAACTTCGAGCGTTCGCTGGCCGCCGGAAAACCCGAAAAGGTCGACATCGCGGCCAACGGCGTGAACGCCGTGAAGGGCAGCCTCGGTATGCAGTATCTCGTGCAGACCCTCTCGCAGACCCTCTCGGAGCTGCGCAGCGAGCAGGGACAGCCGCCCGCGGCCGATCCCGTCGTCATCGAGAACCGCTACAACCCCACGCTCGACTACCGCCACTACATGATTCCGGCGCTGATGATCATGCTGCTGGTGATGCTCTGCGGATTCCTGCCGGCGCTGAACCTCGTGGGCGAAAAGGAGACCGGGACCATCGAACAGATCAACGTCACGCCCGTCAGCCGGCTGACCTTCACGCTGGCCAAGCTGATTCCCTACTGGGTGATCGGGATGGCCGTGCTGGGTGCGGCCATGCTGCTGGCGTGGATCGTCTACGGGCTCGTCCCGGCCGGGAGCATCGGGGCCATTTTTCTGGCCGCGGCGCTCTTCGTGCTCACCATGTCGGGGCTGGGCGTGGCGATCGCCAACCGCTCGGAGACCATGCAGCAGACGATGTTCGTGATGTTCTTCTTCGTGATGATCTTCATCCTGATGAGCGGCCTGATCACTCCCGTCGAGTCGATGCCCGCATGGGCGCAATGGATCACCCGCTTCCTCCCGCCCCGCTACTTCGTCGAGATCATGCGCGCCGTCTACCTCAAAGGCTCGCTGGTCAGCGACCTGTGGTCGGACTACATCCTGCTGGCCGTTTTCGCCGCCGCTTTCAACACACTTGCCGCCGCGACCTACCGCAAGCAGGCATAAATCCTGATTTTCGAACGACACCTTAAAACCATACGACTATGAACCGAGAAGAAATGCTGAAAGCCGCCTACGAACTCTTCCTGCGCGAAGGGATCCGGGACCTGAACCTCAACAAGATCGCCGAGAAGATCGGCGTCACCCGGCACGACCTGCATGCCGCCGTCGGCGACAAGCGGGAACTGGCCGAACAGAGCGTCGAATACGGCCTGCAACAGCTCGACAAGACGCTGAAATCCGTAGAGGCTTCAGCGGCGAATCCCGTCGAGGCGCTGATCCGCACGGCCGTCGCGGCCTGCGACGCCTTCGGAGAGATCAGTTGGATGTTCTCCGAGGACGCCCCCTATTACCCCGCCGTGGTCGACGCCATCGAACTCGAACGGCAGAAACTGCAGGAACAGCAGCAGGCGATCTTCCTGCAAGGGGTCGAGCAGGGCTACCTGCTCGGCGAAGCCTATTTCGAACTGCTCGAACAGCTCTTCTGGCAGAACGTCACGGCCGGAAGCCGATACCGCGAAGTCACCCTGCGCGTGCTCTTCACCGTGGTGCGCGGCTCCGCGACCGAGCGGGGCTGGCAGGAGGCGGAACGGGTCCGCAAGGCGATGGAACCGGCCGGATGACCACCAACAAAAAAGCGCTGACAATCTATTGATTATCAGCGCTTTTTACTGGTACCCGGAGCCGGGGTCGAACCGGCACGACATTGCTGTCATTGGTGTTTGAGACCAACGCGTCTACCGATTCCGCCATCCGGGCCAATATCCGCTTGCGCGGCGAATCGGACGGACAAAGATACGCGATTTTCGCAACTTTTCAAAAAATTGCCCTACTTTTCGAAAAAGGCCCTGATTTTTTTCGCTTTCGCGGCCCCGACCAGCGCCGAAAGTTCCTCGATATTGGCCGCACGAACCTTCTCCACCGTGCGGAAATGGCGCAGCAGGGTCTGAACGGTCTTGTCGCCGACCCCTTCGATCTGCTCCAGCTCGCTGTGAATAAACGCCTTGCTGCGCTTCTGGCGGTGGAACGTGATGGCGAAGCGGTGCACCTCCTCCTGAATTTGCGACAGAAAATGGAAAAGCGGCGACGTGGGACGGATGCCGACCAGCACCGGCGGGAAACCGCAGAGCAGTTCGGCGGTGCGGTGGCGGTCGTCCTTGGCCAGTCCGGCGATGGGTATGTCCAGCCCGAGATGCTCCAGCACCTCGTGGATCACCCCCATCTGCCCTTTTCCGCCGTCGGCGATGACCAGATCGGGCAGTGCGGCTCCCTCGGCCATCAGGCGCGTATAACGCCGGAAGACCACCTCGCGCATCGAGGCGTAGTCGTCGGGCCCCTCCACGGTCTTGATGTTGAAATGGCGGTACTCCTTGCGCGAGGGTTTCCCGTCGCGGAACACCACGCACGAGGCTACGGGATGGGCCCCCTGCAGGTTGGAGTTGTCGAAACACTCGATATGCCGCGGCTGGCGGTCCAAACGCAGCTCTTTCTGCAGGGCATTCATCAGCCGGTCGGTATAGCGTTCGGGATTCTTTATTTCGAGGTTTTTCAACTGCTCGGCGCGGTAGATGCGGGCGCTCTTCTGCGAAAATTCCAGCAGCTCGAATTTCTCGCCCCGCTTCGGCACCGTGAAGGTCACGCCGTCGAACAGCAGGGTCGTCGAGGGCAGGAACGGCACGATCACCTCGCGGGCCAGTTCGCCCCCGGCGATATGCTCGACGATGTGCTGGATCGCCAGCGTCAGCATGTCGCGCTCGTCGCCCCCGACGCCCGTCGAGAGCTTCACCGTCGAGACGCCCACGATCGAGCCGTGGCGGATACGCACGAAATTGCAGTAGGCCACGTCGTCGTCCGGCAGCAGCGAGAAGACGTCTACGTCGACGATCTTCGCACTGACTATGACCGACTTGCCCGCATAGTTGTCGAGTGCGTCGAGCCGCTGCTTGTAGCGCTGGGCCAGTTCGAATTTCAGCTCCGCGGCCGCCCGCGCCATCTCCCCCTCGAGGTACTGCCGCACGGGCCGCAGGTCGCCTTTGAGCACCGAAACGACCATCTCCAATAACCGGCCGTACTCCTCTTCGGACTGCTGCCCGATGCAGGGTCCCTTGCAGTTGCCGAGGTGGTATTGCAGGCAGACCGTATATTTGCCTTTGGCGATCAGCTCCGGAGCGAGGTTGAGTTTGCAGGTGCGCAGCGGCACCACCTCGCGGATGAAGTCGAGGACGCTGTGCTGCATCATCACCGAGCCGTAGGGCCCGAAATACTGCGAACCGTCGCGCGTCAACTGGCGCGTGGACTGCACGCGGGGAAAATGCTCCCGACGGACCACGATCCACGGATAGGTCTTGTCGTCCTTCAAAAGGATGTTGTAGCGGGGCTGGAGGGTTTTTATCAGCGAATTTTCCAACAGCAGGGCGTCCGTCTCGCTGCCCACGACGATGTGGCGGATCGCGGCGATCTGCTTCACCAGTACACGCACCTTGGCGCTGTGCTCCTTCGACTGCACGAAATAGGACGACACCCGCTTGCGCAGGCTCTTGGCCTTGCCCACATAGATAATCGTCCCCGAGCGGTCCAGAAACTGGTAGACGCCCGGCGACAGCGGCAGCAGGGCGACCTGCTCCCGGAGGCTATTATTCTCGCTTTCACCCATACGTTCGGCAAATGTAGCAATTTTCCGGCAAAAACGGAACCGGACGTTTCTGACCACGGAAAGATCGCAACAATATTAAATTAAGTCCGATTTTTTGTTTTATTCGTCGGAACCGTCTATCTTTGCATCACCATCATTTTCAACATATCCAAAGCCTATGAGAAAACTTTTTCTATTACTCCTGACCGGCGCACTCTTCACCGCGTGCATCGACAAGGACTACGATCTCGAGAACATCGACACCGACAACGTCACCATCGGCGGCGACGAGTCGAAATTCGAGATCCCGCTGGCCAGAGTGCTCGTCACTCTGGAAGACATCGTCAACGGCGATGCCAACATCCAAGAACTTTGCGGGAAAGCCGACAAATGGCTCCCTTCGCAACTGCCCGGGAACGCCGATTATGTCAATCTCACCCAACTCACCCTGAGTTCCTACACCGACGAGATTTTCGACGCCCTGATCGCCGAAATGAAATCGAGTGCGGCCAAGCTCGACGAAGTAACCGACATGATCTGGACCGATTACCGCGAGGATCTCGCCGACGCCCTCGAAGTATCGGCAGACGAGCAATACGAAGAGGTATTCAAGGAGGCGTTCAGACAGGCTGTCCGCATCACCGATCAGCGCGTGCTTGCAGAGGTAAAATCGCAGTTCAGCGGCTATCTGACGGAGGACCTGAGCGTGGAGCCGATTGACTACAACATCGGCCGCGTAGACATCAGCGACGATGTGGTGGACATGCTCGCCGACAACCTCGATCCCGAAGGGTCCGGCAGTTCCAAAAATTCGCTCTACCTCGCCGGAGAGATTTTCAGCAAGCTGCCCATATCGCTGTCCCTCGAACCGGAACTGAAGTCCGTACCCGAGGACGGTTCCCCAGCCACGACAATCCTGAAATTCGATGTCGGGGTGGACGCCACGAAGGAGACCAACGAGATCAAGGACTCCGAGGATACCCGGCTTTACGCCGAGAGTCTGCGGCAGTTGCTCAACAATGCCGCGATCACTATTCCGGTGACGCTCGAGAAATATTATCCGGGCAAAGGTTTCGAAACGGGCACCACTCCCGAGGGCAAAGAGAAACCGCAGATAGAAATCAAACTGTATCTCATCAAGAACGGAGGTCTGAAACTCGACATCTAAACAGCACCATCGCATGAAAAAACTATATACCCTCATCGCGGCGGCGCTCCTTGCGACCGGCGCCGCTGCGCAGAATCCTTCGGCCTATTTCATGGAGGGTTCGACTTTCCGATCGCAGTTCAACCCCGCCTTCGCACCGCTGCGCGGCTATGTCAACATCCCCGTCGTCGGCGGCCTGCAGGTCAACATGGCCGGCAACATCGCCCTCGACAACGTCCTCTATCCCCGCAACGGCAAGCTGGTGACGCTGCTCGACAGCTCCGTATCCGCCGATCAGGCGCTGGAGAACCTCAAGACCAACAACCTGCTGGGACTCGATTTCCGCATGAATGTCATCGGATTCGGCGCCTTCACCAAGAACCACAAGAATTTCTGGTCGTTCGACCTCAACGTGCGGGTCAACGAGGACGCCAACCTGCCCTACTCGCTCTTCGAGTTCATCAAACTCGGCAAAGAGGGGCAGATCCGGAATTTCGGCACCTCGATGGACTCCTACCTCGAAGCCGCGTTCAGCTACTCGTTCCCGCTGATGAACGACCGCCTCTACGTCGGCGTGCGGGGTAAATTCCTCGCCGGGCTCGCCCGGGCGAAGATGACCTACGACCGCTTCGACGTATCGCTCCAGCACGACCGCTGGGCCGTTACCACCCAAGGTACGATCGACGTCACGGCCGCCGGGGCCGAGATCGACATGCCCGCCGGCAGCGACATCTTCGAGATAGGCGACATCGACTTCAAACCCACCAAGCCTGCCGGTTACGGCTTCGCCGTCGATCTGGGCGCCACATACGACATCCTGCCCAACCTGCAGGCGTCGCTGGCCGTGAACGATCTGGGCTTCATCAGTTGGAGCAAGAAGAATTCCATCTCGGGAACCTCGACGCAGGAGACGGAGTTCACGGGCGTGACGGTGCCGGACGACGGTTCGGACCCCGCTCCGGATTTCGACTTCGAGATGCTGAAATTCAACCAAGCCGACGGCAAGAGTGCGGCGAAAATGCTGCGCGCATCGATCAACGCCGGACTCGAGTACGAGGTATGGCGTCACAAGGTCGGCATCGGCCTGCTCTACACGGCCCGCTTCTGGGAGTACAAGACCCTGCACAACATCACCGGATCGGTCAACTTCCACCCCGTGCGCTGGTTTACCCTCACGGGCAGCTACTCGGTGATCGACAACCGCGGCGGAGCCGTGGGACTGGCGCTGAACCTCTGTCCGAGCTGGATCAACTTCTTCATCGCCACCGACATGCTGGTGAGCAAGCACACGCCGCAGTGGATACCCATCAAGCAGAGCACGATGAACGTCACGCTCGGACTGGGCGTGCCCATCGGCAAGCGCAGCCACCGTATCCCGGCCTACGTCTGGAAAAACGACAAGCGCTAAGCACATTCCGCAACGGAAAACGCCCCGGAAACCGACATCGAGTTTCCGGGGCGTTTCTTATCGTTGTCTCTGCACGCAGGCGCAAAACCGGGAGGACAGCGCCGTAAGCGTCGGCCGCCCCCTAAATCCCGTCTTTCAGACGGGCAAGCACCGTCCGGACGGTCGGATAGCATTCGGCGGCACGCGCCGCGGCCTCGTCCGGGGAGCACCACGCCACGGCGTCGATTCCCTCCTCGGTCTGGGGCTTCAGAACGGCGCAGGCCGGGGTGTAGAGTTCATACCAGCGGGTGCGCTTCAACTCCCAGCGCGCGGTTTTCGGGAAATAATAGGCGTGCAGCGTCTCGCACAGCGGGCGCACGACTTCGGCCGCCACGCCGGTCTCCTCGCAAACCTCCCGCGCGGCGCACTCCTCGATGCGCTCGCCGCATTCCAGATGTCCTTTCGGCAGGTCCCAGCGACCGTTGCGGTGAATCATCAGCCACTCCCCGCAGCCGTTTACCACCACGCCGCCCGCCGCTTCGACGGGCGTGAACTCCGCCGCGAAAGCGGCGAACGCCGCGTCGGGATCGGCCGCCACGACGGCCACGCTATTGTGCGATTCGAGAAAATTCAGTATCTTGTCCCGTGATACGCCGCCGTCAGCATCCGCTGCAACGGCGTACCACGCCCCTCCGGGGGTTTCGGCCGTGAATAGCACGGCCTTGTCGGCGAAATAGACGGTACGGTTCATGTTCGAAAAGATTTGACGACAAAATTACGAATAAATAAGGGAACCTCAATGAAAATGAAAAAACTTATCCTGATGATGGCTATTGCAGCTGTGGGACTGGGCGGATGCGAAAAGCGTCCGGAGCCCCTGAAGATCGACAATGCGCTGACGGCCGGGGAGATCGCCGCCGGGCGTCTCACTCCCGAGGTGATGTGGAAGATGAGCCGCGCGGGCGGGTCGTCGCTCTCGCCCGACGGTACGAAACTCCTCTACCAGCAGACCGACTACAACATGGCCGAAAACCGCGGCGTGACGACGATCCGGGTCGAAGACCTCGATTCAAAGGCCGTAACATGCCTGACGGACTTCACGTCGAACAACGTCTCGCCGAAATGGAGCGCCGACGGGCAGCAGATTTATTTCCTCTCGGACCGTAGCGGTTCGATGCAGGTGTGGCGGATGAACGCCTCGGGCGGCGACGCTACGCAGATCACGGGCAGCGGTGACGGCGAGGGCATTCCCGACGTGGAGGGCTTCGGCGTCGCCCCCGACGGGAAGCATATCTGGTGGGTGCAGGCCGTGCAGACGGCCGACCGCCGCTCGTCGGACATCTACAAGGACATGGACAAATCGAAGGCCCGCATCTACGACGACCTGATGGCCCGCCACTGGGACTACTGGGACGAGGGTGAATACCGCCATATCTTCGTCGGCGAGCTGGGCAAGGGGCTCGTGACGGGCGGCACGGACATCATGCCCGACGCACAATGGGACGCTCCGCTGGCCCCCTACTTCGACATGGCCGAGATCGCATGGAACAACGCCGGAACGATGCTGGCCTACACCTGCAAACCGCTGACGGGGACCGAATACGCCGTGTCGACCGATTCGGACATCTTCGTCTATGTGCTCGAAAGCGGCGTGACGCAGAACATCTGCAAGCCTGTCAACGTCAATACCGGCGACCCTGTCAACGATGCGGCGGTCATGGTCGGCTACGACAAATACCCCGTCTGGTCGCCCGACGATTCGAAAATCGCCTTCCTCTCGCAGCGCCGTCCGGGCAACGAATCGGACAAGTCCCGCCTGTTCCTCTACGACTGCGCGTCGGGAGAGATGCAGGACCTGACCGAAGATTTCGACTACAACGCCATGAACGTCGTATGGAGTGGCAACGACATGATCTACTTCATCGCCCCGATCGAGGCCACGCACCAGATCTGCCGCGTCTCGCCGTCGGTCGGCGAGGTGGAGGTCGTCACCCGCGGCGACCACGACATCAACGCCTTCACGATGGCTTCGGGCCGGATCGCCGCCGAGATGTGTACGATCTCGATGGCCACGGAGTTCTTCGACGTGAACCCCGCGGACGGCACGCTGACGCAGGTGTCGGCCGTCAACAAGCACGTTTACGACCATATTGAAATGGGCGAGGTGCAGAAACGCTGGGTGAAGACCACCGACGGCAAGCAGATGCTCACATGGGTCGTCCTGCCGCCCGACTTCGACGCCGCGAAGAAATACCCCGTGCTGCTCTACTGTCAGGGCGGTCCGCAGAGCGTCGTCTCGCAGTTCTGGAGCTACCGCTGGAACCTTCAACTGATGGCCGCGCAAGGATATATCGTCGTCGCTCCCAACCGCCGCGGCCTGCCCTCGTTCGGGCAGGAGTGGCTCGACCAGATCTCGGGCGACTATTCGGGGCAGAACATCCGCGACTACCTCTCGGCCATCGACGACGTAGCCAAAGAGCCGTGGGCCGACCGCGACCGCATGGGTTGCGTGGGCGCATCCTACGGCGGCTATTCGGTCTACTTCCTCGCCGGATGCCACGAGAAGCGTTTCAAGGCCTTCATCTCCCACTGCGGCATCTTCGACTTCGACTCGATGTACGGCGAGACCGAAGAACTGTTCTTCGTCAACAACGATTACGGAGGCCCCTACTGGGATACGAACAACGCCACGGCGCAGCGTTCCTATGCCAATTCGCCGCACAAGTTCGTCACGAAATGGGACACCCCGATCCTGATCTTCACCGGCGAAAAGGATTTCCGCATCCCCTATACGCAGTCGCTCGAAGCCTTCACGGCAGCCCGTGTGCGGGGCATCCCGGCGCGGCTCGTGGAGTTCGAGAACGAGGCGCATCAGGTCTTCAAACCCCAGAACTCGCTGGTCTGGAACCGCGAATTCTTCGGCTGGCTCGACAAATATGTGAAATAACAGGCCACGCCGCATTCAGACAGGCCGTCCGGAAATCCGGACGGCCTTTTCAATATACATTTCCGCTCTTTGCCGGATCATTTCAGCCCCGACGCTATTTTTTAAATCGGCCTGTTCATGGGGAACATCCGCCGGTTCGTTGAATTTATTTTCATCTGGAACTCTCCTGCCCTATTTTTGCTTCCGACGCTTAAAATATTTGACTATGAAGAGAGTATCCACCACAGAGGAGGGGAGATCGCGCTATGTCGCGCCCCGGCTCGAACAGATCGAGGTGCAGATCGAGAAAGGATTTGCCGACTCCTATCCCGGCGGCGGCGTAGAGCCCATGAGTTCCGTCTGGACGAATTACGAAGATCCCGAATAACGAACAAAACGACAAACCATGAAAACGATTTATCAGGCAATTTCGATCGTTCTCGTCGCCTTGTTCGCAAGCTGCAACAGCGACGAAACCGATGCCCCGGCAACGACCGGCGGCACTACCCTTGTCCGATTCCATGCCGCGGTCGACGAGGACAAGACCCGCGCCAACATCGACGTGGACGGCGACCGGTTCACCGGGACGTGGGAAGAGGGAGACGCCATGGGCGTGCTCTACTCCGTACCCGGAAGCTCGGCATTCTCGGAACCCAAGCGGTTCGTCTACAACAACAACGCGTTCTCCTTCGAGGGCGAACTCCCCGCTGCGACCGGCGAATGGCAGTACATGGCCTTCTACCCCCATGCAGCGGTCAGCGGAAACACGGCCAGCATTCCCTTCGGGAACCTGCGGAGTCAGAAAGGCAGCGAGTTCAACTGTGCATCGGACGCCCTCGTGGCCGAGGTGCTCGGATTCAGCAATGCCAAACAAGGCGAAACCGATGAAGGAGAAAAGATCAGATTCCGCCTCAACCGCCTCACCTCGATCCTCAACCTGTCGGTGCAGGGCGGAGCGGGCGCCGGCGACGCGGTCCGCCACATCCTGCTGACGTCGGAGAACGACGAACAGCCGCTCTCGGCCCAAAGCATCGACTTCGACATCTCGACCCTCGGGGCTGACGTCGTCCTCAACGCCGGGGCCCGGTCGAACGTCATCGCGCTGGGCTTCGACTCCGGAACGGCTCCCGCAGCCGACGCATTCGAGGCCTACTTCAACATCCTGCCCGGCAACTATGACCGGCTCACGTTCGACGTCATCACCGAAGCGAAACAAATCGGCACGGTCACCGTCACCCGCGACGATCCCGAACGGAAATTCGCGGCCGGCATGCTCTACCGGAAAGAGGCTGCCGACATCACCTTCCGGCCGGCCGGGGCTCCTTCGTTCGACTGGCCGGGACAGGATCTGGACGCCACACACGACATCACGGTGGATGAGGAGAGCAACCTGACCTACCCGGCGGCGATCACGATCAATGCTCCGGCAGGCATCGCGGGACTTCGCATCGAAGTCACCTCGGAGTTCCTCAACGAGGAGATCGGCATAACCGGCATGGACATCTTCAACGACGAAACCATTCAGACCGCTGTCGGAGAACTTCCGTTCTTCGAGCTCGAACTGGCCTGCACGACGCAGGTGCAGTACAAAAAATCCACGGTGTTCGACATCACCCGGCTTCTGCCGATGATCCTCATAGGCGGTGCGGAAAACAGCCTGCACGTCTTCGAAGTCCATGTGACCGACCTCGCCGGGCAGGAGACCGTACAAGCGCTGACCTTCAAGGTCCCGGAAGCGCCCCTGCTCCCGGAGGTCGTCTACAATAGCGATGCCGACCTCTGGACCAATACGGCGACGCTGACGGTCGGCAATGCCGATCCGGCGACGGCCGTGCTGGAGTACCGGGCCACAGGCGAACAAACATGGCAGACGGCCTCGCTCACGCCCAATGAAGACGGAACGCTCACGGCGACGATCGCCCCCGTGTGGATTCAGAGCCAGAATGGAGCGAGTGAGGTTGTGCACCAAATCGCCCCCGGAACGGGCATCTTTGCAGGCCAAACCTACCAGTACCAGTTGAAGGTAAACGGTTCGGTCGAATGTTCGGATTCATTCACGACCGCGCCCGGCGATACGATTTACAATGCAGGTATGGAACACTGGTCGACCTATAAAGTTACCGGAAGTCTCATCACAGGTGGTACGGTTCCCTTCCCGAATGAAAGCGGCACGGAGTTCTGGATCGGCGGCAATAACAATCAAACCAAATCGCTCTGTACCGGTGTCACGGTTGACGGCAGCAACGGCACATGCGCACAGTTGAAACCCGATGTAAAGGTTAACATTTTTGCCGCCGGCAACCTCTTTACCGGGTCCTTTGACTGCGGAACAGGATTCCTTGATACGTTCGGCTTTGCCCGCTTCGGGGTCAAATACGATTTCTCGGCCCGCCCCCGGGCCCTGCAACTGCGCTACAACGCCACAATCTCCAAAGTAACAAATGTAGGCAAAAGCGACCTGACCACCGACGACATCGACAAGTCGCGCATCTTCGTCTGCGTCATCGACTGGACAGGACGTCATGCCGTGAAATCGGGAGCGGCATTCGATGTAAACACGTTCTGGGACCCCGAAAAGCAGTCATCAGTCAGCGAAGGTCCGATACTCGGATACGGGTCCGTGACATTGGAACAGTCGTCGAACGGATGGGAAACGCTGACGCTGCCGATCAACTGGTACGATCAGACGGCATTCCCGACCGCCGGAAACTATTCGCTGGTCATCTCCTGCGCCACGAGCTACAAAGGCGACTATGTAGCCGGCAGTACGAATAACGTCCTCTATGTGGAAGATTTCGAGTGGGTCTACTGATCCCGCCGGAAAATCCGAACCGCACACACAGCCTCCCCGCCCCTCGGCAGGGAGGCTTTTTCATATACCCGCTCCATCCACCGCTCTTAAAACACTGTTCATGATGAAAAAACAAGCGTTCGTTGAATTTATTTCCGCAAACCCTGACGCGTACCTATTTTTGTACACACTGCAAATAAAAGACTTCATTCTATGCGACGATTTTGGACAACCCTGCTTGCGCTGCCTCTGGCATTCGCGTCCTGCTCCGACATGCCGGAAGCAGACACGAAGCCCGCAGCAGGTACCATCGAAGTTTCGATAGGCTCGGGCCCGAAGATAGACATCCGGACCGAGGCGCAGACCCGCACCGAACTGGGCGAGGACGGCGTAACGGTCCAGTGGGCCGACAACGACTGCATCGCACTCTGGGCCGTCGATTCCCAAGGTCAGAAAACGATCGACCAACAGGTCTTCAAGCTCTGGCACTACAATGAGGAGTACAATACGGCCAAATTCACGGCCACCGTCCCGGAGATGCCCGAGGACACCTATACTTATTACGCCGTATCGCCCGTGCCCTTTGAGGCCAACAGGTTGGAGGAGGCCCTCTACCGGATTCCCGCCGAGCAGGACGGTACGTTCAACGGCGACTACGACATCATGGTCGCCCACCCGATCGAGGGGTCCGCATTGCAGCAGGGAGACAACAGCAAGACGGTGAATCTCCAGTTCGAGCACAAAGTCCATGTACTGAAAATCCACATTCCGTCGAACAACCTCGGCGAAGACATTTCGAAAATCACACTGACTTTCCCCGAACCCGTCGCAGGGGTTCTGAAGGTAAACGGCACCGACCCCACTGCCGCGCCGCAACTGACCAGCGGCAGCAATGTCCTGACGCTCACGTTCGACACCCCGAAAAAACCCGGCGACACGGTTTTCGCCGTCATCGCCCCGGTAGAGCTCACGTCAGCGCAGTCCGTAACCATCACTGCCACGGGAACCACCCGCGAATCGCGGCCGCGGGAGTTTGCAGGAAAGAATTTCACCGCAGGCCACACCACCCCAATCGCGTTCAACATTCCGACCGTCGGTCCTACCACCCTGCGCATCCATCTGTCCAACATCGGCGATGAGAAAGACAACAACGGCGAGAGCATCAGCCTCGGTGAAAAGATCGAAAAATTCACGCTGACGGCAGCCGAGGGCGTCGATCTGGGCGAAGGCTCGAACGTGCGCGTGTTCCCGGTGGAGACAGCCGGTAACTTCGACTTCGTTTTCGAAGAGTTCCCCGAAAACCTCGCAGGCCAGTCCGTCGCCGTCAGCTACGAATCGGAGAACGCCCTGCTCAGCGGCGGTTCGTTCACCATTCCGGATTTTATGGCCGGTGAAACGAAAACAATTACAACCCTGAGCGTACCCTATCTGATGGAGGAGGATTTTAATAATATAACAGGCTATAGTGACCACGACAATGCTGAATACGGGACTACGATTGACGGGACTACTACGGCCTCTGATCTTTCTCAATACGGACTCATTGGCTGGACGGGAGCACGCACCGGAGTTCAGGAAAAAGGTGAAGGAAATGAAGGATCCATTCGTGTCTGCTGCCGTTCGCAAAATGCCTTTGGCGTTTCCCGGTACCACGGACGTTTGGATTCGGCTCCGCTCAATGGCATAAAACCAGACAAAGCCCCTACGGTAAAAATATCATTCAACTATGGCGGTGGCCGAGGTGGCAACGATAGTTACAGCCCAATCGCCGCATACGGATATACAACTACGCAAGGCAAGATAGACAGCAAATCGGACAGTAAACAAAACTGGTATATCAGTGGTGCCAAGGTCTTAGACGACCTTCCGCTCGACTCAAGTTTCAATTCTATACCGAAAGAAAAAACATACACTATCGAGAATTGCACCAATCTGCATCGTTTGTCTTGGGAGGTAAATTCTACAGGAAGTGCATGGGCTGCCAATGCCAATTCGTGGCTCTACCTCGACAATATCAAAGTATCCATCGTAGCTGCCACCAACGAATAACCGCCATGAAAAGACATCTTATCTGCATCCTTGCATCGGCGGCCGTAGCAGTCACGGGATGTAACGAAACAACCGAAACAAACGCGGGGGGGGGTCAGGGCACGATCCGCATCGCCTGCAAAGCTGACATTTCGATCGACGCCGAGGCGAAAGCCTCTCCGAAAGGAACCCGTGCCGAAATCACGGCTCCGGCCGGGAGCGAGTTCGCGCTGCGGATCACGGGCGCCGATTTCGACCGCTCGTGGGAGAGCGTCGCGGCGTTCGACGCCGAAGAGAACGTCTTCGTCGAAGGTCCCTATAAAATCGCCGTCGATTACGGCGACCCCGAAGCAGAAGGAACCGGCAAGCCCTATTTCTCCGGCACGACCGACCTCGACGTCGTGGCGCGCCGCGTCAACACCGCCGAGATCACGGCCCGCATCGCCAAATCGCAGACCCTCGTGCGGGCCACGGAGGCTTTCCTGAAATTCTACCACGATGCGGAATTTACCGTCACGACCGGTTCGGGCAACGAATTCACGTTCCGCCCCGACGGCAGCGGCGACGCCGAGCGCATCTGGGTGAAAGTCGGCACGACGCTCACCCTCAAGGGCACGGCCCGCGGCCAGAGCCAAGACGGCGAAAAGGAGGGTCCGCTCTACACCTTCCCCGCCCAGACGCTCGACGCCACCGTGGCGGCCACCTGCCACATCTTCACCCTCGACGCGTCGAATGCCGGCAGCGCCTCGCTGCACATCATCCTCGGCGAGGGTGAGGGCGAAATCCGGCCAATAGACATCGAACTGAACGAAGATGCCATCCCAAGCAAATAAAAATTACGAAATATGAAGACTTTTTCCATCATCCTGACGGCAGCCATAACGGCGATCCTGTTCGCGGCAGGCTGCGTGAACGAGGACCCGGCCTATAAAAAGGAGCCCGGCACCACCCCGACAACGGACGGCAACGGTTATCTGTCGATGGCCGGCATGACGATGCGCGTCATCTACGACGACCAGACCGAGACACAGCCCGACGACACGGCGGGTGAGACCGTCAAGCCCAAGACGCGCGCCGAAGAGGCCCAACCCGATGTCGACCAGTTCATCGTCGAGATCACCGACGCCGAAGGCACCCCGGTCTACAAGGACACCTATGCCAACCTGCGGGCTGAAACCGACGAAACCGACGGCAAAATGGAACTCCCGGTGGGCAGCTATACGCTGGAGGTCCGCTCGGAGGAGCCGTCCTCGGAACTCGCCGATTGGGAACATCCCGTCTATTTCGCAACGCGCGATTTCGCAATCGAAAAGGACAAGGAGACGCCCCTCGAGGAGATCGTCTGCACGCTGAACAACATCAAGGTGACGGTCGCCTGCTCGAAAGACCTCGCGGACCGGCTCACCGACGCGACGGTTTCCACGGTCACGCTGGGCGAAAAGTCGATGGTCTTTGCCAAGGGTGAAGCGCGCGCGGCCTATTTCACCTCCCTCGCGGAGCTCAACACGCTCCAGTTCAACCTGACGGGAGCTTTCGCCGACACACCCGAAACGCCCCTCCAGTTCAACAAGGAGATTCCCAATGTCAAGGCCGGACAATGGCGCAAGATCACGCTCGTGGTCACCTACGCCGACAAGGGCGAAATGAAATTCGACATCAAGGTCCAGAATTTCGTACTGGACGAAGAAATTCCGATCGACGGCACGGCGAACCTCTGGGAACCGGTCTATGAAGAGGGTCCCGACCCCATGGCCCCGGTGATCGAATGGCCCGGCCACGATCTCACGCAGCCGTTCCAAATCACGGCTTCGATGTTCGATGCCGACGGCAACTGCACCGAGCCTTTCGCGCTGAATCTCTCCGCCCCCAACGGCATCGAATCGTTCGTGCTGACCTTCTCGTCGACGAACTCCGCCTTTATGGACGCCCTCATGGAGATTCAGATTCCCCACACGCTCGACCTCTGCACCACCACGCAGGGCCCGGCCTATGCGATCCTCTCGGGCTTCGGGCTTCCGCTGGGCGACAAGCTCCGCGGTGCAACGGCCAAACAGTTCGACATCGCGGGCCAGATTCCGATGCTCTTCGCCAACCCCGGATTCGAAGGCACCCACACCTTCGCCTGCACGATGACCGACGCCAAAGGTCTCTCGACCTCGGCGGAGCTTCGCCTCGAGGTCAGCAAGGGCACGGCAGCTCCGACCGTCGTATGGAAAGACCACGACCTCAGCCAGCGGTACCAAATCTTCGGCGGGGAAACGATCGACATCGACATCACGGCCGAAGCGGGTATCCAATCGCTTGTGGTAGAGATCATATCCGCGAAACTGACACCCGAAGAGCTGCTGGGCGTAGGCATCCCCGCCGTATTCGACCTTTGCGACGTGCCGGGTGCCGGAGACCGCACCCCGGAAGAGGTCGCCGGAGTATTAAACAGTTTCGGTTTCCCGGTCAACGAAGAGGTTGCGGGCAAGACCGTTCTGCCGACGATCTCCATCACGCCGTTCGTCTCGCTGATGCAGCAGGTCGCATACGACTGTGACAACGACTTCAAACTCACGATCACCGACAAGGCAGGGCAGACAACGACGGAGACCCTCCAGCTCTACGTTCATCCCCTGCCCTAACGTCAAATAAAGCCTGTACACCATGAAAAGGCATATCACATACGCCGCCCTGCTGCTCTGCACGGCACTCGCTGTCGCTTCCTGTTCCGGGGAGGCGGCCGACGGGGATTCCGCAGCGGGCACGGGCATGCTCGAAATGAATATTTCGACCACACGCGCCGAGGCCGACGGGGAGTACGACCCGAAGGACCATCTGGTAGCGCGTATCTACAATTCGCGCAGCGAACTGATTCGCAAATACACCTCCGAGACCTATGTGAAGCAACTGGAGCTCATCGCCGGGGAATACCGCATCGCGGTCGAGGCCGGGGAGATCGTTCCCGCCTCGTTCACCAAGCGGTTCTACAAAGGCGAGGAAACCTTCACCGTGAACCCCGGACAGACGACCGTGGCCGAAGTGAAATGCACCCGGCAGAACACCGCCGCCGAGGTGAAATTCGACGCCTCGGTGACCAAGTCCTTCGGCACGGATTTCCATTTCTGGATCGTCGCCGACGACACTTTCGACGAAGAAAAGGCCGAGCAGGAGACAGTTCCGGCGCTGAAATACACCTCCGACGCCACGGGTTACTTCACCCTGCCCGAAGGAGTGACGACCTTCGTCTGGCATTTCGAAGGCACCCACGCTGATCGCGGAGAGATCGTCATGGAGGGCAGGCAGGAGAACATTCAGGCCGGGGTCAAGTATGTCTTCACCTGCCTGTTCTCGAAAGACCGCCCGGGCTCCATCCAGTGCGTCGTCATCAAGGTCGACACCTCGTCCGACGAGCAGGACGATACGATCGTCTTCAGTCCCTCCCCCACCGTCGAGGGCGACGGATTCGACATCTCGCAACCGCAGGGCTTCATCCCCGGCGAGATATGGACGAGAACCTACAAACTCGCGGCCATGGCGCCCCTGAAAACCGCGGAACTCCGGTTCGGCGAACAGACCTACGATCTGCTGGGCGACCTGCCCGAGGGCATCACCGCCGTCAGGGATAACGACCTCAGCCTGACGGTAACCCTTTCCGAAACGTTCTTCGCAGGATGTTCCGCAGGCAGCCACTCCGCCGCGTTCCACGTCACCGACTCGAAAGATGCCGGAACCACCGTCGCCTCGGAACTCCGCGTGCAGGGAATGCTGCCGGTCGAAAGTTCCGATTACGATCTCTGGAGCAACACCGTCACCCTGCGGGCCATGGTGGCCGATCCGGATGTCACGACGGTCATCTTCGGGCTGAAAAACGGCGAAGCGTGGCAGGACATGGCCGGAACGACCGACGGAAGCGGTTATTATACCGCCACCTACAAACCCGAGTGGACCGAATCGACGAACGATGCCGGGCTGACCGTCTACACGCCGAAAGCCGGCACGGGCATAGCCGCCGGCAAAAGCTATGAATCCCGTGTTGTACTGGACGGAGGAACGACTTACACCACCGCCGCTTTCACGACGGCCGAAGGACAAAGTATTCCGGACGGCAACATGGACAACAGTTCCCTCTCCTGCTTCGGGACAGGCAATACAACAACAACGACATGGGGCAGCGGCAACAACTCGCTAAAAAAAGAACTTTGCAATCAGGCCACATTCGATGGTGCCGCCTGTGCCAAATTATCCGCAAGCGTCACAGCAGGTATGCTCGCCGCAGGCAACCTGTTCTACGGAACATTCCAATTCACCTCGCCATTCGGACCCGGCACGGTCGGGTTCGGACAGAAATACGAATACACAGCTCGTCCCAAGGCCTTAGCGGTCAAGTATCACGCGACAGTAGGCCAAATAGATGTCAACACGCATAGCGGACCACTTGCCATCGGCGAACAGGATTGCAGCCAGATATTCGTCTGCATCGTCGACTGGTCGGCGCAGCATAAAGTCACATCGGGAACAAGTACCCCGACAGGCATCTGGAACCCTGCTGACCAAACTAATCTCGAAGGATCAGGTTCCATCATAGCGTATGGCATCCTGCCCATCCGGGAATCGACCGAAGGCAATTCGCTGGTTCCCGCCGAGATCCCTCTTCTGTTCTACGACAAAGAGGCCTCCGCACCCACAGGCAAATTCACGCTGGTCATCTCCTGCTCGACGAGCGCATACGGCGATTACATGGACGGCTGTTCCAAGAACGTCATGTACGTCGACGATTTCGAATGGGTCTATTAACCAATAAACGCAATCCGATGCGCAAACTATTCATCCGCCCGCTCGTCCTCGCGCTGTGCCTCTCGGCCGCGGCACAGGCCCTGCGCGCCCAAGAGACGGTCCCGGCCCGAGACACCGACGCGGCCGAGATGCGTCCGAAGACAATCAACGAAATGCGCCGCGAACGCGGGCTCACCGACACCCACAACCTGTTCGTCCCCAAGGGACAGTGGGTCTTCGGCGGCACGGCCTCCTACTCGACCCACACCAACGACAATTACAAGTTTCTGGTCGTCGAGGGCATCAACTCGAAAGGCTACACGTTCCGCATCAGCCCCCTGATCGCCTATGCCGTCCGCGACAACATGGCCCTCGGAGGCCGCTTCATCTACTCGCGGACGCTGCTCAAGCTGGACAACGCCGAACTGCATTTCGGCGATCCGGAGACAGGCACGAACATCGTGGCCAAGGACTACTACGCGCTGCGCCAGACCTATTCGGCGGCGGCGATCTGGCGGCAGTACATTCCGCTGGGGCGCAACAAGCGTTTCGCGCTGTTCAACGAGATGTCGCTCTCGGCCGGCGGCACGCAGGCCCGCTTCGCCAACGACTCGCCCGTGAAAGGCACCTACGAGACGGGCTACACCCTCTCGCTGGGCATCTCGCCGGGCATCGTGGCCTTCGCTACCAACAACATGGCCGTCGAAGTGAACGTCGGCGTGATGGGCATCACCTACAACCACGCCAAGCAGGTTCACAACCAAGTCACCGTGGGCAAGCGCAACACGAGCATGATGAACTTCAAGGTCAACATCTTCTCGATCGGCCTCGGCATGGCCTTCTACCTCTAAAAACGGCACAGACATGACACGAATCATACTTTTCCTCCTTTCGGCATGTATCGCATCCACGGTGGCTGCCGAAACGCCGCGGACCCCGGCCGCGACCGGTACGGCCGCGGAGAATGTCCTGCCGGGAAGCGACAACTCCGAAATCTCCGCCAAACCGGGCAAACAGACCCGTTTCCTGCCCACGCGCCGGCGCATGGACCGCGAGATCAACAAACTCAAGTTCGCCTACAAGGGCGAGGTGATGATGGGCCTGACGGCCTCCTACGGCACGCTGTCGAGCGACGACACGGACATCATGCTATTGATCGACGGCATCAACGCCGACGGTTCGATCGCCACCGTAAAACCCTTCATCGGCTACTTCTACAGCGACAACCACTGCCTCGGCGTCCGCTTCGGCTACCGTCACATGGGCGGCAGCCTCGACAACGCCCGTTACGACCTCGGGGAGAGCAACGACTTGTCGGGCGCAATTCCAAAACTCGACATCAACAGCGACAACTACTCGTTCGGCATCTTCCACCGTTCCTATGCGGGTCTCGACCCCAAGGGCCGCTTCGGTCTGTTCGCCGAGTTCGAGCTCTCGCTGGCGACCGGCACCTCGAAGTTCTCCTACCAGCAGAACACGTCGAGCGACGAGATGAAAACCACGCACAGCGACAATACGCAACTCAAATTGTCGTTTAATCCGGGAGCTGCCGTCTATATCTTCCCCAACGTCTGCGCCACGGTATCGTTCGGGCTGGGCGGCATCCAGTACAACTCCGTCACGCAGAAGGACGAAAACGGCAAGAAAACCGGCTCGCGCGAGGCTTCGAACATGCGCTTCCGGCTCAACATCGCAGCCATCAACTTCGGCATGACGGTACACCTGTGGGACAAGAAAAAGAAGTAAGTTATGACCAGATACCTGAAAACAGCATTCGCCGCGGCCGCCGCGCTCCTCGCAGCGTCGTGCATCCGCAACGATATCCCCTATCCCGTCATCGAACTGCGCATCGCCAACGTCGAGGGGCCGGGATTCACGGTTTCGGAGAACAACGCCGCCTCGCGGGTCGTCACCCTCGCGCTCGACGAAACCACCGATATCCGCAATGTGAAGATCGACGCCGTGACCTACGATGCCGTCATCCACAGCGTCGAGCTGGATAAAGCCGAGATCCTGAAGCAGGTGCGCAGCTCGCGGGAGCTGACCGGCACGTTCAACCTGCTCTCGCCGATCTACACCACGCTGTCGCTCTATCAGGACTACGACTGGACGATTCGCGCCACGCAGACCATCGAGCGGCGCTTCAACGTGACGGGGCAGATCGGCGCGACGGAGATCGACGCAGAAAGCCGCACCGCCAAGGTCTATGTACCTGACAATACCGACCTGAAACACATCGAAGTCTCGGAACTCAAACTCGGCCCCGCCGGCATCACCACCTACTCGCCCACGCTCGAGGAGCTTTCGGGCAGCAGTTTCGAATCGGTGCGCTTCGTGGACGTCACCTGCCACGGCATCACCGAGCGGTGGATGCTTTATGTGGAGACGTCCAACGTGAAAATAGCGCTCCGGGACCCCGACGTGTGGAAAAACACAGCGACGATCACGGCGCTCGTTTCCGCCGAGGAGTATGCTTCGGGCGCCGCACTGGAATACCGCATCAAGGGCGACATGGAGTGGCAGGCGATGCAGGAGAGCGGCTACGACGCCGGAATCCTGACGGCGACGATCGCCCCCGAATGGGACACCGCAACGAATCCCAAAGAACTCACCGTCTACAAGCTGGTCCCGAAAAAGGGATTTTTCGCAGGTCACACCTACGAATTCCGCCTGCTGGTCGGCGGCGAAGAGACAGAGACAATGGAATACGCGGCTCCTTCCGGACAAATCATTCCGGGCGGCGACATGGAAGGCTCGCCGAGCTGCTTCACGACCAACAACAAGGAGACGGAGACTTGGGGCAGCGGAAACAACACCGCGAAATCCAGCCTTTGTACAAAAGCGACCTTCGAGGGAATGCAAGGCAGCCAATGCGCCAAGCTCACGGCCAGCGTAACGCTGAAGATTCTGGCCTCCGGCAATCTATTCTTCGGGACATTCAATTTCCAAGGCTTTACGGGTCCCGGCACGGTGGGGTTCGGACAGAAATACAACTATACGGCACGCCCTTCAGCGCTGAAAGTCCTGTATCACGCCACGGTAGGCACCGTCGACCAAAACAAATACAACGGTCCGCTGGCCGTCGGGGAACAGGACATCAGCCAGATATTCGTCTGCATCGTGGACTGGTCGGCCCGCCGTGAAGTGACATCCGGACTGATCACCCCGAGCGGCATGTGGAGCCCCGCCGAGCAAACGAACCTCGAGGGTTCAGGGAACATCATCGCCTATGGAATACTTCCCATCAACAAAACGACCGCGGGCAATTCGTTGGTTCCGGCCGAGATTCCGCTGCTGTATTACGACAAGGAGGCCGCCGCTCCGACGGGTAAATACACGCTGGTGATCTCCTGTTCGACGAGCGCCTACGGCGACTACATGAACGGATGTACGGAAAACGTCCTCTACGTCGACGATTTCGAGTGGGTCTATTGACATCCCGCCGCTGAGAGGAAAAAGAGCTTCGCCGCAGGGCGAAGCTCTTTTTTCATGCCGCCGCGACGGCACAAAAAAGGCAGGGTCCGTCACCGGATCCTGCCTTTACTATGCACTTGCCTGCACTTACCTCCCGGCAACGCGGCAGTATCTGTCGTAGCGTCCTATCACGTCGTTCACATAGGCCAGCGTCTGCCGGCTACCGGTGAAACGTCCGCATTTGACCACTTCGCTCTCGTAATACGCGGGATCGGCCTTCAGGCTGAGGTAACGTGCCACGACCTCCCACGAATTGGGATTCTCTCCGTTCAGCTTCGCCAGACGCCGCGCATCGCTCACATGGCCGATGCCGCTGTTGTACGATGCCAGAACGATGCTCATCCGGTCCTTCTCGGAGATGCCTTCGGGAAGGCGAAGCGTCGACATGATTTTCGACAGCAGCTTGTTGGCCAGCCAGATGTTGGTCTCCGGATTGGAAACCTCCGTCACGGGGACGTCGAACTGACGTGCCACCGAAGGCATGATCTGCATCAGCCCGCGGGCCCCGCTGCGCGAGGTGATGTCGGGCGTGAAGCGCGATTCGTGGTAGGCGATGGCGCTCATCAGCCGCCAGTCGTGCCCCTCCTGTTCGCTGATGCTGCGGATCAGGTTGTCGTAGGCCGAGATGAGGTAGCTGCCCTCGGGGAGCAGCGAGTAGTCCATCGCAGCCTCGGCGTTCAGTGCGTTGCCCGTCGCGGGTGCGCTGAACTGGGCGTTGAAGCCGTAAAAAGTAGTCAGAATGGTTAAGAACGCAAACGTTAATACGGTCTTTTTTAACATAAAAGGTTGTTTTGCGGGCAGCTTACACCGCGCAGAACAGCACGCTAATCATAGAATCCCCACGAGATACCGATTTTGAACATGCCCGGATTGAGCGGATAGCGAGCCGCCGAGAAATATTCTCCGTTACCGAACAGTCCCTTGTTCACATGCTGATATTTCAGAAATATCCGCATTCTCTTCCACTTTGCCATTGCGAAAGCGTCCATGTAGGGATAGTTCCCCACTTCGACCTCCCGCTGGTTGTAATACACCGACAGTGCCGGATTGTAACCGGGCGCATAATACCGTGTATTATAGCGTCCGTCCAGACCGATCTGCAGGCGCAGTACATCGCGCACGACCCAGAACTCGTAGTAATACGAAAGGAAGGCGCTCAAAAGCGGAACGGGTACAACATCTTGATCCGTACTCCACTGCAACAATACCCTGTTGTCCAAATGAAGTCCGCCGAGGCGGAAATCTTTGCGAGCATACACACTCGTGAGGCTTACGTTCCCGCTGTGCTGGCCGACGTTGCTGTCCGACTTGTAGTAGATCTTGTCGGAGACGACTCCCTGCCATGCCCCTGCTTCGAAAGCGAAATCGGGGACCGAAAACTTGACCTCGAACCGAGTTTCATTCTCCTTGTTCAAAGGAGTGTTCCATATATAATGGTTCGAGTATAGATTCTCCTGCCAGTAGTTGGGCGAACGGCGGTCCATCGTGAACCGGCCTTCGAGAATCAGGGGGTGTCCGCGGAGGTAGCCTTTCAGCGCGAGGTGCGCGCCGATCGAAAGGTCTCCACCTCTGTATCCCGACGGGTAGAATTTGAGATTTCCGTCCCAGTCGACATATTTCTTTATCTTTCCGCTGACGGAGCCGTAAAAGAAGTAACTCGTCTTGTTGACCTTCGTATACTTCCCCGTCAGGTAATCTTTCAGTTCGAATTGCGAGTAGGTGTGCATGTCGATGCCGACGCCGGCGTCGAGCGTCCCGACCACCCCGTTGCGGTCCCAAGGCTGCGCCTGCACGAAGAAACGGTTCGAAATGACCCGCTCGTAGATCGAGTCGCGCGTCTCCACGGGGTTGATGTACCAGTTGTCGTAGTAGTTGCCCTCGGCCGAGACGTAATTGCCGTTCTCGTCACGGTGGTCGCGTTCGTTGGTGTAGGGCTCGTTCCTGTCGGTGTAGATCTTGCTCCACGAACTGTACTCGAACGAATGGCCCACATAGACCGCCGAGAGGTTGGCCATCGAGAAATCGTGCTCGGTGAGCCGTTGCAGCGGAATGCCGTAGGACTGCGTGACGAAGAAGGCGTTGTTGCGGTAGACGTTCTTCGCCTCGGCGTCGGCCAACCGCATCGGCACGCCCGAAGGCATTTCGAAAACGGTATCCGCAATAGCCCAATTGCCGACCACGCCGCCGTTCTCCTGCTGCTCGATGTAGTTGTTATAGTAACCTGCATGCACCGAATAGCGTTTGCCGGTATGGTTAACGGCCACCGCAAGGTTGTGGTTCTTGGTCCGCGACCAGACATACTGCCCGCGCGTGCCCCGCGCCTTGTAGTCGACGTTGAAACCCGTCGTCGGAGAGATGTTCTGGGCATGCATGATGCCGAAATTCTCCTCGCGGAAACGCTTCTGCCCCGACTCTGCGTAGTTCATCCGGATCATCGGCTTCTTCGTATTGTAGAAGGGCACGTTCTCCATGTTGTAGGTGTACGCGTAGTAGGGACTCGCAAAACTGAAGTCAAAGAACTGGGGCCGCCTGAAGTAGTTCAGCGGCAGCGACGTCTGCCCCAGAGCTCCCTGAGCGATGTCGCCCACCTCCTCCCGATAGAACGGATAGTCGATCCGGTAATCGGTCAGCGTGGTATCCAAAGGCCCGATCTCGACGCGGTTGAAATCGCGGCTTATATGCCATTTGAAGTTGTTCAGCGCGCGTATCGAGTCATTGAAAAAATAGGACTCCAGCGGCTTGCGGATCTTCCGCTCCTTCTTGGTCGTGTCCTGCGGCTGCTGTTCCCCCTCCTCGCCTTCCTGCTGCTCGTAGGGGTTGTTGCCGTAGAGATTCCCCGACTGGCCGTTCTGCTGGGCGCGCATCAGCGTCTTCGCATCGAAACCCTGGGAATGCACTGCCTGAGGCACTGCAAAAAGCAGACCGAGCAGGAGTACCAGCAATATGCGATTCGAAAATCCCGACATATTCAGCCAAAGAGCGGAAATCCGCGACAAAGGTAATTAAAAAAATTTAAATAAGCAACTATTCGGCTTTCCCACAGCCGTTTGCCCGGCAGGCAAGCCCCCGGAAGAGTGAAATCAGGATGTAAAGCACGATGATCAGCGGCACGGCATACCCGCGCAAAACAACTGCCATCACAGCGCTGACGAGAATAAACGTGTAGCGCAAACCGTTCCCTTTCCAGCCGAAGCCGTGAAACTTGAGGGCGAACATGCGCACGTTCGAGATCATCAGCAGCCCCACGACCACGGCCACGGCCAGCACCACCTCGCGGTGGAGCGTCAGTCCGTAACATTCGGCCAGCAGGCCGAGCGAGACGCAGAGCATCGCCGCAGCCGGCGAAGGAAGCCCGCAAAACTCGCTCCGCTGCGTGTCGTCGATGTTGAATTTCGCCAGCCGCAGCGCCGCAAAGGCGGTGAAAACGAAGACAAAGAGCCCGATATTCCCCTCCGGCAGCCAGACACCCGGCATCCGCTGGTAGAGGACATACATCACGGCGGCGGGCAGGAACCCGAAGGTGATGTCGTCGGCCAGCGAATCCAGTTGCAGTCCGATGGGCGAACTCTGGTTGAGCAGACGCGCCACGAAGCCGTCGAAAAAGTCGAACACGGCAGCCAGAATCATCAGTCCGAAGGCCAGCGTCAGGTTGCCCCAGACCAACGCAGCGACCGCTGCAACCGAACCGCAGAGCAGGTTCGAGAGGGTCAGCAGGTTAGGTATCGTGAAGAATTTGATTTTCATTGCCGGGCCGAAAATTAATTTTCCAATAGGCGGCAAAGTTACTAAAATATTTTTATCTTTGTCGAACTTAACTCCATATAATAACTATGGCAAGCAATAAATATTGTGTCATCATGGCGGGCGGCATCGGATCGCGTTTCTGGCCCAAAAGCCGGCAGTCGATGCCCAAGCAGTTCCTCGACATTCTGGGGACGGGAAAATCCTTCATCCGCCACACCTACGAACGCTTTGCAAAAATGGTTCCCGCGGAGAATTTCCTCGTGGTGACCAACCTCAAATACAAGGAGCTGGTGCTGGAGCACATTCCGGAGATCGGCGAGAAGCAGGTGCTGTGCGAACCCGTGGGACGCAACACGGCCCCGTGCGTCGCTTACGCGGCCTACACGCTGATGAAGCAGAACCCCGACGCCGAGATGATCGTCACCCCGGCGGACCACCTGATCCTCAACGAGGACGACTTCCGGGCCATCATCGCCGAGTGCCTCGCCTTCGCCGCCGACCGCGGCGTGCTGATGACCGTGGGCATCAAACCCACGCGCCCCGACACGGGCTACGGCTACATTCAGGTCTCGGACAGCCAGCCCATCAGCAAAGTCAAATGTTTCACCGAGAAGCCCGACCTCGAACTGGCGCAGGTCTTCCTGCAGTCGGGCGAGTTCTACTGGAATTCGGGCATCTTCGTATGGACCGTGCGCGCGATCGTCGAGGCTTTCGAGAAATACCTTCCCGAGCACCACGCGCTGTTCAGCGGCGTGATGCGCGCCATCGGCACCGACGCCGAGCGCAACGTGCTGGAGATCGCCTACTCGGAGTGCCGCGCCATCTCGATCGACTACGGCATCATGGAGAAGGCCGACAACGTCTATGTCCGCTGCGGGGAGTTCGGCTGGAGCGACGTCGGGACGTGGGGCTCGGTCTACCAGCATTCGCGCAAGGACCGCTACGCCAACGCCATCCCCGAGAAGGGGTGCTACCTCTACGACACGCGCTCGTCGATCGTCTCGCTGCCGAAGGACAAGATCGCCGTCATCAGCGGCCTGAAAGAGTACATCGTCGTCGACACGGACGACGTGCTGATGATCTGCCCCCGTGCCGAGGAGCAGAACATCAAGAAATTCATCGACGAAGTGAAATTCAACAACGGCGACAAGCACATCTGATTTTTAATCAGATGTGCTTGTCGCACCACCCATACCCGGAGGAGGTCTGCGACCCTCCTCCATTTATTTTTTACCCGCCATGAGCGAACTTTACGACCTCTTTCTGAAACATCCCCGCATCTCGACCGACACCCGGAAAATCGAGCCGGATTCGATCTTTTTCGCCCTGCGGGGCGCCAATTTCGACGGCAACCGTTTCGTCGCGGAGGCACTTGAAAAGGGAGCCGCCTACGCCGTCTCCGACGATGCCGGGACAGCCGCGGCCGACGAACGCATCCTCTATGCGGAAGACACACTGAAAGCCCTTCAGGAGTTGGCCCGGGAACACCGCCGGGCGCTGGGCATCCCGATCCTCGCCATCTCGGGCAGCAACGGCAAGACCACCACGAAGGAGCTCGTCAGCCGCGTACTGGCCGAGCGGTTCGCGGTCTACGCCACGCGCGGCAACCTCAACAACCACATCGGCGTGCCGCTGACGCTGCTCTCGATGACCCGCGACACGGAGTTCGGAGTGGTGGAGATGGGCGCGAGCGCCCGCGGCGAACTGGCCCTGCTGACCTCCATCGCCGAGCCCGAATACGGCATCCTGACCAACATCGGACGGGCGCACCTCGAGGGCTTCGGAGGTCCCGAAGGGGTCCGCCGGGGCAAGGGCGAACTGTTCGACTTTCTCGCCGCGAACGGCGGCCACGCTTTCGTCCCCACCGACGACGAAGTGCTGACGGGGATGGCTTCCGAGCGCGATTCGCTGGCCGCGGAGTACTACTCCGTCTCGCTGGCCGACGGACTCGAAAACCACCTCGAGGGGGATTACAACCGTCACAACATCGCCGCTGCGGTGGCCGTGGGGCGTTATTTCGACATCCCCGACGAACGCATCCGCCACGCCATAGCGGGCTACGTCCCCGACAACAACCGTTCGCAGCGCACCGAAACGGCCCGCAACACGCTGATCATCGACTGCTACAACGCCAATCCGTCGAGCATGCAGGCCGCCGTCGGGAATTTCCTCGCCGAGCCGCTCGGACAGTGGCAGCGCCGGGTGCTGATTCTGGGCGACATGCTCGAACTGGGCGAATGGTCCGCCCACGAGCACACGGCGATCATCCGTCAGGCGGCGCAGGCCCCCGACGCGGAGCTGCTGCTCGTCGGCGGGGAGTTTGCGAACGCCTACGCCTCGCTTTCCGAGAAACCGGCCCGCACGACCCTCTGTCCCACGCGCGACGAACTGCTCGCGCTGCTGGAGCTCTCCCCCATCGAGAACGCCCTCGTGCTGCTCAAGGGTTCGCGCGGCATCGGGCTGGAGAAAGCGATCCCCGAACTCTGAATACCCGCCCCGGACAACAGCCGGGGCTTTTTTCTGCGTATTTCGAAATTATTTTGTTATTTTTGCCTGTTGTAAACCTTCAAATCAAAGCTATGACACTCAACGAATACCAGCAGCACGCCCTCGAAACGGCAATCTACCCCGACGAGCGCCGCATCATCTACCCCACGCTCGGGCTCACGGGCGAAGCGGGCGAAGTGGCCGACAAGGTCAAAAAGGTGATCCGCGACGGACACGAGGAGTTCACCCCCGAAAAGAAACTCGAGATCGTCAAGGAGATCGGCGACGTGCTGTGGTACTGCGCCACGCTCTCGCGCGATTTGGGCTATGAACTCGACGACGTGGCCCAGATGAACGTCGACAAACTCCGTTCGCGCATGCAGCGCAACCACATCACGGGCAGCGGCGACAACCGCTGACCGGCTAATCCCCGATAAGAAATGGAACAGGAAAAGATCCAAACCTCGCTGCCCGAGAACGCCTACCGCGAACTCAAGCCGGGCGAAGAGTACACGCCCGTCATGCCGGCCTCGTCGAACCCGAAGGAGGTGACGCCCTATTCGGTCACGATGGGCGTCATTATGGCCATCGTCTTCTCGGCCGCCGCTGCCTTCCTCGGCCTGAAGGTCGGGCAGGTCTTCGAAGCGGCCATCCCCATCGCCATCATCGCCGTAGGCATGGGTTCGGTGCTGGGCAAGAAGAACATGCTGGGACAGAACGTCATCATCCAGTCGATCGGCGCCTCGTCGGGCGTGATCGTCGCCGGAGCGATCTTCACCCTCCCGGCCCTCTACATTCTGGGGCTCGACGCCGCCTTCTGGCAGGTGTTCCTCTCGTCGCTGTTCGGCGGACTGCTGGGCATCGTGCTGCTGATCCCCTTCCGCAAATATTTTGTCAAGGAGATGCACGGCAAATATCCTTTCCCCGAGGCCACGGCGACCACCGAGGTCCTCGTCTCAGGCGAGAAGGGCGGCAATCAGGCCAAACTGCTGGCCGTCGCCGGACTCGTGGGCGGACTCTACGACTTCGTGGTCGGCACGTTCGGCCTCTGGACCGAGTCGGTCTCGACGCGCATCTGCGAATGGGGAAGCATGGCCGCCGACAAGTTCAAGGTGGTCTTCTCGCTCAACACCTCGGCCGCCGTGCTGGGTCTGGGCTACATCATCGGTCTGAAATACGCCATGATCATCACCGCCGGTTCGTGCCTCGTGTGGTTCGTGATCGTCCCGGTGGTGGGTTCACTGGCCGAGGCCGTCGATCCCGCCGCGATGATCTCGCTGCTGGGCGTAACGCGCGCCGACATCCTCGCCGACCCGCAGTCGATCTTCACGGCCGAGAACCTCTTCGCCTTCATCGGCAAACCCATCGGCATCGGCGGCATCGCCATGGCGGGCATCATCGGCATCATCCGCCAGTCGAAGATCATCCGTCAGGCCGTGGGCCTCGCGGTTTCGGAGTTCGGAGGCGGCAAGAGCGCCGTCGCAGCTCCCGAGCGCACGCAGCGCGACCTCTCGATGAAGCGCATCCTCACCATTCTGATCGCCACGCTCGTCTCGATCTTCGTCTTCTTCCATTTCGGACTGCTCGACGGCTGGGCGCAGTCCGTCACGGCCATCCTGATCGTCTTCGTCATCGCGTTTCTCTTCACGACCGTGGCGGCCAACGCCATCGCCATCGTGGGTACGAACCCTGTTTCGGGCATGACGCTGATGACGCTGATCCTCTCGTCGCTGGTGCTCGTGAGCGTCGGCCTGAGCGGCACGACGGGCATGACCGCCGCGCTGATTATCGGCGGCGTAGTCTGCACGGCCCTCTCGATGGCCGGCGGCTTCATCACCGACCTCAAAATCGGCTACTGGCTGGGCACCACGCCCCGAAAGCAGGAGGCGTGGAAATTCCTCGGCACGTTCGTTGCTGCGGCCACCGTGGCCGGGGTGATGATCATCCTCAACAAATCCTACGGATTCGTGGGCGAGGGCGCGCTCGTGGCCCCGCAGGCCAACGCGATGGCGGCCGTGATCCAGCCCCTGATGACCGGCGGGCAGACCCCGTGGATGCTCTATTTCTGCGGTGCGGCGCTGGCGCTGGTGCTCACGTCGATCGGTATTCCGGCCCTCGCGTTCGCGCTGGGCATGTTCATCCCCATGGAGCTGAACGCCCCGCTGGTGGTGGGCGGACTGGTGGCGTGGTTCGTCTCGAACCGTTCGAAGGACGAGGAGCTGAACAAGGCCCGCTTCGACCGCGGTACGCTGATCGCCTCGGGCTTCATCGCCGGCGGCGCGCTGATGGGCGTGGTGAGCGCCATCCTGAAATTCGCCGGCGTAGACTGGTTCCTTTCGGGCTGGGCCGCGTCGAACGCCGCCGAATGGGTGGGCCTGGCCATGTATCTCGTGCTGATCGGCTACATGGGCTGGCACACCCTGCGGGCCAAAAAAGAAGAGTAACCATTAATCTGCAACGAACATGGACCTGAAAGAACGTTTTCTGAAATATGTCTCCTACGATACCCAATCTTCGGAGGAGAGCACCACATTCCCCTCGACCGAGAAGCAGAAGGTCCTTCTGGCGGCCCTGCGCGACGAGATGGAGGCCCTCGGCATGACCGAGGTCACGATGGACCAGTACGGTTATGTGATGGGCACGATCCCCGCCACGGCAGGGTGTGAGAACGCCCCCGTCATCGGCTTCATCGCCCATGTGGACACCTCGCCCGACATGAGCGGCAAGGAGGTGAAACCCCGCGTGATCGAGGAGTACGACGGCGGCGACATCGCCCTGAACGGGCAACTGACGATGAAGGTTTCGGATTTCCCCGAGCTGGCCTTCTTCAAGGGTCACACGCTCATCCACACCGACGGCACGACGCTGCTGGGCGCCGACGACAAGGCGGGCGTGGCCGAAATCATGACCGCTGCGGAGTACCTCCTGGCGCATCCCGAGATAAAACACGGAAAAATCCGCATCGGCTTCACCCCCGACGAGGAGGTGGGCCGCGGAGTCGATTTCTTCGACGTGAAAGCCTTCGGCGCCGACTTCGCCTACACGGTCGACGGCGGCATGGAGGGCGAACTGGAATACGAGAACTTCAACGCCGCGAGCGCCAAGATCGAGATTCAGGGCCGCAACGTCCATCCGGGTTACGCCAAGGCCAAGATGATCAACGCCATCGATGTGGCGTGCGAACTGCAAACGCTGCTGCCCGCCGCCGAACGCCCCCAGTACACCGAGGGTTACGAGGGTTTCTACCACTGCGTAGGCGTGAACGGCACGGTCGAGAAGGCCTCGCTGAGCTACATCATCCGCGACCACGACGCCGAGAAATTCGAGCAGAAGAAGGTCTTCATGTGGGCCGCCGTCGACCTGCTGAAAAAGAAATACGGCGACGAGGTCCTGACCCTCACGCTCAAGGACCAGTATTACAACATGCGCAAGATGGTCGAACCGCATCCGCAGGTGATCGACAAGGCGCTGCGGGCGATGGAGATGGCGGAGGTGAAACCCCTCGTGCGGCCCATCCGGGGCGGTACCGACGGCGCACGCCTCTCGTTCATGGGCCTGCCCTGCCCCAACCTCTTCACCGGGGGCATGAATTTCCACGGCAAGTTCGAATACTGCTCGCTCACGACGATGCGCAAGGCCCAGCAGGTGATCCTCAACCTCGCGCAGTTGTGGTGCGAATAAATTAATCATACGCCTGTTTCGGGCCGCAAGGCCCGTTGCCCGCCCTCCGGGGAGGGGAGGCAGGAACAGGCGAATCGTACGAATTACTATGGACAATTTCGGTTTTCTGAAAGTGGCCGCGGCGATCCCGCATGTGCGGGTCGGCGACTGCGACTACAACGCCGAGCGCATGGCGGCGCTGGCCGACGAGGCCGCCCGGCGGGGCGTCGAGATCGTGGCGTTCCCCGAACTAGGCGTGACGGCCTACACCTGCGGCGACCTCGTGCTGCAACCGACGCTGCTCGACGCGGCCGACGAAGCGCTGGAAAGGCTCGTGCGCGCCACGCGCAAGCTGCCCCTCACGCTGATCGCCGGAGTTCCCCTGCGCCACGGGTCGGGGCTCTACAACTGCGCCGTGGTCTTCACGCAGGGCAAGGTGCTGGGCGTGGTTCCCAAGACCTACGTTCCGAACTACGGCGAATTTTACGAAAACCGCTGGTTCGCCTCGGGAGCCGGGATCTCGGACGAACACATCGTCGTCGCGGGACAGCAGGCCGACTTCGGCGCCGACCTCACGTTCGAGGTCAACGGCGCGGAATTCGGCATCGAGATCTGCGAGGACCTCTGGACCGCCGTGCCGCCCTCGTCGCAGTTGGCGCTGAACGGCGCGAAGGTAATTTTCAACCTCTCGGCCTCGCCCGAAGCCGCGGGCAAGCACGCCTACCTGCGGCAGTTGGTGGCCCAGCAGTCGGCCCGCGCGATCGCGGCCTACGTCTACTGCTCGGCGGGCTTCGGCGAATCCTCGACCGACCTCGTGTTCGCCGGCAACGGCATCGTCGCCGAGAACGGCGCCGTCCTGCGCGAAGCCGCACGGTTCTCGCCCGAGGAGCAACTCGTCGTCGCCGACGTGGACATCGAACGGCTGGAGTTCGAACGCCGCCGCAACACCTCGTTCCGCATGAACGAAGCGGCGACGGAGAATACCGTGATCGAAATGGAGATTCCCGAGGGGCTCCGCGGCGTAGTCCTCGACCGCGACATCGACCCGATGCCGTTCGTACCGAAGGACGAAGCGCACCGCAGCGAACGCTGCGAGGAGATATTCCATATCCAGTCGCACGGACTGGCACAGCGGATGGCCCACACCCGCGCCGAAAAGGCCGTCATCGGCATCTCGGGCGGACTGGATTCGACCCTTGCGCTGCTCGTGACGGTCCGCACGTTCGACTTCCTGAAAATGGACCGCGCCGGGATCATCGGCATCACGATGCCGGGCTTCGGCACCACCGACCGCACCTACAACAACGCACTGGAACTGATGCGCGGACTGGGCGTCACGATCCGTGAAATCCCGATCCGCGACGCCTGCGCACAGCACTTCAAGGATATCGGCCTCGATCCCGACGACCGGGGCGCTGCCTACGAAAACGCTCAGGCCCGCGAACGCACGCAGATACTGATGGACGTGGCCAACATGGAGGGCGGACTGGTGGTCGGCACGGGCGACCTGTCGGAACTGGCGCTGGGCTGGGCGACCTACAACGGCGACCAGATGTCGATGTACGGCGTCAACGCCTCGGTCCCCAAGACGCTGGTGCGTCACCTCGTGAAGTGGGCCGCCGACACGGAAAAGGATGCCGCGACGCGCGCCACGCTGCTGGACATCATCGACACCCCGGTCAGCCCCGAGCTGCTGCCGGCCGACGCCGAGGGCAGGATCGCCCAGAAGACCGAGGACCTCGTGGGTCCCTACGAACTCCACGACTTCTTCCTCTACAACTTCCTGCGCGCAGGCTACGGCCCGGCGAAAATCCTGCTGCTGGCCGAACAGGCCTTCGAAGGGAGTTACGACCGCACCGCGATCGTCAAGTGGCTCACGGTCTTCTTCCGCCGCTTCTTCACCCAGCAGTTCAAACGTTCGGCCATGCCCGACGGCCCGAAAGTGGGCTCGGTGGCGCTCTCGCCCCGCGGCGACTGGCGCATGCCCTCCGACGCTTCGGCGGCGGCATGGCTCCGGGAAATAGACGAATTATGAAAATGAAAAAAATCCTTTTATCCGCAGCGGCTTTGCTCCTGCTCGCCGGAACGACATCGGCCCAAGACTGGAAAGAGGCCCTGAAAAAAGCCGCCACGGCGGCGGCCGACAAAGCCACCGACGGCAAACTCACCCAATATGCGCTGGCCGGCACATGGAACTACACGGGTCCGGGCGTCAAGTTCGAAGGCGAGGACCTCGCTTCGGAACTCGGCGGCGCGGCCCTCGAAAGCTCGGTCGTCAAGCAGTTGACGAAAGCCTATGCGTTGGCCGGGATCAAACCCGGCGCCGGAACGTTCACCTTCGAACGCGACAGCGACGCTTTCTCGGCAACGCTGGGCAGGCACAACCTCACGGGGACCTACGAATACGAAGCCGCAACGCACGTCGTGACGCTCCATTTCGCCAAGGGCAAGATCAACTTGGGGTCGGTGCCGGGCCACGCCTACATCAGCGGCACGGAACTGGTGCTGGTCTTCCCGGTCACCCGGCTCGTGGAGATGATGACCACCCTCGGCAGTAAAATCTCCTCGCTTTCGACGGCCGCCGCCCTGCTGTCGAAATACAAGGATGTCTACGTCGGATTCGCCTTTTCCAAGTGACAGGCAGGTGTTTTCGGAAAAAAACCGAAAAAAATCTGAAAAAAATTTCAATGACGGATTTGCAGCGAATCCGTCATTTTTTATTACGGATTTTTAGCCCTGTGACCCGGCTGCCCCGCAGACAGTAAGCAAATGCGCGGACCCGGTAAATAAAATATTTTACGAAATTCTTAAAGAAGTTGCAAAACTCGGATGAATATACTATTTTTAGGGCGAGAAAAGATTACAAACCCCTCAAAATCCATTCGCTTATGAACGAGCAAGTCCAACAGTACGTCGAAGATTTCATGGCCCGGCTCATCGCCCGCAACCCCGGCGAACCGGAATTTCATCAGGCTGTCCGCGAGGTGGCCGAATCGCTGGCGCCCCACATCGTCGCCAGCCCGATCCTGCAGAAGATGAAGGTGCTGGAGCGCATCGCAGAGCCCGAGCGCGTCATCATCTTCCGCGTACCGTGGCTCAACGACAAAGGCGAAATCGAGATCAACCGCGGTTACCGCATCCAGATGAACAGCGCCATCGGCCCCTACAAGGGCGGCATCCGCTTCCACCCCTCGGTCAACCTCTCGATCCTGAAATTCCTTGCCTTCGAGCAGACCTTCAAGAACAGCCTCACGACCCTCCCGATGGGCGGCGGCAAAGGCGGTTCGGACTTCAACCCCAAGGGCAAGTCCGACAACGAGGTGATGCGCTTCTGCCAGTCGTTCATGACCGAGCTTCAGCGCCACATCGGCCAGAACACCGACGTTCCGGCCGGCGACATCGGCGTCGGAGGCCGTGAGATCGGCTTCATGTTCGGCCAGTACAAGCGCCTGCGCGACGAGTTCACCGGCACGCTCACCGGCAAGGGCCGCGACTGGGGCGGCAGCCCGCTGCGTCCCGAAGCCACGGGCTACGGAACGTGCTACTTCGCCCAAGAGATGCTGGCCACGCGCAACGACTCGTTCGAGGGCAAGACCGTCTGCATCTCGGGTTCGGGCAACGTCGCCCAGTACGCCTGCCAGAAGGCCACCGAGCTGGGCGCCAAGGTCGTGACGCTCTCCGACTCGTCGGGCTACATCCACGATCCCGAAGGCATCAGCCCCGAGAAGCTGGAATACGTCATGGAGCTGAAGAACGTCTTCCGCGGCCGCATCAAGGAGTATGCCGACAAATATCCGTCGGCCACCTACTACCCCGGCGAGCGTCCGTGGGGCGTGAAGTGCGACATCGCCATGCCGTGCGCCACGCAGAACGAACTGAACGGCGGCGAGGCGCAGGCGCTGGTCGACAACGGCTGCATGTGCGTCGCCGAGGGAGCCAACATGCCCTCGACCCCCGATGCCATCCGCATTTTCCAGCAGAACAAGCTGCTCTATGCTCCGGGCAAGGCGGCCAACGCCGGCGGCGTGGCCACCTCGGGACTCGAAATGACCCAAAACTCGATACGCCTCACTTGGTCGCCCGAGGAGGTCGATGCGAAGCTGAAATCCATCATGCAGAACATCCACTCGGTCTGTGTGCACTACGGCACCCAGCCCGACGGGTATATCAACTACGTCGTGGGCGCCAACATCGGCGGCTTCATGAAGGTGGCCAACGCCATGCTCGCACAGGGCTGCGTCTAACCGCCCGGCCGGGAGTTCCCGACACGAAAACCACACCCCGGAGGCTCACAAAGCTTCCGGGGTGTTTTCGTGACGGGCCGCAGTAAATCGCCCATTAGGGCGGCCGTCATACTGAAAAAGGAGACTCCGCCGCACAAAAAAGGCACGCCTTTTCGGTCTTTCAGGCGCACCCATATCACATTCGGGCAAAGGTGTTGCAGTTCCCGAAAGTTTATCTATCTTTGCTGCACAAGCAAATCGGGCAATGCCGGGAGGCATGCCATGAATCTTCGATTCTTGCGACGGCCCTAAAAAATCTGTGTGAAGTTGCGTCACTACTCTTTGAATTCTTCAAAAACGGGCCGTCGCAAATTTTTCTACTTTCCCGAGCAAAAATCCTGCCGTTTTCAGGCCTCGACCAGCATGCGTTCGAGCGCTGCGCGCGTTGCCGTGCGCCCCGCCTCGATCAGCTCCTTCGAGCGATAGAATTCGAAAATGCCGTAGCTGTCGGCGGGCATCTCGACCAGAATGTCGGGCTTGTAGAGCCGGCACATCAGTTGGGTGATGTGCTGCTGCATGATCTCCGACGAAGCGATCAGCACCTTATAGTAATTGAGCGAAACCCGGGTCTTCGGCGCGGGAGCCCCGAACGGGGCACTGACGTCCACGGCTACCAGCAGATCACCCTCCTCGCGGCGTACACGGTTCAGCGGCAGCGGATTGACCGTGCCGCCGTCGATCAGCACCTGCCCGTTGCGGCGCACGGGTTTGAAGACCGAAGGGATCGAGATCGAAGCCCGGATGGCGTCGTACAGTCCGCCGCGTTCCAGCACCACTTCGCGTCCCGTGAGCAGGTCGGCCGCCACGGCGGTGAACGGAACGGGCATCTTCTCGATCTTCACATCCGGAACCAGCTCTTTCATGGCCTTCATCACGCGGTCGCCCTTGACCAGTCCTTCGGTACTCAGCGCGAAGTCCACCAAGCTGAAAACCTTGTATTTATCGAGATCGCACAGCCACTCCTTGAAAGGCTCCATATGCCCCGAGGCATAGACGCCGCCGACCAGCGCACCCATCGACGTACCGGCGACGGCGCTGATTTCAAAACCCTGACTTTCCAACTCTTCGATAGCTCCGATATGGGCCACGCCGCGCGCTCCGCCGCCGGCCAGCACCAGCGCCGCTCTTCTTTTCTTCATATAACGTCTATTTATTAATACGGTCCCTCACCTTGTTCCATGCGTGAGTCCCGAACAGGCAGCTTGCACGCATCGTGCCGCACATCTCGCGCATCCGCGACATCGGCACGGCCAGACTCAGCACCGACTCCCCGACCCACGGACGCACCGAGGGGTCGAACAATCCCAGAAAGACGCTGCGACCGCCCCGGCGGTTCTCCACCACGGCCTGCGTCACGACGGCGCTGCATCCCGACCCGAAAGGCGCACGCACGGCATCGTCGGCATTGTTGTCATAGACAGCCCACGACACCAGCCCCGACAGCACGTCGGGCGTGGCGAAAAACAGCACCCCTTCGGCACGGCCGAAGACCTCAATACCCGCATCGGTGTCGATGCGCGCAAAGTTGAGCCATGCCCCGGAGGCCTCCGGAATCCCGAGCCGGCCGATGAATTCCAGCACCATTTCGGGCGTTTGTTTGTAATGCTCCTTCTGCGACACGAAAGTCGGCACGAACGGCGGCATCGGGGCGAACCCGGTGTAGAACTTTCCGCCCCCGCAGCCGATATTCCCGGCATTGAGGCTTACCGGAAACCCCTCGCAGGCTTCGCCCAGCGCCTTGAAAAAGCACCCTTCGGTTTTAGGAACGGTGCGCACCGGCTCCTCCGAATACCAGAACAGCAGCGGCAGCCCGGCTGCCGGTCCGAACGCCTCCGCATAAGCGGCGGAAAACTCTTTTGCATCCATACTTCATTCAATTTTCAAAACAACGATCAGCCGCCCCCTTTCCGCCAAAGGCGGATAAAGCCCCTGCCCAAGGCGGGGGTTTGGGGGTGGGTCGGACTTATAAACGCGGCCACAGGCCGCGAACAGGACGGTCATTCCTGCAAACAAGGCAGAACAGCCGGTTTCAATCATCGCATATTATTGCATCCATCGCCACGTCGTGCGGCTCCGCGGGCAGCTCCCCGACCAGTTGGTGGGCATAGCAGACCCCTATTTTCACGGCATGTACGCCGGGCAGCGCGAGGTATTTGTCGTAGTAACCGCGTCCGCGTCCCATCCGGGCCCCCGCGGCGGTGAATGCCGTGCCGGGAACGATCACCAGATCCAGCTCCTGCGGCGCGCACTCCAGCGCCCCCGGACCCGGTTCGGCAATGCCGAAAGCCCCCGGGCGCATCGTCCGGGGATCATATACGAAGAACCGCATCACGTCGCCCTCGACGCGCGGCACGGCCAGCCGTTTGCCGGCGGCAGACCACCGCGCAAACACCTCCGCCGTCTCCGGCTCGTCGGCCAGCGAGCAGAAAACGCCCACCGTGCGGGCCCGGCCGAAAGCCTCCGACCGCTCCACCCGGGCGAAGATACGCTCCGACGCCGCGGCACGCTCCGCAGGGGCGATTCCGCGGTTGAGTTTCCGCATCATGGCGCGCAATTCTTTTTTGGTCATAAAACCCTCCTTTCAGGCATAAAATTCCCGTCTGTTTCCATTGTTATTCCGCAAACAATGGCTATCTTTGCGCGTAAATCTGAACATACCGGAACACAAACTATCACAAATATAAACAAATTAAAATCATTATGAGCTGTTTTCTATCTAATTCCTCGCTCGGCAAGAAGTTAGTTATGAGTGTGACGGGAGCATTCCTCGTCCTTTTCATTCTCTTCCACATGTCGATGAACATCACGGCGATCATCTCGCCCGAGGCGTACAACATGATTTGCGCGTTCCTCGGCGCGAACTGGTATGCGCTGGCTGGTACGGCCGTACTGGCGCTGGGTGTTCTGGTCCACTTCATCTACGCCGTGATCCTCACGCTGAACAACTACAAGGCACGCGGTTCGCAGCGTTACGCCGTGACGGTTCAGGAGCCGGGCGTGGCCTGGGCTTCGAAGAACATGCTCGTACTGGGCTTCATCATTCTCGGCGGCCTGCTGATCCACCTCATCCATTTCTGGTCGAAAATGCAGCTCGTGGAGATTCTGGGCGGACACGAATCGATGGTCGGCGGCCAGATGATCGCCGCAACCGACGGGGCTGCGCTGATCGCCTACACCTTCTCGAAATGGTACAACGTGGTGATCTACCTCGTGTGGTTCTTCGCCCTGTGGTTCCACCTCACACACGGCGTATGGTCGATGTTCCAAACCGTGGGATGGGCCAACGACACATGGTATCCCCGCCTGAAGTGCATCGCCAACATCGTGGCCACGATCATATTCCTCGGCTTCGCCGCAGTGGTACTTGTCTACTTCTTCTGCCCCTGCATCACAGGCGTATGCTAATCATCCCTTTTAGAGAACAATAAACACACAAACGAATATGGCTTTCAAATTAGATGCTAAGATTCCTGCCGGGGCTCTCGCCGAGAAGTGGAGCAACCACAAGACGGCCATCAAGGTCGTAAGTCCCGCCAACAAGCGCAAACTCGACATCATCATCATCGGTACGGGTCTGGGAGGCGCCTCCGCAGCCGCTTCGCTCGGCGAACTGGGCTACAACGTCAAGGTGTTCTGCATCCAGGATTCGCCCCGCCGCGCCCACTCGATCGCAGCGCAGGGCGGTATCAACGCCGCCAAGAACTACCAGAACGACAACGACTCGGTATACCGCCTCTTCTACGACACGATCAAGGGCGGCGACTACCGCGCCCGTGAGGCCAACGTCTACCGTCTGGCCGAGGTTTCGAACCTCATCATCGACCAGTGCGTCGGTCAGGGCGTTCCCTTCGCCCGCGAATACGGCGGCCTGCTGGCCAACCGTTCGTTCGGCGGCGCACAGGTGTCGCGTACGTTCTATGCCCGCGGCCAGACGGGACAGCAGCTCCTGCTGGGCGCCTATGCAGCCCTCAACAAGGAGATCGCAGCCGGTTCGGTGAAGAGCTACCCGCGTCACGAGATGCTGGACATCGTCATCGAGGACGGCGAGGCAAAGGGCATCATCGCCCGCAACCTCGTCACGGGCGAGATCGAGCGCCACGGCGCTCACGCCGTCGTGATCGCCACGGGCGGCTACGGCAACGTCTTCTTCCTCTCGACCAACGCCATGGCGTCGAACGGCTCGGCCGCATTCCAGTGCTACCGCAAGGGCGCCGGCTTCGCCAACCCCTGCTTCACGCAGATCCACCCCACCTGCATCCCCGTGCACGGCGACCAGCAGTCGAAACTGACGCTGATGTCCGAGTCGCTGCGTAACGACGGCCGCATCTGGGTTCCCAAGAAACTCGAGGACGTGAAGGCCATCCGCGCCGGCAAACTCAAGCCCTCGCAGATCGCCGAGGAGGACCGCGACTACTATCTCGAGCGCCGCTACCCGGCCTTCGGTAACCTCGTGCCGCGCGACGTGGCTTCGCGCGCCGCCAAGGAGCGCTGCGACGCAGGCTTCGGCGTGAACGAGACCGGTCTGGCCGTATACCTCGACTTCAAGACCGCCATTGCGCGTCTGGGCAAGGATATCATCAAACAGCGTTACGGCAACCTCTTCGACATGTACGAGGAGATCACCGACGTAAGTCCCTACGAGGAGCCGATGCAGATTTTCCCCGCCGTGCACTACACGATGGGCGGTATCTGGGTCGACTACAACCTGATGACCACCATCCCGGGCCTCTACGCCATCGGCGAGGCCAACTTCTCGGACCACGGCGCCAACCGTCTGGGCGCTTCGGCGCTGATGCAGGGTCTGGCGGACGGTTACTTCGTACTGCCCTACACCATCGGCGACTACCTTTCGCACAAGATTCAGGCTCCGAAGGTGAAGACCGACACCAAGGCTTTCGACGAAGCCGAGAAGGGCGTGAAGGAGAAGATCGCCAAACTGCTCTCGATCAACGGCAAGCAGTCGGTGGACGACATCCACAAGAAGCTGGGTCACATCATGTGGGAGAACGTCGGCATGGCCCGCACGAAGGAGTCCCTCGAAAAGGCCATCGTCGAGATTCAGGCGCTCCGCAAGGAGTTCTGGAAAGACGTGAAGGTCGTAGGCCGCGAGAACGACTTCAACGTCGAGCTCGAGAAGGCGCTGCGTCTGGCCGACTTCCTCGAACTGGGCGAACTGATGGCCCGCGACGCCCTCAACCGCGAGGAGTCGTGCGGCGGCCACTTCCGCACGGAGCACCAGACCGAGGAGGGCGAAGCCAAGCGCGACGACGAACACTTCGTATATGCCGCCGTATGGGAGTACAAGGGCATGGACGAGGCTCCGGAGCTCACCAAAGAGCCCCTGAACTTCGAGTTCGTACACCCCGCACAGCGCAACTACAAAGACTAAGGCCATTTGACGTTGAACTTTAATATCGAATCGAAACCATGAATTTTACATTAAAGATATGGCGTCAAAAGGACGCTAAATCCAAAGGCGCTTTCGAGAGCTACAAGGTAACGGACATCTCGGCCGACACCTCGTTCCTCGAGATGCTCGACATCCTGAACAACAACCTTATCCACGAGGGCAAGGAGCCCGTGGCCTTCGACCACGACTGCCGCGAGGGTATCTGCGGCATGTGCTCGCTGCACATCGACGGACAGGCCCACGGTCCCAGTCAGGGCGCCACGACCTGCCAGATTTACATGCGCAAGTTCCGCGACGGCGCGACGATCACCATCGAGCCGTGGCGCTCGGCGGCGTTCCCCGTCATCAAGGACCTCGTGGTGAACCGTTCGGCTTACGACCAGATTCTGCAGGCCGGAGGCTTCATCTCGGTGCGCACGAACTCGGTGCCCGACGCCAACGCCATTCCGATCCCGCAGGCCGATGCCGAGGAGTCGATGGACGCCGCCGCCTGCGTAGGCTGCGGAGCCTGCGCCGCAACGTGCAAGAACGGTTCGGCCATGCTCTTCGTTGCCGCCCGCGTGTCGTCGCTCGCCAAGCTGCCCCAAGGCCGCGTGGAGGGTGCCCGCCGCGCCAAGGCGATGGTCGCCAAAATGGACGAACTGGGCTTCGGCAACTGCACCAACACGGGAGCTTGTCAGGCCGAGTGCCCCAAGCAGATTTCCATCGCGCATATCGCCCGCCTGAACCGTGAGTTCCTCTCGGCGAAGTTCGAGGACTAACAACCGCTGAAAGCGATAAGACCAAGGGCCGGACGCAATGTCCGGCCCTTTTTTCGTCTTGTGAGGCATCCGCATAAGAGATTGGTTACAGCGAGAATCGGGAGCGCAGAACAGGATAGTCAGCGTGAAAACCCGCAACCGACCACAAAACGGGCTTCTTAAGCCCGTGTTTTTGGGTACCTTTTGCCATCAAAAGGTACAAAACTATTTCTTCGGCCGTATCGTCGAGAGGCGCGCGACCTGCTTGAGGTCGAACCGGCCGTAGATGTTCACCACGACCGTTTCTTTCGCACCGTAGGTCAGCATCAGCAGCTCCGAATTGTCGGTGGCCGAAGCCTCGCGGATGTAGAATTTCGTGGTCTGCCCCTCCTCGGTCCCGGACATCACCAGTTGGAATTTGTAGTCCGGCGTGGCGGCCAGTTTCTCCGCATCGGCGACGAACTGCCGCCTACCCCCCGTCCCGGCATCGAGCGCCACGATGCGGATATATTCGATACCCTCAAGCAGTTGGGCCAATCCCTCGTCACCCTTCTCGGCCGCCTGACGGCTCATCATCCGCATCATTTTCCGCTCGAGCTGCACGCTGGTGAACCCCTCGGCCTTGGTATAGCGGTCGAAGAACCGCCACGAGGCGTTCTGCCCCCGGACAAGGAACGGCAGCATGACCAGCAGGATCAATATCAATCGTCTCATGGCCCTGCGGTTTTACATAAAGACACAGACGCCGAACGACACCGGATGGCAGGACGGACCCGCACTGCTCTTGAAGAGCGACGTCACGCCGTAGCGGACGTAGACGCCGAATCCGCGGTAGGAGACCGAGCCCCCGATCCCGAACTGGAAGGGATTCACCCCGGAAAGGGAGTTCTTCTCCTTCGGCTTCTTACAGATGACATTGGACCCGAGCGTGAAATCGCAGTAACCCGCGACCGCAATGCGCAGGTGCCGGACCGGGTCGAACGAGAATTGCAGCGGAATGCCCAGCGACGTGGTGCGAAGTTTCGACTTGTCAGCCTTCTCGTCCAGCTTCACGGGCACGATCAGGCCGTTCTCGCGGCCCAGCGTGATCGAATTGTCCGAGAGGCGGTAGTTGTTGACCGTATAGCGCAGGCCGGTCGAAAATTCGAACTTTCCCCGTTTGTCCAGACGCACCGCCAGCCCGACGGGCGTTACGCCGAAGTGGAACGAATTGCCGCCCCGCACATCGAGGAAATCCCCCGCTTCGGCCGGATAACCCGCATAGTCGGTGCCGGTCAGGAAGTTGAAACCCATCTCAATCCCGTCGAACAGCAGGCCGCTGACCCGCGGGCGGGGTCTCTGCGACGAGACGCGGTGCGGAGCCTGTCCGAGCGTGATGCCGAAGCCCGCCACCTCGAGGACCATGTCGTTCCCGTCGGCGGCACGCCGCATGGTGACCAGCCCCGTATCGACATCCCCGATCCGCCGGAGGGAGTCCGCCGGCCGTGAATCCCCCGTCTGCGCCGAGACGCACAGCCCCGGCAGCAGGAAAACACCCAAAAGAACAAGCAGTTTATTCATGGCATATCGTTTTTAATTGTTTCGTATCAGTTCGTCCACCATCCGTCCCGAATCCTCGAAAGCCGAGAACGATTCGAGGTAGACCGTCGTTTGCAGGGCCGCCTCTTTGTCGTACACCGCCACGCCGTCGATATAACAGTAGGGTTTGCGCAGCAGTTCCGCACAGACGAAGAGCCCCAGCACCACGGCGGCCGCCGCGGCAAAGCCCCAGAGCAGCGATATGCGCCGCGCGGGACGGGGTTTCCACTGCTCCGGAGAGCATTCCCCGGCCAGTGCGTCCAATCCGCCGAACAGCGCCTGCGCCTCGCGCAGCGAGTCCGGCACATCGGTCGCCTGCTGGAACCACTCGCGCAGTTCGCACTCCTCCGCATCGGTCGTCTGCGCCGCAAACCAGCGCTCCGCGAGCCGTTCAATCCGTTCGTGTCGTTCGTTCATCGTCCGTCATTTTTTTCACTACCTCTCGCAATCCGTTGCGGGCGCGGGAGAGGATCACGCGCACCTGCGCCTCGTCGCAGCCGACCATTCCGGCGATCTCGCGGGTCGGATAACCCTCGATATCCTTCAGGTGGAGCACCTCCCGCTGGCGTTCGGGGAGGCAGGCCAGCGCCCGCCGCACCAGTTCGCGCATCTCCCAGCGGTCAGCTTCGGCAGCCGCCGAGCACTCCGTCCACCCCGCCACCGCGTCGTCCCGGCGGCCGTCGGCCCGGTGCCGGCGCAGCAGGTCGTAACACCGGTTGCGCACGGCGGTCATCACGAAGGAATCGACCCGGCGGCACCCTTCCAACCGGCTGCGCTCACGCCACAGCCGCTCCAACAAGTCGTGCACGGCATCTTCCGCCTCGGCCGGCGAGAGCAGCAGGTTCCGGGCGTATCGGAACATGCGGTCGCGGAGCGGCAGGACAAGTGAGGTGAATTCGGATTCCTTCATTGTATCTGTAAGACGAAGCAACGGGGCAAAACGCAACAATGCAAAGTCAAAGATCGGCATTTTTTCACCGAAATATCCCCCGGTTTATATAGTAGGTGTGAAAAAAATTCAAAAAATTCAGTACTTTGTATTGCATAATACTAAAATCTGTATTATATTTGCATTATCAAAATAGTAGAAAACGCAAAACACTCAACAGCGACAACACTTTATACGACTATGAAAGAGACTGTAAACGCGAACATCGGCTCCATGGCATTCACCCTCGACACGGATGCTTACCGGGTGCTGGGCAGTTATTTCGACGACATTCGCCGCCGCCTGCCCGAAGGCGACGCCGAGACGATGAGCGACATCGAGACGCGTGTGGCGGAGATCTTCCGCGAAAAGGTCGCATCGCCCATGCGGGTCATCACGCTCGACGTGGTTCGTGCGACGATGGAGCAGATGGGCTCCCCGGCCGATTTCGGGGAACCCCGCGACGCGGCGCAGGCCGGGACGGCGGATGAAGTTCCCGGGGAGGAGCCCGGTGAACCGGCTCCCCGCAAACTCTACCGCTCGCGCACGGAGCGCTCGATCGCCGGCATTTGCGGCGGACTGGCCGCCTATTTCGGAGCCGATCCGACGATGATCCGTCTCCTGACGCTGCTGCTGATCCTCTTCGGAGGTCTTTCGATCTGGGCTTACATCATCCTCTGGATCGTCGTTCCCGAGGAGCCCGCCCGCAAATTCAACATCCACCGCAACCGATAAAAACAACGAATATGGCAACGAACGACAACAGGCGGTTATTCCGCTCGCAAGACAGCATCATCGCCGGCGTATGCGCCGGGCTGGCCGAGTATTTCGGGCTCGACACATCACTGGTACGCATCGGAACCCTGATCCTGATTCTCTTCGGAGGTCTCTCGCTCTGGATTTACATCATCCTCTGGCTGATCGTCCCGAAGGCCCCCAAAAGGTTAAACGCATAGCAACATGGCCGAAGACAACGTAAAAGCGCAGATGCGCAAAGGAATTCTGGAGTACTGCATCCTCGCCATTCTCTCGCGCGAGGACTCGTATGCTCCGAAGATCATCGCCGAGCTCAAGCAGGCGGAGATGATCGTAGTCGAGGGTACGCTCTACCCGATCCTCACCCGGCAGAAGAATGCCGGACTGCTGACCTACCGCTGGGAAGAGTCGCCGCAGGGTCCGCCCCGCAAGTACTATACGCTCACGGACAAGGGCCGCGAATACCTCGCAACGCTCGACGAGACATGGGATGAACTCGTCGGACAGATACGCCTCATCCGCCACGGAAAATAACGCAAGATTAACCCTAAAAACCATACACCATGAAAAAGATTCTGCTGATAGCCGTCCTGATCGGAGCCATGTTCTCCGTAAGCGCCTATGTCGTCTGCGTTGCGGCGCCCCTGTTCGGGAAGAGCATCAAAGGCAGCGGCAATATCGTCACCCGGACCCTCCCGGCTCCCGACTTCAACGCCGTCGACGCCTCACGCGCCGTGAAGGTCGTCATCTCGGCCGAAGCTTCGGACATCCGCATCGAGGCCGACGACAACCTGATCGATCTGGTCGTCGCCGAAACGAAGGGAAAGACCCTCATCGTGACCCTCGACCAAAAGGTGAACAACATCCAGAACGCCGACATCACGGTAACCATTCCGGCCAACGGCGGGAACATCCGTTCGCTCAAGGCCTCGAGCGCTTCGAAGATCACCAGCGACGTGACGCTCCGGGCCGACAAGTTCCTGTTCGACGCATCGAGCGCCGCCAAGATCAAAGCCGCGGTGGAGGCCGCCTCATGCTCGATCGACGCTTCGAGCGCTTCGAAAATCAGCGCGGAGGTGCAGGCCGCGGCCTGCACGGTCGACGCATCGAGCGCCTCGAAGATCGCGCTCACCGGCTCGGCCGAAAATTTCACGGCCGACCTCAGTTCGGCATCGAAACTCGACGCCGCGAAGTTCACAGCCGTCAACGCCGCCGTCAGCACGTCGAGCGCCTCCAAGGTCAGCATCGACTGCAGCGGAAAACTCACGGCCAACGCATCGAGCGGGTCGTCGATCGACTACACGGGCGACTGCCAGACCTCGCTGAGCAAATCCAGCGGCGGCAGCGTACACAAAAACTAATTCCCGAAGCACCCGACAACCATGAAAGAGGTTAAGAAATGCAGCATATCGGGCGTGGCGTTCACGATGGACACCGACGCCTACGAGGCCCTCGAAGCCTATCTCGACAGCCTGAAAAAGAGCTACAGGGAAGCGCCCGACGGCGCGGAGATTGTCGCCGACATCGAAGCCCGCATCGCCGAACTGATCCTCTCGGCGCAGGACAACACCCGCGTCGTAGAAAAGCCCCTGATCCTGAACATCATCCAGCAGATGGGCTCCGCCGAGGACATCTCCGACCAGAGTGCCGATCACGACCTGCACTGCGACACCCCGCGCATCCCGCGCCGCCTCTACCGCGACACGGAGAACGCCAAGCTGGGCGGCGTCTGCGCCGGCATCGGCAAATATTTCGACATCGACCCCGTGTGGGTGCGGCTCGGGCTGTTCCTGCCGCTGCTGCTCACCTGCTTCGGATGGCTTCCTTTCCTGCCTTGGTTCAGCCCGATGTTCGGCAACCTGTTCGGCATCTTCCTGATCTGCTACTTCATCATGTGGTTCGCCGTCCCGGCACCCCGCACGGCACGGCAGAAACTCGAAATGAACGGCGAGAAGATCACCGCGCAGTCCATCGGCGACGTCACGGCGGCTTCGGCCTGCGCCGACCCCGACGCCCGGGCCAAACCGATCATCGCCGAGGCGGTCTCGGTCTTCGGCAAAGTCGTGCTCATCCTGCTGAAGATCTTCGCCGGATTCCTCGTCTTCGGGCTCATCATGGGCGCCTGCGCCCTGATAATCGGGCTCTTCGCCCTCATCGTCGGCGGAGAGAGCCTTTTCGCCCCCGAAATTCTGGGCAACACTGTCTCGATCTGGGTCGCAAGCCTCGGCATACTGGCCGGACTGATCCCGCTGATCCTGCTGATCTATGTGCTGATGTGCCTGATCGCCTCGCGCAAACCCGGCGGCAAGACCGTTCTGGCCATCTTCCTGCTGTGGCTCGCCTCGATCATCGCCGTTTCGTGCGTGGCCATCCGCGAGAACGTGGGCGACAAGCTCCGCAAGAGGCGCGACGCCATCGAACAGGTGTTCCGGAGCGAGATCGTCATCGACGGCGACACCACGACGCTGGAGCGCCTGCTCGAAGATTACGACGACGAGAGCGTGATCGAGGAGGGGCGCAAGATTCTCCACATCGCCGTGCCCTCGAAGTCGATCGACATCACGGTCGACAAGAAACAGGGACGCCTGCGGGTCAACGCCGACGGCAAGGAGGTCTCGGTTCAGGCCGGCGGAAAAGGCGGAAAAGCCTCGGTGAGCATCACCGCCGGTGACCGGGCGGACTCCCTAACCGACGCAAAGGAATAAGCGCTGCGCAGTTTTCAAATAAAAAGTTCATTTTCGGAGGGCGGCATCCTTTTTGGGCCGCCCTTATTTTTTGAAATTTTTAAAATATTTTACTACCTTTGGGGGCGTAACGACCCTTTCAGTTGTCGGGAGGTTCTGCCGAGCCGCACACGATTCGGTTTTGAATCCATCCGACTTTTTTGTACCTTTGGGAAGTTTTGTCTTAAAAGCAAATGAGAGTATGGCCGGAATCAAAAGCATCGGCATCCTGACCTCGGGCGGTGACGCCCCGGGCATGAATGCCGCAATACGCGCGGTGACGCGCAGCGCGATTTTCAACGGATTTACCGTGAAAGGAATCATGCGCGGATACAAAGGACTTGTATTCAACGAGATCGTCGAATTCAAGTCGCAAAGCGTCAGCAACATCATCCAGTTGGGCGGCACGATCCTCAAGACGGCGCGCAGTCAGGAGTTCACGACTCCCGAAGGCCGCAAGGCCGCCTACGACAACATGGTCGCCGCGGGAATCGACGCACTGGTGGTGATCGGCGGCGACGGTTCGCTGACCGGCGCGGGCATCTTCGCCGAGGAGTTCAACGTACCGATCGTGGGTCTTCCCGGAACGATCGACAACGACCTCGGGGGAACCGATTCGACGATCGGCTACGACACGGCGCTGAACACCATCATGGAGGCGGTCGACAAACTGCGCGACACGGCGTCGAGTCACGAACGGTTGTTCTTCGTCGAGGTGATGGGCCACACGGCAGGCTATCTGGCGCTCAACAGCGCCATCGCCACGGGTTCCGAGGCCGCGATCATCCCGGAGATGGAGACCGAGGTCGACCAGTTGGCCGAACTCATCAACCACGGCTTCCGCAAGAGCAAGAACTCGGCGATCGTGATCGTCGCGGAGAACCCCAAGACGGGCGGCGCCACGGCGCTGGCCGAACGTGTGAAGAAGGAGTTTCCGCAGTACGACGCCCGTGTGACGATTCTGGGCCACATCCAACGCGGCGGTTCGCCGACGGCCGTGGACCGCATCCTCGCTTCGCGCATGGGTGAGGCGGCCATCGAGGCCATCCTCGACGGGCAGCGCAACGTGATGATCGGCACGATGAACGGCAAGATCGTCTATGTGCCTTTCGCCAAGGCCGTGAAGCACGACAAGGGCATCGACCGCGGTGCGCTGGACCTCGTAAAGATACTGTCGATATAGGAACCGAAAAATACCCGAACTCAAGCAAATGAAACGCGTCATCGGCATCGGCAACGCCCTTACGGACATGCTGGTCAACCTGAAAACCGACTCCGTGCTGGGGAGGTTCAAATTAGCCAAGGGCTCGATGAGCCTCGTGGACACCAAACTGCAGACCGAGATCTCGAAATCGGTGGCAGGGCTCCCCTATTCGCTCTCGCTCGGCGGATCGGCCGGCAACACCATCCGGGCCATGGCGCAACTGGGCAGCAGCGTCGGGTTCATCGGCAAGGTAGGTCCCGACACCACGGGCGATTTCTTCGTGCAGGCGCTGGACAACCTCGGCATCGAGCCGATCATCTTCCGCGGCAAAGAGCGTTCGGGCAAATGCGTGTCGCTGATCTCGGCGGACGGCGAGCGCACGATGGTCACCCATCTGGGCGCCGCGCTGGAGCTCTCGGCCGACGAGATCGAACCGACGATCTTCGACGGCTACGACTGCCTTTATGTCGAAGGGTATCTGGTCCAGAACCACGAACTGATCCTCAAAGCCGCCCGCACAGCCAAAGAGTGCGGACTGAAGGTCGCCATCGATCTGGCAAGTTTCAACATCGTCGCCGAGAACCTCGAATTCCTGCGCGGACTGGTGCGCGACTATGTGGACATCGTCTTCGCCAACGAGGACGAGGCCAAGACCTTCACCTGCGAAGGCGAGCCGCTGAACGCCCTGCAAGCCATTTCCGAGATGTGTGAACTGGCCGTGGTCAAGATCGGCATCAAGGGTGCGATGATCAAGCAGGGGGACGAGGTCGTACATGTGGGCATCATGGCCGCGGCCAAGCGCGTGGACACCACCGGAGCCGGGGACTTTTACGCCGCGGGCTTCCTCGCGGGACTCTGCGACGGGCTTTCGCTCCGCCAGTGCGGGACGATCGGCGCCATCACCGCCGGCAAGGTGATCGAGGTCGTGGGCACGACTTTCGGCGAGGAGGCATGGGCCGACATCCACCGGTTGGTCAGCAAAGTGAAAAACGAGAAGTATTTGTTCTAAAAAATAAAACCGCAGCTTTCGGCTGCGGTTTTTCATTTTATCTTCGTGAACAGGCCCCGGCTGATCTCGCTGCGCATGCGCAGCAGCCAGACCGACCTGCGGGGAGGCATCGTCAGGCACAGCCCGAGTGTCGCCACCCATTTGGCCAGTTCAAGGACGTAGGTCTTGGGCAGCCGGCGGTGAATCTGCGCCCGGAGCCGCTGGCTGACACCGACGTTGTAGCTCAGTTTCCGGAAATAGGTCTCGGTGAGTTTCGCGGGCGGAATGACATGCCACATCACCGCGTCCGGCACATACCAGATCGTCTCGCCGCCCGCCAGAAGTCTCTCGAAAAAGTCGTTCTCCTCACCGCCGATCAACTCGCCGTTCACGCGTCCCAACGTGGGATCGAATCCGCCGTAACCCGCCAGTCCGGCACGCCGGAAAGCCATGTTGCCGCCCCCCGGAACCCGTCCCGCAGGGAACGGACGCACGTCGGGACCGAAATCCATCGGATTGGCGATCGGCATCTCGACGTATTTCGACATCCAGCCGGGACGCCCCTTGGGATATTCGGCGACGATGCGTCCCCCGGCCACGACGGCCTCGGGATGCGTGTCGAAAAAGTCGAGATAGGCACGCAGGAACCCCGGATTCACCCGCTCATCGTCGTCGATGAAAGCCACCAGCGGCGCCTTGGCCTCCTGCAACCCCCGGTTGCGGGCATACGACACACCGGGGCCCTCCTCCGTGACGAGCCGCAGGGTGACGCCCGGATGCGCCTCGGCAAAATTTTCGAAACGCATCACAGTATTGTCCGTGGAGTTGTTGTTCACCACCACGCATTCCCACATGTGCGGCGGCAGGTTCTGACGCACGACGGATTCAAGCGCCGCGATGAGTTGTGCGGCACGGTTATGGGTGGGGATGACGAGTGACATTCGAATCATTATGCGAATGTACTCATTTTCCGCAAAAAACCCGTATATTTGTCAAAATATAACGCGTTACGACTATGTACAAACTGATTCGCAGCCTATTGCCGGTCATTGCGGCCCTCCTCGCCGCGACAGCCGGAGCGCAGAACGCCGACTGGAAAAGCACGGTGGAGCACCTCGAAGGCGACGCCTACCGGATCGTGCTCGAAACCTCGATCCCGGCACCCTACCATATGTACGACATGGGCCCCTACGAGGGCGGCCCCAATGCCACCACCATCGTCTTTACGCCCGGCGAGGGCGTGACCCTCGAGGGCGACGTCGAGCAGCTCACCCAACCCGACCGCCACTACGACAAGACCTTCGAGATGGAGATCGGCACCTTCGCCGGAAAGGCCCGGTTCGCCCAGCGGGTGAAACTCGCGGTGCCGGAATCCTCCGTCAAGGCCCAGATCGAGTGGATGCTCTGCAACGACACGAGCTGCATGCCCCCCGACGACACGGAGCTGACGATTGCCATTCCCGCGGGTTCGACGCCCGGGAGTGCGGCGGCAACCGCCCCGGCGGAGCCTGAAAAAGCCCCGGCCGCCGAGGTCGCTCCCGCGCAGAAAGACGCCGCAGGCGGCGGATCGCTGTGGGCGCTGATCATCGAAGCCATCCTATGGGGCTTTGCGGCCCTGCTGACCCCCTGCGTCTTCCCGATGGTCCCGATGACCGTCTCGTTCTTCATGAAGAGCGCCGGAAGCCCCGCATTGGGCCGCATCCGTGCCGGCATGTACGGATTCTTCATCGTAGCCCTCTACACGCTGCCCATCGCCGCCATCATCCTCATCACCCGCGTGCTGGGCGGCGACGCCGTGACGGCCGATATCTTCAACTGGCTGGCCACGCACTGGCTGCCGAACATCCTGTTCTTCCTCGTGTTCATGGTCTTCGCCGCATCGTTCTTCGGGGCGTTCGAAATCACGATGCCCTCGTGGATGGTGAACAAAACCGACTCCAAAGCCGACTCCAAGGGGCTTGCGGGCATCTTCTTCATGGCCCTGACGCTTGTGCTGGTGTCGTTCTCCTGTACGGGCCCCATCGTGGGCTCGGTGCTCATCAAATCCACCGCCGGAGAGTTCTGGACTCCGATCATCACCATGCTGGCTTTCTCGCTGGCCTTCGCACTGCCGTTCACGCTCTTCGCGTTCTTCCCCGCGATGCTCAAGAAACTGCCCAAAAGCGGCGGATGGCTCAACTCGGTAAAAGTCGTACTGGGATTCATCGAAGTCGCACTGGGCATGAAATTCCTCTCGGTAGCCGACCAGACCTACCACTGGGGGCTGCTCGACCGCGAAATCTACCTCGCCGTTTGGATCGTGGTTTTCTCGTTGCTGGGATTATATCTGCTGGGGAAAATCAAGTTCGCCCACGACAGCGACATGCCCTATCTGGGCGTGGGCCGTCTGGCGCTGGCGATCGTCACGTTCTCGTTCGTCGTCTACCTCATCCCCGGCATGTGGGGAGCCCCGCTGAAAGGTCTCTCGGGCTACCTCCCGCCTCTGCATACGCAGGACTTCGTCGTCGGACAGGGCGGCCCGGTTTCAACGACCGGCGGCGATGCGCGCATGCTGCTGACCGTCGACGGGCGGAAACCCAAGCACAGCGATTTCCTCCACCTGCCGCACAACCTCGAGGGTTTCTTCGATCTCCCGGAGGCCGAAGCCTATGCCGCGAAGGTCGGAAAACCCCTCTTCATCGACTTCACGGGCCACGGATGCGTCAACTGCCGCGAAATGGAGGCCCGCGTGTGGTCCGATCCGCAGGTGCTGGACATCCTGCGCAACGACTATGTGATCGTCGCGCTTTTCTCCGACGACAAGAAAGTGCTTCCCGAGAGCGAATGGGTCACGACCGATTCGGGGAAAGTGCTGAAAAGCCTCGGCAAGATCAACTCCTACTACGCCCTGAAAACCTTCGGGGTCAACGCCCAGCCCTACTATGTGTTGCAGGGCCGCGACGGAAAAGAGCTCGTGCCGCCGCGCGGCTACGACCTCAGCGTGCCCGGATTCGTGGAGTTCCTACGCAGCGGCGTCGAGGCCTACAGAAACCAGCAATAAAGCGCTTCGGGCGCATGAAAAAATCCCGCACCGGGCATCCGGTCGCGGGATTTTTCGGTTCGTATCGGGATTTTCAGTCCGAGAACTCGTCGAACATCGTCGTGCTCAGGTATTTCTCGGCCCGGTCGGGGAAGACCACCACGATGTTGCCGCGCTCGATCTTCTCCGCCGTGCGTGCGGCCGCCAGCATCGCCGCACCGCTGCTCATGCCGGCGAAAATCGCCTCCTTGGCGATGATCTCCCGGGCCATGGCGATCGCCTCCTCGCTCTCGATCATCTCCTGCACGTCGATCTGCGACGGGTCGTAGATGTCGGGCACGATGGCCTCCTCCATGTTCTTCAAACCCTGAATGTAGTGTCCCCGAATGGGCTGTGCGCAGACGACCTTGATGTCGGGCTTCATCACCTTCAGGAAGCGCGAAATGCCCATCAGCGTCCCCGAGGTCCCGATGGCGCAGACGAGGTAGTCGATCTTGCCGCCGGTCTGCTGCCAGATCTCCAGCGCCGTGGACTGGTAGTGCGCCAGATAGTTGCTCGCATTGGCGAACTGGTCGGGCATGAAATAGGCGTCGGGATTCTCGGCCACCTTTTTCCGCGCCAGCCGGATCGCTCCGTCGGTACCCTCGGCAGCGGGCGTCAGGATCACCTTGGCGCCGTAGGAACGGATGATCTTCCGCCGCTCGATCGACACCGCCTCGCTCATCACGATCTCCACGGGATAGCCCTTGACGATCCCCACGATGGCCAGTCCGATGCCCGTATTGCCCGACGTGGGTTCGATGATGGTCTTGCCGGGGGTCAGCCGCCCGTCCTGCTCGGCCGCCTCGATCATCTTGAGCGCGATGCGGTCCTTGATGCTGCCCGTGGGGTTGAATCCCTCGAGCTTCGCATAAATGTTGACGTTCGGATTCGGGCACAGCCGGTTAATCCGCACCATCGGGGTATTTCCGATGGTTTTCAAAATATTTTTTTTCATCGTAATTCTAACCTGAGTGAATCGCGCAAAGATAATCATTTTCCGGAAATATCGCCACACTCCCGGAGCCGACAGGCCTTTTTTGCAACCCGCCACAAACGAAAACGTCCGCACATTTCCGTGCGGACGCCCTCATACCTGTTGGAGCGGTTATTTCGGCTCCTTCGCGGTCTCGGCAAACGCCGATTTCACCTCCTGCTCCCGCCGTTGGCGCTCTTTCGCCGTGGGAGCTTCGCCCTCCTTGACCATTGCGTCGATGTTACGCTCGAATTTCTCCTCACAAGGGGTGCATGTCGTCTCTTTGTTCTCTTTCATGGCTTCGAAGAATTTTATGTATTACGGTCCGTTCCCTGCAAATTGCGCGCCGCGGTCATCTCCGGCCTATCCTGCGGAACCCCGCATCCGGCTTTTTACAAAACGAGCCCGCCACGCAGATAAAGATACAAAATAAATCGCTCCCGGATAACCCGACCACCGATTTTTCGTATCTTTACCCAAAACCGGGCAGCCCGTGGGCTGCCGCTATCCACTCGCCATGAAAATACGCCAATCGCCGCTTCCGGCACACTCGATCGTTGCGCAGTACACCGCCGATTACACCGACTGCTTCCGGGGAGAATTCCCCGGCACGGAACGCATCCCGCCGGAGAAACTCATGGCCGCGTTCTGGACGACGATGCCCGGCTGGCTGGCGTTTCTTTTCAAACTCCGCAACCTGCTGGTCAGGCCTTTCGGACTGAAGACCGAGACCAACGGCAACCGGGAAGCGCTGAAAGAGGCGCTGGAAAAAGGGGAGAGCCTCGGCATGATGACCGTCGCGGCGAAAACGGCGGACGAGATGGTCGTCAGCCTCGACGACAAGCACCTGAAAGCCTATCTGTCGGTCTATATCGAGGGCCGGAACATTTACCTCAGCACGCTGGTGCAGTACCACAACAAACTGGGAGTCGCCTATTTCACCCTGATCCGCCCGTTCCATAAAATCGTCGTCAAAAGCATGTTCCGGGCAGTGATGCGGGCACAAGGCTTCCGATAAGAAAAGAGGCCGAATCTTTCGATTCAGCCTCAAGGCAGCGGGAGAAGAATTGGCTGCGATTCTCGTCCTCCCTCGGATATTTAAATCAAAAAGGAAGCATTTGATGCTTCCTTTTTGATTTAGTAGCGGGAGAAGGACTCGAACCTTCGACCTTCGGGTTATGAGCCCGACGAGCTGCCAACTGCTCCATCCCGCGATATGTCTTTAGATATGATCTATCGCTTTTGCGTGTGCAAAGATAAGACAAAATTCCGGATTTTGCAAATATTTCTTACAGCCAAATGTCCGGACAGGCCCTATCCATCTCGCTGTCAGCCGCAAAAAATTATTTTTTATACTTCTCACACGTCATTTCCGACTGGAATTTTTCATAAACGCCTTCGGATTCAAAACCGCTGCTATTGAAAATATATTCACCTTTCGACGAAACGATACGCACCCGCTCTTCGTCGTTCTCAACAAACGTCAGTTCCGGAATCTCCAGTTCGACGTGTTCCGTCCGGTTCCCGTGCTGAACAGTCATGCGCAATTTGCCCGCTTCGATCCGTATGTCACCCTCGATTTTGGGCCCGCCGACGATCCTCCGATACCCTGCATAGGCAAATCCGACCACCAACGCCACGAGCGCCACAAATACATAGGGGCGCATCTCCGGAGAGAAAAGCCGGAACAAACCCCGCCCGGAATCGGCATACGCATAATCGAACACCAGATAGCCCGACCACGAGGCCGGGACTCCGTAAAGAATCAGATTGGCCTCCCGCTTCAGGTTGCGGCCGCCATACTTATATTGTCCCATAATCAACGGATATTAGCAGCCACAATTTCCGCCAAGTCGCGGATTTCGCCTTTCGTACCGCGGCCGATGGCCTTCTTGCAGAGCGGACACGCCGTGACGATCACGTCGGCACCCGTGGCGTCGAGCTCCGCGGCGACCGACTGCGCGATGCGGACCTGCTGGCCGTCGGAAATGGCCGTGTTGGCCACCGAGGAGCCGCAGCAGAGGGCGTTCTCGCGCGTCGAGGCGGGTTCCAGCAGTTCACCCACAGCCTCGATCACGGCGCGCGGCTCGTCGTAAATGCCGCTGCCGCGCCCCAGTTCGCAGGGGTCATGGTAAGTGAAGCGCGTAGCCCCGTGTTCCAGCGCAAGGCGGCCGGTACGGATCAGGCGCAGGATGTACTCCGAATGGTGCAGCACCTCGATACCCGACAGGCTGTAATCCTCGCGGAACACCTTGAGGCAGATCGGGCACGACGTCACAAGGGTCGTGATGCCGTGTTTGCGGAACAATTCCTCATTGTAACGCATCATCTTGTGCGCCGAGTCGGTCTCGCCGGCCAGTTTGAGCGGACGCCCGCAGCAGACGCCGCCTTCGCGGTCGGCCCACCAAACCTCCTCGCCCGCAGCGTCGAAGATCGTCGACATAGCCGACATCGTGCGCGGCGTCAGCAGGGTCATGCAGCCCGCGAAATAGCCCACCTTACCCTCGCCCGCGGAACGGTCGAGCCCCTTGAAATAGCCGTAGCGACGTTCGTCGGGGACGTTGCGCATCTTGTCGCGCGAGTTGATCCGGAGGGTATTGAGGTCGATGTTCACGGGACATTTCTCGACGCAGCGTCCGCACATCAGGCAGTTGTCGGCCGTCTGCAGGCGCAGCATGTTATAGCGGCGGTCGCGCAGGAAATAAACCGACTGCACGTCGTTGATACCCAACACGCTCTGCAACTGGCAGGGGTCGATGCAGATGCCGCAGCGCGAGCAGGCCTCGACCTGAAAATTATCGTAGGAGGACTCCTTCTCGCCCGAGCGCAGTTTGTAGTGGCGCAGGAAGATGAGGGGTATCTCCGTAAAAATGTGCATGTAACGCGAGAACGGCAGCGCCACGAAGAAGACCCCGAGGCACGACGAATAGAACCACCATGCC